>VBFM01000392.1:0-4330 GCA_005882595.1 Chloroflexota bacterium
TCCCACACCTCTCCCACCCCCACCGATAACGACCTTGCCCACAGCGCAACGGCAATTGCCAGCATAAGCGCCAGAGCCACGATCAGCCATTCAACCGTAGCAGAAAGCGCCGAGGCCCCGGTCGATGCTGCATGTGCTCTATCTGAAAGCGTAAAGGTCGCTGATGAACGTTGTATTCCCTTCTGCGGCTGGGAGACCCTCGTGACTCCGGGGTCTGTGACAACCTTGTGGTGTGGCAGCATTTCCGGCGCTATGGTTGGGCTGGGTGCGACCGTGGGTGTCGGTGGAGGTGCTTCGCCGCGATATTGCAGCATCAACGCGATCACTTTCCCGGCCCAGGATGGCGAATTTGAAGTTCCTACATACGGGTGCGAAATCGCGTACACCGTACTCAAGCCGCGATCTACATACCTGATTTGCAGGATATGAAACCAGTCAGCAATGGCTGCTGAATAACTTGGGTAGAGGGTATAGCTATAGGCTGAGGGATAACCCGCGCTGCCGCGCACGCCGCCTGGATTGCTATTAGTCAGTCCCACACCCGTCTCGCCGTCATTGGTCTCCCTCCACCATACTGCGAGTGCGAAAGCGTCATCAATATTCGCCTAGCGAGAAGTCTGCTCGACCAGCTTGCCCGTGCCGACCATAGGACTGCCTAGCCGCGAAAAAATAGCATCAACCGTCGCGGCTGGTAATGACGGAGGGCCAACAACGCTCAAATCGCCGCTGGAGATAAGCGCATCGGTGTGGCTAGCATTGGTGGGTACAACTAATCGCCCTCCAATGAGCAGCGCAAACCCACCACCAATCAAGGTGATTACCATGAAAAGGATGATAGATTGGAATATATTTTTTGTAGGCTTTTGGGCGCAATCAATGCTGCCCCTACAGAATTTTTTACTCATGTTCCCTGTATCGTCGTATCAATCTACGGGCATGTTTCTTTATAAAAAACCAGGATTCACGTCCTATTCTGTAGATATAACGAACCAATACGTGCTGAAGCGCATAAATCGTACTTTAGGCATGTGATGGCAGCCTACAAAACCCGTTCATACTAAGTAGTAACTCTCGTAGATTGTATGCTATACTGGGAGACGAAAAGTGTTCTGAGAGATGGGAGTCCAGAATCATTAGCCCACAGCAAGGTAACGGCAAAAACAATACACAAACAGGGCAGCTAAATCCGCGAACTCTCCTGCATAAACGCTATGTCATTATGCAGACCATTGGGCAGGGGGGCATGGCCGCCGTGTATCAGGCCAGGGACACCAAAAAAGGAACGCTCTGTGCCATCAAAGAGATGAGCCTCTCAACGGTTGCATCCGATGAGCGGCCACAAGCGATTCAAAATTTCCTGGCCGAGGCGCGCATTCTCTCACGCTTGAATCATTCCAACCTGCCCGCGTTCACCGACTTCTTTACCGAAGATGCGCGCCACTTCCTGGTCATGGAGTATGTGGATGGCAGCACGCTGGAAGACCTGCTCGAACGCAATGGGCGCCCATTCTCTGAACGCCGTGTGCTTGGTTGGGCCAGGCAGTTGTGCGATGTGCTGGAATACCTGCATAGCCAGCAGCCGCCCGTCATCTTCCGCGATATGAAGCCCGGCAACGTCATGCTGACGCGCACTGGCCGCATCAAATTGATCGACTTTGGCATCGCGCGCCTGTTCAGGAGCAGTGGTTCACAAGCTGACACCCAATTACTGGGCACGCCCGGTTTTGCGCCGCCAGAGCAATACGGTGGCGCGCAGACAGACGAGCGGTCAGATATCTATTCGCTGGCTATGACCCTCTTTCAATTAATGACGTGTTCCATATCCGAGAAGGGCTTCGGGCTGACGGATGTGTATAAAAACTTCCCATATGTCTCACCACCGGTCGCACGCGCCCTTGAGAAAGCCACGTCTTTAAGTCCAGAAGACCGCTATGAAAGCATCGTTGTCTTCCGCCGAGCCCTGCTCGGCATTGACACCTTCCGTTTTGAAAATGGGGGTGAGGCCACAACACCCGAAGAACTGGCCGAACTCTGTGCCCGCTATCCAGAAGAAGCTGGAAGCTATCTCTTCTCCGGCGAGATCGAATCCTGGCTGCAAGAAATCGGGGCTAATGATCTTGCGCGCACCACCAAACGTATTCGCGCCACCGTTGGCGACCCCGAAATGGGCGTCAACAAATTTTTGCAAACCGTGATGGGGCCAAATGCTCACACGCGCGCCACGAGCGCAGTACAGGCGGCGGACAGCAGTAGTAACGGGCTGGGTAGCAGCACCTTGCGTATGAGCATCCCCGGTCTGCGCAATAGCCGCATCGGCCTTGGACGAAGCCCCGATACGAATGTGATCGTGCGGCCCAAAACCATCGATTTCGGCCAGGTCTATCCGGGACTTTCCGCTCCCGTATTGCTGACCATCAGCGGCGCAAGAGGCGCGTTGGTCAGCGGCACCATTCACCCGGTCGAGTCGTGGATCATTGCCGATGCCACTACCTTCGATGGCATGAGTACGCCTGTGCGCATCCGCGTGGATAGCACGCGCCTGCGTGGTTCCACCCACTATACCGGAACCATTATCGTCAAGTCCGATGACAGCGAGCGCGAAATACCCGTTATGGTAGAACTGGATGTGCTGGGCTACATTACATCCACCACATCGACCATAACATCCAGGCCCGGTCAGACAGGCACATCGCGCCCTGGCATGCCATCTTCGCAATCTGCAGCTGCTCTAGACGATGATGAGGATGACCTGGCCATAGCCTCGACGAGTGGCATGCAGATGGCTGGCCAGAACTTGCTGAATTCGCCATACACGAATGCTCGCTACGACGAGTTCAAGGCAAAATATGGTGCGCCCGGCAGCGGCGGCTGGGAAATGCTGAAAGCCTCGCCCCGACAACGCGTCTGGATGAGGCATGGCATCACCTTCGCAGCCTCGTTCATGGCAGGTGCATTCTCCTACCTCCTGCTGGCGCATATCCCGCCCCTGGCAAAGATCTCCGTGCTTGCCCCTCCCTGGTTTACCGTTGTCTTACTGGGCATGCTGATCTTCGCCACATTGGGCGCCGTCATCGTGAACTGGGGTAGTTCATGGACGAATCGAGACCTTCTCAATCGCGTCTGCACAGGCCTGGTAACCTCGCTGGTCTTCCTGGGTCTGGGCGAGATCATCTGGCAGAATCTTTCGCTTGCTCACCCGCCGCTGCAACTGTTCGTCATGTTGCTGTTAACGGCTGCGGGAGCCACGGCCGGGACCGCTCCCGCCGTGAGCGATCAGATTATCAAGAGCTGCATCTGGCTCATGACTCGTATGGCCTGGGTCATGTACGCGCTGGCGGTAGTCGTCGGCGGAAGCCTGGGATTCGCCCTTACCAGCGGTTTCTCCTACGGGTGTTTCGCACCTTTCGGAGCCGCTCTCGGTATTGGTATCGGCGTGGCGTTGGTGCTGCGTATACGGCGCCTGATACAACAAAAGCAGCCCTCTCCGTGATACAGAACATGAACACCGTGAGCAAGCATCTTCCCCCCTTGATCGTCGTACTTGGGCCAACTGCATCTGGCAAGAGCAATCTCGGTATCGCGCTTGCGCAGCGTTTTCACGGCGAGATCGTGTCCGCCGATTCGCGCCAGGTCTATCGCGGCCTGGACATCGGCACGGCCAAAGTCACCCCCGAAGAACAGGCGCTCGTGCCGCACCATTTGCTGGATATCGCCGACCCGGCCGAAATCTATACCGTTTCGCGCTTCCAGCAGCAGGCCATCGCCGCCATCAATGACATCCTCGCGCGGGAGTACCTGCCCTTGCTGGTCGGCGGCTCGCCGCACTATATTCAAGCCGTCGTAGATCACTTGAACATCCCGCACATCCCCCCCCAGCCAGAACTGCGAGCGCAGCTTGAGCAGCGTCCTCTCTCCGAACTCCTCGCGCAGTTGGAAACCTTAGACCCACGGAGCGCGGCCAGCATTGATCGCAGCAATCCGCGCCGCGTGATACGCGCCCTCGAGGTCTGCCTGCTCTCCGGCAAACCTTTCTCAGACCAGCGCGGTATCGCCGATCCACTCTATCGTGTGTTCCTGCTCGGCATCAACTGGCCCCGCCAAGTGCTCTACAGCCGTATCGATGCGCGTGTCGATGAACGCATGCAGCAGGGTATGGTACAGGAAGTGCGCGACCTGCTCGCGCAGGGCATCACTCATGAACGCCTGGACAGCCTGGGCCTGGAATACCGCTACATCAGCCGCCTGCTGCGCGGCGAGTTCGCCAGCGAAGCCGAGATGGTCGAACGCTTGAAATACGCCATCCACGACTTCACACGCAGGCAACTCACCT
>VBFM01000392.1:4391-5616 GCA_005882595.1 Chloroflexota bacterium
ATAATAAAGGAACTTCTATTCTGTAGGGGCGGGGGCCGTGGTTGGGATGGGAGGGGACGCTTGCGTCGCCCGCCGTCGGGATCGCCGGAACCACCACAGGCAACGCAAGCGTCCCCTCCCATCGGCCCCTACAGATGTATCTTTACCATTCACACAAAAGGAGTGAACAAACATGCAAATTATTCGCTGGCAAGACGCAACGCAGCCCCAGGAACAAGAACTGCGCAACCGCATGCAGCAGCAGGGACTCTCTCCCTACTCCTGGTCAAATGGCCCAAATGACACCTACGCCGTGCACAGCCACAGCTATGAAAAAGTCCTCTATTGCGTGCGCGGCTCCATTCGTTTCATCCTCCCCGATCAACCAGAAAGCGAGCGCAATATCGACCTCGCCCCCGGCGATTGCATGATCCTGCCCCCGGACGTGCGACACAGCGCCGAAGTCGGTCCCCACGGAGTCACCTGCCTGGAAGCCACCAGAGCGGGGTCGCGCTTCGTATAGGGTACGGGCCGGGCTTGCCCCCGCCCTGGTAGTGTCGCCATAAGTGTGGGTACGGGCGTGAGTTTGCCCCCGCCCTGGTAGTCATCGCCCTTCGTATAGGGTACGGGCCGGGCTTGCCCCCGCCCTGGTCATGCACGAGTCCCCGCCCTGATCGTCGTAATCGTCCCCTCGTGTGATATACTCTCTCAGAGGTAAAGCCAACTGTATTTATTGTAAGGAGGATGTCACATGGGACGACTTGAAGGGCGCGTCGCCTTCGTTACCGGAGCGGGACGCGGCATCGGAGCTGCAACCGCGCTGCGCATGGGAGAAGAGGGCGCGCGCGTTGCCCTCGCTGATCTTGATACCGAAGGATGCGAGCAAGTGGCTGCCGAATTGAGCAAAATTGGCTCAGAGGGCCTGGTCTTATCCTGTAATGTCGCCGATAGCGCGCTGGTGCAGGACGCCGTCGACAAAACGGCCGGCCACTTCGGACGCCTGGATATCCTCGTCAATAACGCGGGCGTGCTGCGCGATAACCTGCTCTTCAAAATGTCCGAGGACGATTGGGATACCGTCATGAACGTGCACCTCAAAGGCGCATTTCTCTGCAGCCGCGCTGCGCAGAAATACATGGTTGAGCAGAAATACGGGCGCATCGTCTCGCTCTCCTCGACATCCGCGCTCGGCAATCGTGGTCAGGCCAACTATTCCTCCGCCAAAGCAGGTCTGCAAGGATTCACA
>VBFM01000392.1:5623-10255 GCA_005882595.1 Chloroflexota bacterium
GCCGTCGCCCCCGGCTTCATCGATACCGAAATGACACGCTCGACAGCTCGTCGCCAGGGCCTGAACCCCGACGACGTAATCGCCCAGGCCTCAAAAACCATTCCCGTGCGCCGCGTCGGACAGCCGCGTGATGTCGCCAACGTCATCTGCTTCCTCGCGTCTGAAGAAGCAGGCTTCGTCAGTGGCCAGATCATCTATGTCGCAGGCGGCCCACGCGGCTAACATCTATAGAGGAAATGCATGCAAACCCAGGAGCGCCGGCAAGCCATTATCGTGCTTGACTTCGGATCACAATACAGCCGTCTCATCACGCGTCGGGTGCGCGAATTGCACGTGTACAGCGAACTGGTACCCGCGACAACCACGCTTGCGCAACTGCAAGAGCAGCCGCATCTTGATATTCGCGGCTTCATCCTCTCCGGTGGCCCGGCCAGCGTCTACGATGAGCAGGCCCCTCTATGCGATCCTGCCATTCTCACGAGCGGCCTGCCCGTCCTGGGTATTTGCTATGGTATGCAGCTTCTCGCTCACCAGTTGGGCGGACATGTCGCCCCCGCCAGTGGTCACCGCGAATACGGTCCCGCCACCCTGGAAACGCTGGCCCAGGCAGCCCTGGACGAGCAGCTTTTCCGCATTTTTGAAGGCATTGGCGCTACGCCCGCTCAAACCAATCCCCTCGATCAGCCGCGTACCCCCCCCCCTTTACGCATACCCGTCTGGATGAGCCACGGCGACAGCGTTGATCGACTACCTCCAGGCTTTTCTGTGCTGGCCTGCACCGAAAGCAATCCAGTTACCCCAGGGCATGGTGGGTTTGCAGTTTCATCCAGAAGTGAGCCATACACCGCAGGGCAAGGACATATTACGCAACTTCCTCTACCGCATCTGCCTCTGCAACCCCACCTGGACGACCGCTTCAGTTATTGACGAAGCCGTTGAGCGCATTCGCCAGCGCGTGGGTAAAAACAGTAAAGAGCGCGTCATCTGCGGGCTTTCGGGCGGCGTCGATTCCGCCGTCGCTGCCCTGCTGGTGCATCGCGCCGTTGGCGATCAACTCACCTGCGTCTTTGTTGATACCGGTTGCATGCGCGCCGGTGAACGCGAGCAGGTCGTCGATACCTTCGCCCGCCACCTGCACATTCCACTGGCCGTCGTCGATGCGCGCCAGCGTTTCCTGTCAAAACTCGCGGGTGTGAGCGATCCCGAACAGAAACGTAAGATCATCGGCGCAGAGTTCATTCGCGTCTTCGAGGAGGAGGCTTCACGGCTGGAGGAACAGGGTGGCCCCATCACCTTCCTGGCGCAGGGAACGCTCTATCCCGACGTGATCGAGAGTACCAGTCACGATACCGCCGCCACTGCCACGCGCATAAAGACGCATCACAATGTCGGCGGCCTGCCCGAAGACATGAATTTACAACTGGTTGAACCGCTGCGCATGCTCTTCAAAGACGAAGTGCGCGAGATCGGCCTGGCGCTTGGCCTCCCCGAAGAGTGGGTCTGGCGGCATCCCTTCCCCGGCCCTGGCCTCGCTATCCGCGTCATCGGCCCGGTAGACGAACAAAAACTGGAGACCCTGCGCGCCGCCGATGCCATCGTCATTGAAGAGATTCGCCGCGCGGGCATCTACCGCGAGCTGGGCCAGGCCTTCGCCGTCCTCACCCCCTTACAGAGCGTCGGCGTCATGGGCGACTTGCGCACCTATTCCAACGTCGTCGCCGTGCGCGCCGTCACCACCGGCGACTTCATGACCGCCGACTGGGCGCGCCTCTCACCCGAGCTCCTCGCCCGCATATCTCACCGCATCGTCAACGAAGTCCCAGGCGTCAACCGCGTGGTGTATGACATTACCTCCAAGCCTCCTGCCACCATCGAGTGGGAATGAGGGAACAATTAAACAAAGCGGGTTGGATAAGACGCCGACATTTGATCTGGATCATTCAGCTCGGCCCCAGGCGGAGCTGGAACCGGTCCGCGCAGCAAGGGATCATTCGTTTTGTACATCCAGTCGTCCAGCAGTGTGCGCATCTCTTCCAGCACAACAGCGACCGATAAATCATTTGCCAGATTACACGCCTCATTGGGGTCAAAGATCAGATCGTACAATTGCTCCAGGGGCCTTGAGCGTTCTTTCCAGCCATGCGCCATCAGCACATCCTTGCTTGGGCTATCATCACAATTGGGCAGCACCGGACCCAGGTGGTGATCAAAGCGACGAATATACTTCCAGCGCTGCGTGCGCACTGCACGCATCGGTTCGTACGCGGCATGGTAGGTCACCTCCGCGAAAATAGCATCATGAATCTGCTCGACCTCACCTCGCATCAAGGGCATCATCGACGTTCCTTGCAACCAGCGTGGGGAATCGATCTCAAGCAGATCGCAAAGAGTCGGAAAGATATCGATGTGCGAAATGAGCGCATCCAGTACCCTCCCACCTGTAAAGCCTCCCGGTCCGCATAGGATCAGCATCACCCCTATGCCATGATCGGTCAGATACCCCTTCATACGTGGAAAAGCCACGCCGTGATCCGTCGTACAGATAACCAGGGTATTCTCGGCCAGCCCGCTGTCATCCAGGGCATCCAGCACCTCTCCCATACCTCGGTCCAAAGCAGCGGCGCTTGCTTTAAACGCTGCCATGTCACGCCGTGTCTCGGGGGTATCGGGCAAAGGAGCGGGGGGCCTGGAATATTTGACATCTCCAGGAGTGCCCGGCTTCATAAATTCCCGGTGCGTCTCAAAAAAACCGACCGACAGAAAAAAGGGTTGAGTAAGTCCCTTGGTCAGCATATCAATTGCGGCAGGGGCTACAACGTTTGAATTGAATCCCTCGATCTTCGAGACGTAATCATAGCCGATAGCATTTCTATCTTTTGAAAGATGCTCTTCTCCAATCAGGGCCGAATGATAGCCCTCTTTGCGAAGCGTGTGAAGCAGGTGCTGCGTGTAATCGTTCAGAGAGAAACCGCGGTGCGCCAGGCCAAGCATGCCACTACAATGAGCATATTGGCCGGTAAGCAGGCTCGCCCGGCTTGGCGAACACGTGGGCGCTGCGCAGAAAGCTTTACGAAACAACACGCCTTGTTCAGCCAGCCGTTGAATATTGAGCGTTGGAACGGCGTACCCATATGGCTGAACGTAGCGGCCAGTATCGTGAGAATGAAGATAGAGAATGTTCGGACGAAACGGATGCATTAATCGCTCCTTCGTAGCATATGTGGGAAAAAATTTACGTTTATTCTAACAACTTCTTTGTATATCGGCAACCCCACTCGGGGTTCTACCACAAATTGGAGGTGAGCATCTTCGTACAGGGTAGGGACATTCCTTCCTGCCAGGGCGACCAACGTTGCAACCAGGCTATAAAGCGTTGGAATGACGTAAATAACTTGAAAGCATGAAAAAAATATGCTATTGTCTACTCAAGGCTAGGATTGTACCCGAGACTCTCATCCCGCCCGCTGTCGCCTGTCAGTCTGGCAAATCTTAATACATACCCATCGAGGAGGGTAAAGTGCATCCAACCCGTTCTTACCTCATTTGCGCCACCCCGCGCAGTGGAAGCACACTTCTGTGTGAAGCTTTGACCAACACTGGTGTCGCCGGTAATCCAAAAGAGTGTTTCGAGAGCCTGAAAGTTAGCGGACTACCCAGACGGCCAGGAGAATACTTTACCTCTTTTGAAAGTCCGG
Organism: Chloroflexota bacterium; assembly: GCA_005882595.1. Classification (GTDB taxonomy): domain Bacteria; phylum Chloroflexota; class Ktedonobacteria; order Ktedonobacterales; family Ktedonobacteraceae; genus VBFM01. The sequence goes on from VBFM01000392.1 coordinate 9,319, forward strand.
AGATCGCAGAGTTATTAGGAGGTCACTCGCGTCTCGATAACAGACCGACCGCAACCCAGAGCATTTCAAACTACGCGGACTACCTTGCTCAAGTCCTACAAGAGGGAACGACCCCCAATGGCGTATTTGGCGCCAAGTTGATGTGGGGATACTTTGACGACTTTATCAGCAATTTATGGGATATACCATCCTATAGAGAGATGTCTCCTCCCCATTTGCTCTCAACCATCTTCCCCAACCTGCACTACATCTGGGTGACTCGCAGCGATAAGGTAAGGCAGGCCATCTCCCTCTGGAAAGCAATTCAAACCTGGACATGGCGTGAGGACGAATCCCCCACAAATCACTTGAACCATCAAAAAAGGCACCTGCACTTTCATTTAGCTGCCATTGATCACCTGGTACAGCAGATTGTCGAACTTGAACGCGCCTGTCAGCGCTACTTTGATCAATCAGCCGTTCAGCCCTATAGAGTCATCTATGAAGACCTGGCAGCCAACTACGAGACTGTCGCGCTCCACATCCTCCAATACCTGGATATACCCATACCCGACAATCTCATCTTTGCACAACGTCGCATGAAACGACAGGCAGATAGACTTTCAGATCAATGGGTTGATCACTATCACCGTCTCAAGCGGCAACAAGCAAGTGCCGGATAGAATTATTATCAGGCCTTTGATTTATGCGCAGCTACTTTGCTGGTGCAGCACGCCAGTTTCGAAGTAGATACGCCCACGCGTGATCTGGTCGTGCGCCAGGTCATAGACAATGCAAAAAGGAACGCGAATCTCCTTGCTTGTGGGGGCAATTCCGGCAAATTCGCTCAGTTGCCTGCCCACAAACTCTGCCTCAAAGCAGGCCTGATCCTCAGCAATGAGTATATCCTTCAGCTCGGCCTGCGCCTCAAAGGCTTCGTGATAGAAGTAGTGCAGCA
>VBFM01000393.1:0-5517 GCA_005882595.1 Chloroflexota bacterium
CCTCCAGGATTAGCCGTACTACCTCCTGCACGATTTTATCCCTTGTGCATGGGATTCCTAGCTTGCGCATTTTCCCGTTGCTCTTGGGTATATATGCCGTGCGTACCGGTTTGCAGTGGTATCTCTCCGTTCTCATCTCCTGGATGAGTTCGTCGATCATCGCCAGTGAAAACCCGTCTAGCGTCTCGTCGTCCGTTCCTGGAGTCATATTTCCAGGATGGCTCTTGATACGCTCGTATGCCAGGATGTATAAATCCTGCTTGTACATGAGTCTGTAGAGTTCGGAGTTACCCCACTCACGGTTTTCACCGTTGAGTTTACGGATAACTTCCAATCTTTGCAGACCGTTCTCGTTACCCGCATTGCTCATGTGGGTTTTGCTCCTTATTTAGTTTTCTACAAACTGACGCTTTACAAAATCCATCCTACGATTTCCCTACTGTGGCTTGGGTAGCCCAGTCACCAGCCTCATTCTTGGCCTTAATGCCCCCTCCGGGACAGCCTTAAACAAGTCGGTGAGGCACCTTCTCCACCCCTTCCCCTTGTCTCAGGCATTACCCTGAGCGTTTGAGTACTATGGGTGTTCTGTCACCATAGGAGTCTCCTCCCGTAGGTGATCCCCTGGTTACGTACTCTCCCTGGTCTCCACTTAGGTTCCCCGTTCGCCTTTGCCCTCTCATTGAGGGTCGCTGTGGTAGGATACTCTCCTCTGTGCTGACATCGTTCACATTGGACTACCACACACGCCGAATAGTACCGTCATAGCGTGAGGCCCACGGAAGCCCACGCGGCTAGGGTTCAAGCAATACAGCCTTAACCATATGGAGATTAGCTGACAGACCTGGGTATAGGTACTTATCCCATCCTGCCTTGCTCACGGCCTGCTATTGTCCCCTGCCACCTTTCGGCGCAAGGTAAGCCGCTGCTTTACACTCGATGTCCTCGTAGTTACCACACGGTAATCAAAAAGAGACAACCCTTGTGAGGTTGTCTCTCTTCAAAAGTGGGCTGTACAGAACTCGAATCTGTGACCTCGTCGATGTCAACGACGCGCTCTAGCCAACTGAGCTAACAGCCCGTGTCCAAAGAGTGAGTATCAGAGTGACCGCGCTATCGCGGCTTGGAAAGGTACGCGTCTCAGGGCGCACATGTCAACGTAGCGCTCTAACCAACTGAGCTAATCGCCCTTGACAGGCATAATAATAGCATCGCTCCCAATTGTTGTCAAGTAAAATTTTAGTCCCTGCTCTTCAAGCCCTGTGCAGTTTCCCCAAAGTATGATATCATACTCCATACTAAATCCTTTGCTTGACCGGGGTAGCACACAATCACGCTTGAAAGCTTCAAGACGACTATGTTAAACATTCTGATGATCAACGGACCGAATCTCAACACGCTTGGAACACGCGAGCCTGCCATCTATGGCACCGTCACCCTGTCCCAGATTCATAGCACACTACAAAAACGTGGAGCCGAACTGGACGCGACCGTAGAGAGCTTCCAATCGAACCACGAAGGAGCCATCATCGACTACCTCCAGCAGCACGCGGAGAAAGCCGACGGCATCATCATCAACCCCGGCCCGCTCACGCACTACTCAATCGCCCTGCGTGACGCCCTGGCAGCAGTGAAAACACCGGTTATCGAGGTACACCTGAGCAATATTTACGCGCGTGAACCCTTTCGACACCATTCCATGCTTGCACCGGTCTGCCGGGGCCACATCGTTGGCCTGGGCTGGCGCGGCTACCTGCTCGCATTAGAAGGACTGGTCGAACTGGTGCGCGAACAACAAAACGCTAAAGAAGGTAATGCATGAGTTCACAACCCCTCACTCAGCTTCGTACATGGCTCGCCTCACAAGGGCTGGATGCCTTCCTGGTCACACAACCCCAAAATCGTTCATATCTGAGCGGATGGCTCAACGACGACGACGAGGGCGCGGGCATGCTGCTGGTTGGACAACAGCAGCAGCTATTATTCACCAACCCGCTCTATAAAGAAGTTGCCGAGAAAGAAGCTACCGGCTGGCAGGTGATTGTACCAGAGGCGCGTGAATATATGCCGGTCATCGTAGACGTCGCCAGGGAGAATGGTTGGAAGAAAATCGGCTTTGAAGCAGACGCTATGACCGTTGCTGAATTTGAGAAGCTCTATGCAGCAGGACAGAATGTCTTCACCCTCCAATCATTTGAAGAGAGTTTCGTCAGCACTCTTCGTATAGTCAAGCAGCCCCCTGAAGTAGAGTTGCTGAAACGGGCCATCGCCATTACCGACCAGACCTTCGCCTATATTTGCCGTTGGGTAGAACCTGGTATGACCGAAAAAGAAATCGAATGGGAAATCCTACGCTACATGGTCGAACTGGGCGCCGATGGCCCCTCTTTTGAACCCATCGTAGCATCAGGTCCACACGGCTCAATGCCTCACGCGCATCCTGGACAGCGACGTATCCAGCGCGGCGAACTCATCACCATCGACATGGGCGCGCGCTACCAGGGCTACTGTGCCGACATGACGCGTACCATCTGCCTGGGTGAACCCGCCGAACCACGCATGCTGGAGATCTACAATGCCGTACTCAAAGCTCTAGAGACCTGTGAAGCAGGCATCCGCGCTGGCATAACCAGCAAAGAAGCTGACGCCCTGGCTCGCGATGTACTGGAAGCGGCAGGCCTGGGAGAGTATTACATCCATAGCACCGGTCACGGCGTTGGTTTACAGATCCACGAAGCCCCAACACTTTCAAAACGTGCACCCGATGACATGATCCTTCCCGCGGGCTCCGTCGTCACCGTCGAGCCGGGCGTCTATATCCCCGGCTGGACAGGTTTACGCATCGAGGATTGTGTGCTGGTTACAGAAAACGGCTGCGAAGTACTAACACAATCACCAAAAAATCTGGTGATTCAGGAATAAAGGAGTAGTTCCAATGATATCGACAGGGGAATTCAAAAAAGGCGCAACCTTCGAATTTGAAGGGCAGCCCTGCAGCGTGCTCGACTGGCAACATGTGAAAATGGGGCGCGGCGGCGCCATCGTCCGTCTCAAGCTACGCAACCTGCGCACCGGCGCAACCTTTGATCGCACCTGCGACGCCGGCGACAAATTTAAGCGCATCACCCTTGACCGCAGCACCGTCACGTACCAGTACCAGGATGGCGATCAGTATCATTTCATGGACATGAACACCTACGATGATATTATTTTGACCGGCGGGCAACTCGGCGATACCAAAAATTACCTGATCGACAACCTGGAATTGGACCTGATCCTCCTGGATGGCGAACCGATATCTGTCGAGCCTCCCGAAAAAATCGTACTGCGCGTGGACTATACCGAGCCTGGCTTTAAGGGAGATACCGCGACAGGCGGTACCAAACCTGCCACAACCGAGACAGGCCTGGTGGTGCAGGTCCCGCTTTTCATCTCGACTGGAGATATGATTCGCGTCAGTACCACCACTGGTGGGTATGTCGAGCGCGCCTAGGGAGAATGAGCATGGATGGAAACGGACTCAATATTCCAAGAGAAGTGGAGCATTCCTCTGAAGTCGATGCTCCCGCTCCTGTCATCAGTATCGAGCAGTTGCAGCGCCTCGTACAGGCTCTTGATCGCAGCGATGTATCTGAGTTAGAGCTGAAACGCGCTGCCGAGGGTATACACCTGGTGCTGCGTAAAGTCAAAGCGCCAGAGACACACAATCAACCCGGCGAGTCTCAGGCAGTAAGTTTCACCGCCGTATCAGCGCCAACACCTACCCCATCTCCCACGCCGCCATCAACGGAACACAAAGTCCTGGCGCCCTTAGTCGGCACGTTCCATGTATGGGCCAAGCCACGAGGAGGAGCCTTAGTCGCTGTCGGTGATCGCGTCAAAGTAGGCCAGCTCGTTGGAACCATCGAGTCCCTCAACGTCCTCAACGAGGTGGAAACAAGCGTAGCAGGGCGTGTGGTTGACGTCCTCGTACACGATGGGCAGCCGGTAGAGTATGGTCAGGTTCTCATGACCATTGAGAGCGCAGAGGGAGCATAATGCTATTTCTCGATGCTCCATCCATAATGAGCGTGACCCAGGTCTCTCGTTATATGAAAGTGATGCTGGATTCAGACGAAATCTTGCAGGATGTCTGGGTGCGCGGCGAAATCTCCGGCTGTAGAACCTATGGCTCCGGCCATTGCTATTTTACCCTCAAAGACGCCGAAGCCCAGTTGCCCTGTGTCTTCTTCAAGCATGCCCGTCTCCGTTCATCCGCCCCCGACCTGCGTGACGGCATGGCAATCGCCGCCAATGGTCATATCTCGCTCTACGAGCGGGATGGCAAACTGCAATTGTACGTTGAGCGCATTGAACCTATCGGTGACGGCGCGCTTTACCTGCGTTTCGAGCAGCTGAAAGAGCGCTTAGCGGCCGAGGGATTGTTTGACGAGGAACGTAAACGTCCACTTCCGGCGCAGCCCGCTGTAATTGGTATTGTCACCTCTCCGCAGGCAGCCGCTCTGCGCGATATGTTGCGCGTGCTGCGCACTCGTTATCCCCTGGCAAGCGTTATCCTCTCGCCAACATCCGTGCAGGGCGTGGAAGCTCCGCTCGCCATCGCCAACGCCCTTGATCTCCTGAATCAACATGGTGAAGCCGAGGTCATCATCGTTGGGCGCGGTGGCGGTTCCATCGAAGAACTCTGGGCATTTAACGAAGAGGTCGTAGCGCGTGCCATTGCCCGATCCCGCATTCCCGTCATCAGCGGTGTCGGCCATGAAACCGACTTCACCATTGCGGATTTTGTGGCGGATCACCGCGCCTCCACTCCAACCGCCGCCGCTACCGCTGCCGTCCCGGATATTACCGATTGGCAAGTCAGGATACAGGCGTATCAATATGCCCTGACCACGCTCATGGATACCTATTTCATAGACAAACGCGAGGAACTCGACCAGGCGAAACGCGATTTACAGCGCTTCAGCCCACAAATGCAGCTTGAACGCCTCCATCAGCGACTGGATGATACAACTGCGCTCTTGCAGACGCGCATCGAGCACCATCTTTCCCTGCGCGGCGAACGCCTGAACGGGGCATCTCTGGGTTTACACTCACTCAGCCCTTTGCTGACCATCGCCCGCGGATACGCCGTCGTTCGACGTACAGCCGATCAACATATTGTCACCAGCATCCAGCACGTCCAACCAGGTGACGAACTCACCATACAGGTAACAGACGGACAGATTCAAGCAAAAGTTAAGCAGGATGCTTAAAAGTGCTCTCAAATAATCCTGGGGTTGGAGACCCATACTATGAAGGAAGGGGTTATCGCGTATGGAAACATTATCATTCGAAGAAGCCTTCGCGCAGCTTGAGGCAGCCGTAGCAGCCCTACAAGATGGACGCATGCCGCTCGAACGCGCGCTGCATTATTACGAAGAAGGCATGAAATTAGCCAAACATTGTCACGACCTGTTACAACAAGCGGAACTTCGCGTCCAGCAGCTACGTGTACAGGAATCAGGAGAGCTTGAGACA
>VBFM01000278.1:0-2493 GCA_005882595.1 Chloroflexota bacterium
TTGGAAGAACTCCCCTCAGCCATTGAATACGATCACAGCTTTACACCAAAGCCATTGATAGATGCGGTGAAAACAGAGCGTGTAGCGCGTCATGCGAAGGGTGAAGGACTCCATACAAGCGCATCCCTGGCACCGTACCGGGCGTATTATTATGTCGCCAGCTTTCCCCATGAGGCGACAGCGGTGTATCAGGTTATTCGCGAGATCATTCACCGGGATGAAGTAAACCTTTCTGCTTTTCAACTCCCCCCACCAGTACTTCCCAATTTTTGGCATATTGCGGTCATTGGTGATCGGCCAGCAGAGGCAGTGCATCAGCAGATCATGAATGTACTACGTGAAGGCACCTTAACGACGATCCCCTACGAGCTGTTGATGCAGCTTTTCGCCTATGGCCCGTTTCCGTGGTAACGACACAGAGGCAGGGGAACTACAACTCCCCTGCCCTCTTTTCTCTTTTCAGACACCTGTTTCTTATGCCCATGTGACTCACGAGGATTCGATTTCAGCGCAGTTTTTGCTCCAGATGGACGAATTGTTTGCTCATTTAAATAGGCCCCAGTGGTGGCTTTGTTGTACTTTTAGTGATGCGTAGCGACAAGTGGATGAGGAGAACCTTTCGTCTCACAGCACTTAAGTGCTCCTCAAAGAACACATGAGGGGTCGCCTCACGGCGATGCCTCTGGTATACTTTCACCAGGTAGAAGATCGCAGTCCTTTCAGCAGAAACGTCCGTAGGAAAAGCGAGGAAGACATCATGATTACTATGACTTCAACCATCAGACAGCCCAGCGCCTTTTTGCCAGTCGCAATGTCGTTGGTTGCCCTCGCCCTGGTGCTCGGTCACGTTGCTCTTTTCGGCGTTGTCCATGAGACCGATGAGGGAACGGCTGCTCATCTCTGGCAGATCCTCATGGCTGCGCAGCTACCGATCGTGGCGTTCTTCGCTCTCAAGTATGTACCGCAGAAGCCAAAGCAGGCGCTGCTCATCCTCGCACTCCAAATGGTTGCTGCCCTTACTGCTTGTGCCCCGGTTTTCTTCCTCAAATTATAGCTTCACCCCAACCATTGCTGGCTTCCTACATCATTAAATTGAGGATGAGCCTGTTTTTTTCAAGTATCAAAAACATATGATCCCTCAGTCAATGAAACATATTCCTACGGATGCTCGTGTACCAATTGGTTATCCCCAATCTCAGGGATGGCATTTAAACAAGAAGTCTGTAGTACGATACTCAGAAGAGAGAAAGGCACCCTGATGAATTTTGACCTTGGACAGATGACTCAAGTATTAGACCATGTTCCCTATCCGATTGGCAAATCTCACCTCGTTCAATTTGCACAACAACACGGGGCGAATGAACAGATCATGGGTATGCTTGAACACCTTCCTGAGAAAACATTCAACTCTTCGCAGGAAGTGAAGGATGCCCTTGGTGGTTTGGGCAACCTGGGAAATCTCGGAGGGTTCAAATTCTAAGGAAAGCGAAGCAATAGGAGCTGAAACAAAGACAATTGACTTGCTAGATGAAGACTAGCTCTCCCCTGTTGACGGTAGTTGGCAGGGGATGCATCGTATTTCGGGATGGATTGAGCCATCGGGCATGGTTGCGCCTTTTATCCTAGTGAATAGGCGAACGATTACCTGCGAGGGATGACATGCCCACCATTGAATTCTAGGTATGGCGTCTTGGTAGCCAATTCCTGCATAAATCTCCCCTTGTCTTTGGGGGCGATATAGACAAACGCTGCCCCTCCCCATTCGTTCAGGTAATCAACCCGTAAACGATCAAGTGACAAAGCAAATGACAAGCCGCCAAATTTTCCCAAAGAGTGGTCGGGAACCACGTGTTGAATGGAGGTAAGCGGTATGTTGACCCGCATGACTCCACTGCGAATCCGTAAAAGAGGAGGAGCGATCTCATAATCCGTGGGAAAGATGAGGATGAACAAGAACACATCTACCAAGACGAAAGTGAAAAAGACGAACCAGAGACCTACTGTGGCGGGGTGGATCAGCAAGAAGATTCCCCACACAAGAGGCAGCAGAAAAACAATCCCTAGGATTGCCATCACCAGTATGCTTACCTTCGAGCGATATCTCATCTTTTTTCTCCCTCGCAGTATTCTGATGGCATCTAACTTCTCACTCATTTTGAGCAATGAAACGTCATCCTTTTCGCTGTATTATATCTCAAGAAGTTTGACGAAGTTTTTGTCAAGTGAATTTTTGCTCATCCCCAAATGAAGTGTGTCCTCTTACTTCGTTTTCAGGCCAGAACGACATCTAGCGTGGGAGAAAATAGGGAATCAAAAAATGACCTGGGATGACTTGAAATTCATGGAACAGGAGGGTATCGAAGAGGTGATCTGTTCCATTTTGTCCTAGTATAGACTGTTTTGTGATAAGCGTTGCAGAAAAAGATCGCGCAGCTTCATCAGCTGTTGGTGCTGGTTCCTATTCAGATGCTGGAGAAGAAAGAGAGCCGTTCG
>VBFM01000278.1:2697-30906 GCA_005882595.1 Chloroflexota bacterium
TCACCGAAATACTAATTTCTTGCAGAAAGTATACCACCCGACTCCTCTCTCTTACTCTTGCAAACTGATTTCCTCCGGCTTGAGAAGCGAGTTAAGCATGTAAAAAAATCTGTTATGAGGTTGCAACTGATTGCTTGCTGATTCTCCTCACGTTTTGGTGGTACAATTTGACCACTGTTCGGGCTTGATAGCCCTAAAGCGCTTTCCTATATGACCGTATGATGACACGTGATACCGCTATCAAACGTGTCTAAGAGAGTATCTGTACAGAAACGGAGAAGCAACATGCCCGGACACGACATCATCGTTATTGGAGCCTCGGCCGGCGGGGTAGAGGCCCTTGTAAAACTGGTTGGACAGTTTCCAGCAGATCTGCCCGCCTCAATCTTCATGGTACTGCATATACCCGCTCAAAGTCCGAGTCTCCTCCCAGACATCCTGAGTCGTTCAGGTCGGCTTGAAGCGGTACACCCCCGGAATGGGGAAAGCATCGCTCCAGGGTGCATCTATATAGCTCCGCCGGATCATCATATCTTAGTTGCGCGCGGGTATGTCCGTGTCGTACGCGGCCCGAAGGAAAACCGGCACCGGCCCGCCATCGACCCGCTCTTTCGCTCTGCGGCCCTGGCGTATGGCCGGCAAGTAGTCGGGGTGGTGCTGACAGGCGCGCTGGATGATGGCACTGCCGGACTCTATGCCATCAAGCAGCGCGGTGGCATTGCTATTGTTCAGAACCCGAAAGAGGCTCTCTATCCCAGCATGCCCAGGAGCGCTTTGGAGCACGTCAACATCGATTATTGCCTATCGCTATCCGATATTGGACCGCGATTAGAACGCCTGGCCCATCAACAAGCTGGTGAGGAAGGAGCGTACCCCGTGCCAGAAGATATGGAAGAGGAAGTCAAATATGTCGAGATGAATCTAGATAACGCCGTATTTTCCACCAATGAGCGAGTGGGAAAGCCTTCAGCCTTTTCCTGCCCGGAATGCGGCGGCGTACTCTGGGAACTCCGGGATCAAGATTTACTGCGATTTCGCTGCCGCGTTGGCCACGCCTTCTCCGTTGAGAGCGTTGAGGCGGCGCAGGTTGAGCAACTCGAAGATGCATTGTGGACCGCGCTCAAAACGTTGGAAGAGAACGCCAGCCTATCGCGCCGCATGGCGAAACGAGCGAGCGAACGTGGCCAGAAAAGCCTTGTAAGGCTCTATGAAGAGCGGGTGCGAGGCGCTGAACAACGCGCAAGGCTCATCCAGCAGGTCTTCGAGAAGGAGAAACCGGTCAGCATTCCAGAGGCCGCCATCGGACAGGCATCTGAATAGTGACGCCTGCCAGGGCGACCCGGGCGGCCAGGGCGACCGCAAGGGTCGCCCGTACAATATACGGGGACGTGGAACACAGGCAAGTTGGTATTGTACGGGCGACCCTCGCGGTCGCCCTGGAAGTCAAATTGTCTTCCTGGTAATCATTCACAGACCCTGGTGTCGCTGTTGAAATAAGCTTGACATATGAGGGCTGCGCAGATATAGTGTAACTGAATTCAGCACGCAACTTTTCCTATCTGTTTTTCCAGTGCTGGCGTACTTATTTATACGCGCGGGAGCATGTGATGAGTGAAGAACTTCTCCAGGGTGAGAAAAAGAATATAGATGTCAATCTCGGTGAACTCGTAGTGGTTGGCTCCTCTGCAGGAGGCGTCGAAGCGCTCTCAGTGCTTGTGAGTAACCTGCCCTCGGATTTTCCCGCGCCCATCGTGCTGGCCCAGCATCTTGATCCCAATCGGCCCAGCAACCTGGATACGATTCTGCGCAGGCGTACCTCGCTATCCATTCAACTGGTGACAACCACCAGTCGGCTTGAGCGAGGAAGTATTTATGTCGTTCCGGCCAACCGGGTAGTCTCTATTCTGGATGGTCACGTCGAGGTGCATGAAGATCACGCGATACGACCCACCAGGTCGAAACCCTCGATCGATGTGCTGCTCTCCAGTGCTGCCGAGGTCTATGGAGATCGTTTGATTGCCGTTATTTTGACCGGCTCCGGCTCCGATGGCGCGACTGGCGCAGTGGACGTCAAGAACGCGGGTGGGACGGTGATTGTGCAGGACCCGCAAACGGCGCGCTACCCATCCATGCCATTGGCCCTTCCGCCCACCGTGATCGACTTCGTGGCCGATATCGAACATATCGGCCAGCTGCTCTACGATCTGCTGACAGGGGTCAGCCTCCCACATGTCGAGGCGAAAACCGAAGGGATGCTGGAAGCGATTCTTGAGCTGGTGAGCCTCCAGGCCAGCATCGACTTTCGTCCCTACAAAACATCGACGATCCTGCGGCGCATTGGCCGCCGCATGGCCCTCACCCAGAATCGCTCGATGACGGAATACACAGAGTACTTGAAGGTGCATCCAGAAGAGATTGGCGACCTGGTGAAGTCGTTCCTGATCAACGTCACACAATTTTTTCGTGATGCCGAGGCTTTCGCCTATCTGAAAACCGACATTCTTCCCTGGTTAATCGCCCAGGCCCGCGAACGCGACCGGGTGCTGCGTTTATGGGCAGCCGGGTGCGCCAGTGGCGAAGAACCGTACTCGCTGGCGATGCTGCTGACCGATATGCTGGGAGGAGAGTTGCCCGAATGGAGTGTGAAAATCTTTGCCACCGACCTGGATGAGGCGGCTATCAACTTCGCGCGCAGGGGCTTATATTCCGAAAACCTGCTAAAAGGCGTCCCGACTGAGTATCGCGATCGTTACTTCGAGCGCGCCGATCACGGGTATCGTATTGCAAAGACAAAGATGCTGCGCCAGATGGTGATCTTTGGACAGCAGGATTTAAGCCGCAGCGCGCCTTTCCCCCGCATCGACCTGGTACTGTGCCGCAACGTGCTGATCTACTTCACCCCTGAACTCCAGGACTATGTGCTGAACCAGTTTGCTTTCTCACTTTCTCCCAGCGGTTATTTGTTCCTGGGCAAAGCAGAGACGGTGCGGCCAACACAAACCTTTTACGAGCTTGTCAACAAGCGCTGGAAGGTGTATCGTTGTACGGGCAGCGCTATCCCTGCCGCTCGCCATCCAAACCTGAAAAATTTAACTCTGGCAGGTGGAGAGAAAACAAGCAACAATACCTCCATTCGCACTGTAAACAAAGGACTTGACGATCGAGAAGCTGCAACGATCCCGCTTGAGCTTGGACAATTACGCCGTCTCAATGAATTGCTGCTGCGCTTTTTGCCTGTAGGAGTCGTGGTCATCGACCGTTCATACCACTTACTAACGGCCAATGCAACCGCCAGGCGCATCCTGGGCTTGCGCGACATGGGCAACGAACAGGATTTCCTGCACGCGGTTCGCGGCATCCCCTACACGCTTGTGCGTGCCGCTATTGATACCGCTTTTCGCGAGCGCAATGCCACCTCTCTTCCGGAAGTCGAGTTGGAGAGCGTGGGCGGTGGCAATGGGCGTTATGTCAACCTGTCCATCGCGCTGATGCAGATGGAGGCGGGCGCGCCCGACATGGCAGCTATCAGCGTGATGGATGTCACAGATCAGGTTCAGATTCGCAAGCAGCTGGAAGCTGTGCAGTCTGAACAGGGTCAACTGATGGGTCAACTGAGCAGCGCGAATAAGCGCCTGAACGACGTAAATAAAGAGCTGCTGGACGCCAATGAGGAGCTGCAGGTTGCCAACGAGGAGCTTGTCTTGACTCACGAAGAGCTGCAGGCCACCCTGGAAGAGTTCGAGACGACCAACGAAGAGCTGCAGGCCACCAACGAGGAACTGGAAACCAACAACGAAGAGCTGCAGGCTACCAACGAGGAGTTGGAGACCACCAACGAAGAGCTGCGGGCGCGCACGGCTGAATTGCAAGAACTCACCGCCATCCTCGAAAGCGAGCGGGTGCGATTGTCTGAAATGGTTGAGCTTGCGCCGTTCTATATTATGGTTCTCCGAGGACCCAGCCTGGTTATTGAAGCCTTTAATCCAAACTACACGCACCTGCTGGGAGAGCGACTTGTGCAGGGCAGGCTGCTCGACGAAGTCTTTGATATATTCTGGGAGGCCGATGCGGCAATCACGCGCATGGCACACGAAGCCTACCAGCGCGATATCGCGCGTACCACGCCTCGCACCCTTGTTCGTCTTCCCCGGGCGCAGGGCGAACCTGTAGAGTGTTATTTTGTCTATACCATCGTGCCCACTCACGATGGGAATGGGAAAGTAAGCGGCGTGGTGATTTATGCCATAGACGTAACCGAACAACGCGCCAGGGAAGCGGAGGAGGAGCGCGCCCGGCTCAGACTCATTTTTGACAGCGCGGCAATAGCTGCATTGGCGTTGTATGATGCTGCCACGGCTGAGTTACTCATGGCAAGCCCGCGCTATATGCATATGGAAGCATCTGTGAAGGGAATAGAAGTAGATGAACTAATAGGGCGCAGGTGGCATGATTTGAGCATTTTTATACCAGAAGAGCAAATAACTGCGACCTGGAATGCCGTACGGAGCGGCCGAGACTCGATGCGCGTACCCGAGGTGCGTTTGAAACTTCCCTCGGATGAGCAAGAAACCATCTGGGATTGGAGTCTCACGCCCATTCCAGACAAGGATCCGCAGGAACCCGTTCGTTTTCTACTGGTATCAGCGGTGGAGATCACAGAGCAGGCGCGCGCACGCGAGGAAGTGGAGCGCTTGAACCAGCTCAAGGATGAGTTTTTGTCGCTCGCCAGCCATGAACTGCGCACCCCTCTCACCGCCATCCTGGGTAATATTGAACTGCTCCAGCGCAAGCTGCAGCGCCAGGCAAATACGGGGCGCGTGCCAGATCAAAAGCAGGATTCCGCTCAGGACGCGCAGACTCTGAATCGCATCATTCACCAGATACATCGCTTGACCAACCTGATCGATGAGATGCTCGATATTACCCGTATTAGTGGGAATGTGTTGGAGTTGTTTAAGCAGGAACATGTCGATATTGTTGCATTGGTACGGCGAGTGGTTGAGCAGTATTCCAGCATCGCGACTCACCCGCTCAAGCTGGAGGCCAGCGAGCAGGCCATTACTGGCAATTGGGATGAGGGGAGGCTGGAGCAGGTGCTGAATAACCTGTTAACCAATGCCCTCAAGTATAGTGGGCCCGAAACGCCAGTCATGGTTGGCATTGAGCGCAAAACCAATGAAGTGATCGTGTCTGTGCGTGACCAGGGACCCGGCATCAGCTCGGAAGATCAGTCTCGCATTTTCGATCGTTTCTATCGTGTGCAGAAGACTGGCAGCTCCATAGCCGAAGGCCTGGGATTAGGACTCTACATTGCCCATCAGATCATCGTTCAGCACGGTGGCCGTATGTGGCTTGAGAGTAAACCCGGCGAAGGAAGCACCTTTTTCTTTTCGCTCCCCCTACTTTGAACCCCTCAAATGATGACACTTTCCACGTATGAATTACGTGCTTACTTATGTGAAGAAAATCAAAAGAATTCCATAGAAAAAGTTTAATACTCGGATGCACCTGCTCATAGAAAGCGAGGTGTCTCTCATGCAGATACGAGAGAACACTGCCAGACAATACGAAGTGATTGCGGACTGTGACCTGGTTCAACAGGCACTTGTAGGAGATCAGCAAGCTTTTGAAGCGCTGGCCAATCGCTATAGCGCGTCGCTCTTTAACTTTATCTATCACTTTTTTGGTGATTATGACCAGGCCTGTGATATCTACCAGCAGGTATTGCTTCAACTCTATCTCTCCCTTACGACGATTCGCGCGAACAAACCGCTCAAGTACTGGTTGTTCCAGGTGGCGCGCAATCGTTGCATTGATGAGTTACGCCGCAGGCGAGTGGCACACTTTTCGGAGCTTGAACTGGATAATGATGAAGACGAGTACTCGATGCTCTTCGCCATTCCCGATGTCGGCCCTCTTCCTGAAGAACTGGCAGAACAGCACGAAGTGCAGGAGCGCCTCTGCCAGGCTATTCGAGTGCTGCCGCCCAAGTTTCGCTCAATCGTGGCTCTGCGTTATCTTTCTCAAATGACTTTCTCCGAGATCGGGGAGAGGCTCAGCATACCCGAGGCCACGGCCAAAACCTATTTTCAGCGTGCCAAACCACTGCTACGTGCATGTCTGAGAGAAGGAGAGCAGTATCAAAGCGAGTGGCGGTGATGCTATCCTTTGGAGCGCCTGTTAAAGGTGATGGGTAATTAATGCGCGTTCAAGTTAAGAGGTAGCATAATCTCTGACAAGCGGTGGAGCGAGTTTTTCAGCATGGTCAAGAGTGTCGTAGCGGTTTCCTCCAACATATCCGGGGCATCGGTGAAGCGTTCCTCCAGAGCGGC
This sequence comes from Chloroflexota bacterium, assembly GCA_005882595.1. Classification (GTDB taxonomy): domain Bacteria; phylum Chloroflexota; class Ktedonobacteria; order Ktedonobacterales; family Ktedonobacteraceae; genus VBFM01. The sequence goes on from VBFM01000278.1 coordinate 9,030, forward strand.
GATGTAGCGTTGATGGCAGCGTACCGTATATCCAGGATCGCGTTCCCCCTGTGTCACGACCGAACCTGCGGAATTGAGCGCGGACAGAAAAAATGCATTGGCCTGCATATAGCAGTCGCGAGCGAAGCTATGTTCCTCCGCGGCGCGCCCCAGTTCCTCGGCGACTTCTCCTGCCGCAGAGTACACTTCTACCTGGCTGATAGGGCTGTGCGGGACGTTCCTGGAACTATCTTCTAGACCGGGCAAGCGTGGCAGGGACGGGGGAAGGAAAGCTGATGGATCCATTCGCATGGATAAGGTATTCTCCAGCAGGGTCCAGGGGAACGCAGGTTGAGAGAACATATCAAGCACCTGCTGGCAGAGGTAGGACATAAGCCCGCTTTCTCGTAAAAATGTCTCTTTATGGCCATTCAAACGAGCCAGGGTTGCTCGCTGTCTATAGACGCGCGTGAGATCAGCCAGGGCGGCATAGAGAATACCATCCAGCTCCACAGCAGACGTACTCGGCACACCGGACGTTTCTTGCCAGCCCAATATGATCTGACGACAATGCTCTTCCACATCGTCAAGTAGAGAGGCGCATTGCGCTGCAAGCAGTTTTTGTTCCTTGCTCGTGCGTTGCCGGACCAACTTACTTTGACTTGTGCTGAAGTCTAACTCTGCCTGGGCGAGCGTCAGCCGGACTACTGCCTCTCCTAAGCGATCACCGCTGACCTGGTAGACACTTCGGCTCTGTACTAATAAGCTAATCGCGCGTTGAAAGAGGGGTTGTATATCTTCTAACGAGGCCTCCTCACGTCCGGGGGCGGCCAGGGTCGTAGTAGTGTAAGCTATCTGCTCGGCGTTGAAATGCCCACGTGCCTGTTCGTACATCTCACAGGCCTGTTGATATGCTCCCAGGCAGCGATAGTCATCCCCGCAATGCAGGGCAACATCCAGGCGCAGCGTTGGCTCTACATCGTCGAGCGCTTCCTTTTGAAGCAAGCGAAATGCTCGCAGGTGATAGTTCAGCGCTGTTGCGTAGGCGTGGGTCAGGAAGTAGTTGTGCCCTAGTGCATCGAGAATAGCTGCATGGTGTTTCATCGGTGCGAGCGCCAGCGCGGACTCGAAGGCATGCAGAGCGGCGTCGTAGTCCTGCTTCTGCTGTGCGACCAGACCCGACAAAAAAGCGTAACGAGCCTGGTTGATGGGTTGCAGGGTCGCGATGGCCTCGTTAGAGAGCGGGGGAAGTTCTTTCAGCGCATGCAAATCAACATGATGAGCGCTTGTAAGCAAGACATCCAGGAAATCCCACTCCCCCCCTGATGCCGCTCGCCTGTATTGATGTGGCTCTGCTCATAGAGGACTGCCAGCTGCTTCAAATGCTCGGTTTGCTCGAACAACGTCGTGAAGTAGTCGTCCGATTGCCCTAGTTGCCCCGCGAAAAACTGGAGCGCCTGGAAAGACGGGGTAATCTTATCGCGTTCGAGCGCGCTGACATAAGACTTCGAGTAGCGTTCGCCACCTAGCTCACTCTGTGTCAGGTTTTGTTGCCGGCGAAGCTGTCGAAGGCTTTCGCCAATAGATTGTTCTCTTCCAACGACTGTCATGGCTCACCTCTCCCCTAAACAAGCGCCTGTCCATGCATCCTTTTTTAGTTGAATCCGCTCATAAACCCATTGTACTGCATATGATCTAAGCAAATCAAGCAGGAGAATATTATTTTTCATTAGGATTTGCTTGACAAGCTGTCAAGATAAGGACATTTGCTGCTGGCATCTTCTATAGCATCGATTTTCGCACTCGCGAATATCGTCCGTAGGGGCGGGAGTGGGGTTGATGTGGGGAGGGGACGCTTGCGTCGCCCGCTGGGGGGCACTAAAACCACCCTTCAAATAAGGTTCATCATTGTGCTCCCTACATACGGCTCCCGATTTGGATGCGCCCCGGTCAGTCCATGATATCAACAAAATCAGCTCGTTTTCTAAACGTATCTCTTTTGACGCAAGCAACGTGTAATTACTGTCCTCACCGTACGTGAGAACTACCATGCAACTAAACAGGTAACTTCTAGCGTATAAATAAAAGAAAGGATATATTGCCCACCCTACAGATGTGGTATATCCGCCTGTATCTACCTGCTTGTTGATGAACCCTAATAGGGAAATGCCTGCATAAAGATACAGGTTGAAATGTGAAAAACAACATAGAAATAATTCGATGTAGCGCGTTATAATGAGAAGAAAGTACTGAAAGCCCTTCCTTTTCTGGGGAGTTCACGCTACAATCTGTAAACTATGTAGTGACCAGTGTCCATGTAAGAAGCACCGAATTTCAGAATTTCAAATTTATTCATTGTTTTCTGCCCTCTTTCCTGCATATTATCGCAGGCCCAAAAGAAGGATTCTCCTGCAGGGAACGCTCTGTTTACCGAAGCTGGTGAAAAGGCGCAGGAGAATAAAACTTGTTGTGTAGCATGGCAATAGCAAAGCTATTACCTCCATCAGATCGGTGGGTAAGCCAGAGCCGGTACTCGCTTGGAGATCTGTACGGGTGTCGTAATGAGGTGAATACATGGACGGCAAGGGCAGCCGCGGCCTCTCATCTGGGGATGAGCGGCGGCGGCACGATACATTTATGAAAAATGGACGAAAAGTCATACACTACCTGAGAACACATATACAAGCTCTTCTGGCTAGTATCCTGGTGATAGGTCTGGTGGCCCTGCTTTTTGGCGTATTTAGCCAGTTTCAAGCACCGGTCATAAGTACCCCACCGGCAGGTGAAACGAGCATTGGTTACAGTACATTTGTAGCGCAGGTCAGATCTGGCAATATGCTGGCGGTAGCTATACGTGGGAGCGATTTGCAAGGTTTACTGGCGAATCCGCTCACCCAGACCGCAAATGCAGCGCAGCCAACTGCTACAGTCAGTCAACGCAACGCGGACTTTGCGGCTTTCAATCGCTTCGTTGGCGCCGGTTCTACATGGGCAAATACTCCACAGACATCGGCGCTTGATCAGGCGCGGCTTGTCTACTCGCGCATGCCGAGTACTGGTGACGCGGCGCTCATACCATTACTGGTCAGCAAACAGGTCACCGTGAGTACATTACCTCCTGCCCAACCGCCGCTGTGGTTGTCACTAATCTGGCGCATCATTCCATTTCTTTTCCTGACACTCATCCTCGGGTTCATGTTGTTTCCGCGCAATAATAAGGGGCGCAGTACCCGTGGCCTGGATGAGCGTTTCAGCCAGATGGGAAAAAGCAAAGCGCGCCGCTTTGAAAAGGGCAACGAGGTTCTCACGCAAAAACGTCCCACTGAGCAATCGTCCTCGGCAAATAAATCGGATAGCGCATTCAATATGAATAAGGCCAGTGGTACCACCACCGCGCGCAAGCGCCTGGAGCCTCCCGTCACATTTGCCGACGTGGCCGGCATCGATGAAGTGCGTGAGGAACTTGAGGAGATTGTGCAATACCTGCGCAGTCCCGATCGCTACTCGCGGCTCGGAGCAAAGATTCCGCGTGGCGCGCTGCTGGTTGGCCCTCCTGGAACAGGAAAAACGCTGTTAGCCAGGGCTGTTGCCGGCGAGGCAGGCGTGCCATTTTTCAGTATGAGCGCCTCCGAGTTTGTCGAAATGTTTGTTGGCGTCGGGGCCAGCCGCGTGCGCGACCTCTTCAATCAGGCGAGGCAGGCCGCCCCCTGCGTCATCTTCATTGATGAAATCGACGCGGTAGGCCGCAAGCGCACCACCAAAATCATGGGCAATGACGAACGAGATCAGACACTCAACCAGTTGCTCGTCGAACTCGATGGCTTCAACTCTCGCCAATCCATTGTGGTGATGGCAGCGACCAACCGCGTCGATATTCTGGACAAGGCGCTGCTGCGTCCGGGCCGTTTTGACCGCCACATCACCGTCTCACTACCCGATCGCGTTGGCCGTGAAGCCATCTTGCGCGTCCATACACGCGCCACGCCTTTGCACGAAGAAGTCAGCCTCGAACGCCTGGCACGTCTCACCACCGGCATGAGCGGCGCCGACCTCGCCAACCTTGTCAATGAAGCTGCTCTATGCGCGGCCCGGCGCGACCTGGAGCATGTGAACCACGAGTGCTTCGAGGATGCGCTGGCCCGTATTCAACTGGGCGCGCTGCGCCCCATTGTGATGAGCGAAAGCGAACGGCGCATCATCGCCTATCATGAAGGAGGGCACGCCCTCGTCGCTTATCACCTGCCCGAAGCCGATACCGTCAATCGCGTCACCATCCTGCCGCGCGGCCAGAGCCTCGGCGTCACGCAATTCACCGCCGAAGAAGACCGCTACAACTACAGCCGCCAGACCCTCATGGCGCGTATCGCCGTAGGCCTTGGGGGACGCGCTTCCGAAGAATTGACCTTTGGAGCCGACCATGTCACCACCGGCGCTGAGAACGACCTGCAGGTCGTAACCGACATCGCCCGCAACATGGTCACACGCTGGGGCATGAGCGAGCAGGTAGGTGTGGTCTTCGCCGATTATCGCGCCGATGGTGGCGGCGCTGGCCTGAACATGCAGCGCGTCGATAACCCGGCGCAGAGTCGCACCCTGATCGCCGACGAGCGCGGCAATCTCTCGCTCAACGGCCAGTTCACATCCGCTCGCCAGCATGCATTCGCTATGCTGGCCCCAAGCGCGAACAAGCCCAGCAGCGTATCGATGGCCTCCACCATCGATCTTGAGGTGCAGCGCATCCTCAACGAAGGTTACGCCATAGCCCGCACCCTGCTGCAAGATCATCGCGATCAACTAATCAAACTTGCCGACGCCCTCATGGAACAAGAACAGCTCGACCGCAAACAGTTCCAGGCCCTGCTGCAAGAGTGATTTCGTCGGGGACAGGCAATCGGAACTGAAAAGATAATCGGGCCCATTCTGTAGGGGCGCCCCTACAGAATGGGCCCGATTATCTTTTCAGTGTGGGTGTGAGCAGCTACCCTATTTCAATCTTCCCCTCAACCACCTCATCATCATCCTCAATCAAAAACACCCTGGCATAGGGCGGCTCGGGATAGAACTGGTGGGAAAAAATAATATAGAGCAATTTGTTGCGCCTGGCCCACTCTTTATCGCGTGCGGAGGGATAGGCCTCGCTCTTTGGGTGGGAGTGATAGTAGATCATCTCGCCCTCGTACTCCTCGATGTCGTCAAAGATATCGAGCAGCTCCCTGGGGTCGATGATCGAGAAATCGTCTGGATGTTCGGCGGCGTTGGCGGTCGGGTAATGCTTCACTACCCGGCCATTCTTGCTGCCAACGGCTCCGCATGCTTCATTGGGATAACCCTCTACCACATGTGCAACCATCTCTGCATACATGGATTGAGGAATACGCACGACGAACGACGCGCCATCTACCATAACAATTTTTCCTCTAAATCGTCTTCCAGTTGATCCAGGTCGCGCGTCCACAGGTCTTCGCTCAGGTATTTCCAGCCGCCGTCTGCGAGGATCACGACGATCTTGCCGCGCTCCATGCTGGCCGCGACACGCAGCGCCGCGTGTAGAGCCGCGCCACACGATGGGCCTGCAAAAATGCCTTCCTGATCTTTTAACTGGCGCGTGCGGCGGATGGCATCCCGACCAGATACCAGAATCTTGGCATCGAGCAGCGATTGATCCAGCACGGGCGGCACAAAGCCATCTTCCAGGCTGCGCAATCCCTGCACGCCTTCGCCCTGCAGCGGCTCGGCGGCCACGATTTTAATGGCTGGATTGTACTCTTTCAAGCGCCGGGCATTGCCGGTGAGCGTGCCACCGGTTCCCAGTCCGGCCACAAACACGTCCAGGTCGGGCAGGTCCTCGATAATCTCGCGGGCGGTGCCCTCGTAATGAGCGCGCGGGTTGGCATCGTTGCCGTACTGGTACAGCATCACATAGCGATCATCGGTGCGCGCCAGCTCCTGCGCGCGTTTCACCGCGCCGTTGCTGCCCAGCGCGCCATCAGAGTAGATAATCTGCGCGCCATACAACTCGAGCATCTGCCGCCGTTCCTGCGTCACATTGTCGGGCATGACCGCAGTAAACTGGTAGCCCTTCACGCGGGCGATCATCGCCAGCGCGATGCCCGTGTTGCCGCTGGTCGGCTCCAGTAGAATAGAGCCAGGCTTCAGTACCCCGCTGGCCTCAGCCTCCTCGATCATCTTCTTAGCGATTCGATCTTTGATGCTGCCGGATGGATTTACACCCTCCAGCTTGGCGAAAATCTGCACGCCGGGACGCGGGCTAAAACTCTTTAGCTCGACAAGTGGTGTATTTCCGATGGTATCGAGTATGCTGCTATAGCGCATCTATTTCCCCCTGGCGGGTTAGCGTCCACCCGCCATCGCAGGCAAAAGGATGACCGTATCGTTGGGGCTGACGCTTGTCTCGAGTCCCTGCAAGAAACGGACATCCTGGTCATTGACATATACATTGATAAAGCGGCTGAGACTCTCCTCCGGCTGAATCTGCTCTTTCAGCGCCGGAAAGCGCTGGTACAGATCGGCCAGTATCTCAGTAAGATTGCCTCCCTGGGCGGTCACCTGTTTCGAGCCGCCGACAGAGCTGCGCAAAACGGGCGCTAAACGCACGGTCGCCATACTTTATTACTCCTCATTATTTCGTAGGGGCGCGATTTATCGCGCCCTTTCAGGATTATCGATTTGTGGGCAAGTGCGCGATTTATCGCGCCCCTACAAACTGGATGTCGTTCTACGAACGCACCGGCATAGCGCACACATCTGCGTAGGTCGGCAGATTCTCTGGATGGCCATGTTCGCCGCAGGCCGGGCAATTGGGGTCGCGGAAGAGGTGCAACTCGCTGAACTCGCCCGCCAGCGCATCGTAGGTCATCAAGCGCCCTACCAGTGGCTCTCCGATGCCCAGCAAGAGTTTAATCGTCTCGGTTGCCTGCAACAGCCCAATAATTCCGGGTAGCACACCCAGCACGCCCGCTTCTGCGCAGCTTGGAGCAAGCGCAGCCGGTGGCGGCTCTGGATAGAGACAGCGATAGCACGGCCCTTCATACGGCTTGAAGACCGTCAACTGGCCCTCAAAACGGAAGACGCTGCCATGCACGACCGGCTTATTGGCGATCAGTGCAGCATCGTTCAAGAGATAGCGCGTGGGGAAGTTATCGGTGCCGTCAAGAATGACATCGTAGTCGGCAATGATGCGTGCCACGTTACTCTCGTCCAACCGCTCGATGTACGTAATCACCTTCACATCAGGGTTCAACGCTTCGATGGTTTCGCGCGCCGACTCAGCCTTATATTGACCAACACGTTGCGTGTTATGTAAAATCTGACGCTGCAGGTTGCTCTCTTCCACCACGTCAGCGTCGATGATGCCGATAGTGCCGACACCGGCCGCGGCCAGGTAAAAAGCGGCGGGAGAACCCAGGCCGCCCGCGCCGATCAACAATACGCGCGAGTCAAGCAGCTTGAACTGTCCCTGCTCACCCACTTCGGGGACGAGCAAATGGCGGCTGTAGCGTTTCGCCTGCGCCTCGCTCATCGTGCGCGGCTGCACGAACGGCAAGCCGCTGCCTTTCCACGAACCAAAACCGCCCGACATAGAGATCGGATTCGCGTAGCCCATCTGCTTCAAAGTCGCGCCGGCCATGAGCGAGCGCACGCCTCCCGCGCAGTAGAGCACCACCGTCTTCGATTTATCGGGGACCGCTTCTTCTATCTGCAATTCGAGATAGCCGCGCGGCACATGGATGGCTCCGGGAATATGTCCCTCGTTCCACTCAAGCTTCTCGCGCACATCTACAAGCACAATTTCCTGCTCGTCTTGCCTGGCCTCGTGCTGGTTGGCGAGTGCTTCGTTCACCTGCGAAGGCGTCCATTCTGATATTTGTTTGCGCGCCTGCCGCATAATTTCGCGGGATGCATCACCCATGTTTTCTTACCTCTCGCTTTTGTTGATTATGTCTATCAACTTACTATAAATAAGCACTATCAGAAGAGTACCATTTGCCTTTTCTGCTTGTCAAGGGAAAAGTAACGCCGGTGGCGCTACCTCGATGGAGCTAACCTTTTGTTAGTTTATTCATAGGTAATAACATGAACAGGTTACAAATTATTCCAGGCTATTATCAACCTTGCAATTTTTATGTATGGCTGATACTCTGTGTAGGGAGGAGCATTCATCCATGACCGAGACAGTCGATATCGTTATCATCGGTGGGGGAGTGATGGGCGCCAGCATCGCCTATCACCTGGCAAAACAGGGAGGCAGCAAGGTTGTCTTACTCGAACGCCAGGCCATTGGCAATGGCACAACGGGCCGTTCGGGCGCTATCGTGCGGCAGCACTACTCAAACGAATTTTCCGTTCGTATGGCAAAGGAAAGCCTCGCAGTTTTCCAGCACTTTGACGATGTCATCGGCGGCGATTGTGGTTTCACCACCACCGGTATGGTTGTGATGGTCGGCGAAGATGGGGAGGATGCGCTGCGCGAAAATGTGCAGATGCAGCAGGAGCAAGGGGTGAATACCCGCTTTATTGGCGCGGACGAGGTCAGCCAGGCCGCGCCGGGTTACAGTGGAGAGGGCGTTGCGCTGGCCTGTTACGAACCAGAAACGGGGGTGGCGGATCCCATAGCCACCACCTTTTGCTTCGCTCAGCGCGCTCGTGACCTTGGCGCGCACATCCGCGAGGGTGTCACGGTCACGCGCATCCTCACTCAGGATAGGCATATTGTGGGCGTAGAGACCAGCCAGGGAGATGTACAGGCTCCGATAGTGGTGATAGCAGCCAATGTCTGGAGCGGTGCGCTGGTGCGACCTCTGGGTATGATCTTGCCCATCAAGCCAACCCGTCATCCCATGATCGCCTTGCGCCGCCCCAACGATTTTGGTGGTCGCCAGGGCCTGCACGCGGTAGGGCTTGACCTGACGCGCGAGATTTACCTGCGGCCAGACATCGGCGGTATCACCCTGATCGGCTCATCGGAGAACGTTTTCAAGCCGAGCGATCCCGACAACTACGCCCAGGGTCTGACCGAGCCAGAAATCGCCCATTTCCGAACCAGGGCCGGCGGCACGATTCCCGCCCTGGCGCGCGCCGTTCCCCGTGGCGGCTGGGCAGGTATCTACGACGACACCCCCGACTTCCATCCCATCCTCGACCGCCTTCCTGCTTACGAGGAATTATACTGCGCGGCTGGTTTCAGCGGGCATGGCTTCAAACTCTCTCCCAGTGTGGGCCAGATGATGGCGCAGCTCATCCTCACCGGCACGAAACCTGTTGATATGCGGCATTTCGCCTTTGATCGTTTCGAAATGGGGAGAGAGATTCGCCCCCGTTATTCTTCTGGTGTATTAGGCTAAGGAGTTTCACTACTATGCGTTCAGATATCGTTCCAGGTGCGCGCTTTCCCGACTACGAGTTGACCGACCACACGCGAACGCGGCGGCGCCTCAGCGAGTTGCAAAGCATTGACCCGATGATCCTCATTCTCTCGCGTGGGCATTATTGCCCCAAGGATCACCAGCAGCACCTTGAAATGGCGGCATTCTATTCCAAGATTAATGTTGCCTACACCAAAATCGTCACCATCTCCACGGATAATATTCTCGAAACCAACGAGTTTCGCGATGGTGTTGGCGCGCAGTGGACGTTTCTGTCGGATTCGGGGCGCAAGGTGCAGCAGGACCTCGACATTCAAGAGTACACGGACCCGCATCACAATCCCATGATCCCGCACACACTGGTACTTGAGCCAGGACTGGTGATCTACAAAATCTACAATGGCTACTGGTTCTGGGGTCGCCCCTCGGCGGCGGAACTCTGGCAAGACCTGCGCGAAGTTACGCGCAAAATTCGCCCGGACTGGGATCTCTCAGCGCCAGGCCTGCGTGAGAACTGGGAAGGCGATAAAACGATGCATTACCCCTACAAGGGAGCAAAATGACACCATATTTGTTTCAAGGAGGAAAACACAATCATGGCTGAACACAAAATGCAAATGAACGGCGTACAAATCACCTGGCTTGGGCATGCCTGCTTTAAGATCACCACTCCCCAGGGAAAGATTATCCTGATCGATCCCTGGATAAAGACCAACCCGGTTTGCCCGGAGGAACTGAAACAGGTTGATAAAGTTGACCTGATGCTGGTATCCCACGGCCACTTTGACCATGTGGCCGACGCGGTTGAGATTGCCAAAGCGACCAAACCAACCGTTGTCGCCATCGTGGAACTGGCCGGTTGGCTCAAGTCAAAGGGTGTTGAAAATACCGTTGGTATCAATAAGGGCGGCACCGTTGACATTAACGGCATCAAAGTCACAATGACACACGCAATTCATACCTCGGGCACCGAAGACGGATCGTATGGAGGCGATGCGGCAGGCTTCGTGATCGAGTTCGAGAATGGCCGCAAGCTCTATCACGCTGGCGATACCTGCGCCTTCAGCGACATGGCGATCATTGGCGAACTTTACCGGCCCGATGTAGCCCTGCTGCCCATCGGCGACTTCTATACCATGGCGCCTAAAGAGGCCGCCATTGCCGTGCGTATGCTGGGGGTCAAACACGTCATCCCCATGCACTATGGAACATTCCCCATCCTGACAGGCCCACCCGAAGCATTGCGCGAGTCGCTGCAAACCCTCGGACTGCATGAGGTCGAGGTGATCGCCATGAAACCAGGAGAAACCGTTTAGCTGTTTTTCAGGAGGGCTTGCGTGCCAAAAATTACCATGATCGGCGCGGGAAGCGTCGTCTTCACACTCAATCTGCTTGGCGACATCTTCACCTTCCCGGAACTCCGGGAATCTGAGATCGCCTTGATGGATATCGACGAAGAACGCCTGCGCGTAGCCGAAATTATGGCACGTAATGTCGCCGCGAAATTTGATGCTCACCCTACCATCATCGCCCATGCTGACCGCAAGGCCGCCCTGGAGAGCGCGGATTATGCCATCAACACCATTCAAGTTGGCGGTTTCCCATCCACGCTGATCGACTTTGAAGTCCCCAAACGCTACGGACTGCAACAAACCATCGCCGACACGATGGGCATCGGTGGCATTTTTCGCGCCCTGCGCACCATCCCGGTCATGCTGGCGATGTGCCGCGAAATGGAAGAGGTCTGTCCCAACGTGACCTTCCTGAATTACACCAATCCGATGGCCATGAACACCTGGGCGGTTTCCCAGGCAACCGCCATTAAGACCGTTGGGCTATGCCACAGCGTGCAGGGCACCGCGCACCAGCTTTCACAGTACATGGGCATTCCCGAAAACGAGCTCACCTACCTCTGCGCGGGCATCAACCACATGGCCTTCTACCTCGAACTCAAGCACAACGGCAAAGATGCCTATCCACTGCTGCGCGAGGCCTCCGCGCAGAAGGCTATCTGGGAGCGCGACCCCGTACGCTTTGAGCTATTCAAACGCCTGGGCTACTTCGTAACCGAGTCGAGCGAACACAACGCCGAATACAACCCCTACTTTATCCGGCGCGATCGCCCCGAAGCGATCGACCGTTTCTCGGTTCCCATCGATGAATATATCAACCGCTGCTACGCGCAAAATTTCTGGTGGGAGATGATGCGCCTGCAACTGTTAGACGGGACAGTCGATATCGATCCCGAACTTAGCGGCGAATACGCCGCGCTCATCATCCATTCCATGGAGACTAACACCCCGCGTGTGATTTACGGCAATGTCCTCAACAACAACCTGATTACCAATCTCCCGCGGGGCTGCTGCGTCGAGGTACCCTGCCTGGTCGATGCGAGCGGCATCCAGCCTACCGTGATTGGACGCATCCCGCCGCAGCTCGCCGCCTTGCAGCAGACGAACATCAATGTGCAGGGCCTGGCGGTCGAGGCCGTGCTGACAGGCAAGAAAGAACACGTCTATCACGCGGCCATGCTCGATCCCCATACCGCCGCCGAGCTAACGCTCGATGAGATCGAGCAACTGGTGGATGACCTCTTCGAGGCGCATGGGGAGATTATTCCACCGATGCGCTAGATAGATTCTGTACAGTCCTCGTAATGATTGGCACTGCCGCATCCCTTGGCTTTTACGTTTACAGCAGATACCATAGGCGACCACAACCTCGTACCGGAGCCAACGCTGAAATAGAAGAGGCCATCCTTTCGCCTTATACTGACTGTAAGCTGGGCATTACCTACAGTGCTAATTACCCGTGCCCAGTTTGTCCCGCATGTAGGGGAGTAACGCAGTTCTACATAGCCTGTACGAAACGAGACCTTGCCGCCGGACACCTTCACAGTGTATGCATCGGCAGCACAGCCCGCCTGTTCAGGGTCCAGGCCGTTACATCCATCCCCTGAGCAGGTGACCCGAGGCAAAAGGTGGGGAGTCGTACTCACATTCGCGTTCGTATTGGTCTTGTTGACGCTGGCATATGCGGTTCCAACGAACAACGCGGCTACCAGCACAGCTCCGATAAGCAATGGGAAGAAGCGTCGCATGAGTTTCTCCTTTTTTCAAAAGAGCACGACAAGCCGAAAGAGGAAGACCAGGGATGTACTTGCAACCAATTGCAAGCAGCAAGATGCGGACATATGGAATAAACTCCACTCCCATATAAACATACATAATTTACTCACATATGTCAATGTTGAGTCTATCCTTTTCCATGGGCAATTAGAGCGTTCCCTAGAATCTCTTGAGAGCTGTATCGAAAAGAGATGATCTCATGAAAACCTGCTGGCATCCCTTCCTGCTATTCAATCAGTCCATCAGCGATGAGTTGATCCAGCGCTTTCCTCGCGGCAACCGAAGTCCCCACACGAAATCCCGACTCGCGCATGCGCTGCACCAGTGGCTCCAGGTAAGGTTTCATAGCGGAATCACGCTGCATACGACTATTGAGCACATACGAGGCCGTCTCAGCCAGCCAGGGAGTCATCGATGCGCTAATGAGCGTTTCAAGCACCGGCCTTATGCCTGATTTACCGAAATGTACCAGGCTTTTCGCGCCCATCCATGCCACTGAATGATCGGGGTCTTCCAGCGCCTTGACGAGTACTGGCAGTGCGCGCAGATCATGGATATCTCCCAGGGCGCGTACACATTGCCAGCGTTTCCAGGCTGAACCACTCTTGCTCTCCTGGATGAGCGCGGGAACAGCCAGTGGGCCGAGCTTGATCAGGGCAGAGAAAATCTGACTCCCCAATTGATCATCGGCACCCGGCAGAGCGCCCAGCAGCGCTGGAACCGCAGCCTCGTTGCCTGTCCGACCCAGCGCTTTAGCGGCCTGCAAACGTACGGCAGGCACCGGGTCGCGCAGTGCTTCTATCATGGCTGGAGTCGCCGCCGGACTGCCAATGATACCCAGAATGTATGCAACGGTTTCGCGCATAGCCGGTTGTTTATCATGGACGTGCGAGAGCAAAACACGTTCCGCGCGTGCGTAATCCATGCCAGATTCGGGAAGGAAGAGTGTGCGCAGTCGTGTCCTGGCATAGGCGCTGCGCAGTGGCACAGGCACAACAAATGGCTTGCCCGCCCACGTGCCCAGCGCAATAAACTCTAGCAGATTCTGCGCCAGGCGATCGTCGTCAAGCGATGAGACGGCAACGACGGCGCGGGGATCGTTCTCCATAATCCAGTACAGCAATCTCCATGCCGCGCCACGCCGTCCTGCGGCGGCATCTCGCGCCAGCACCTGTGGCGGCGTTATGCCTACTGGCGGCGCGACATCAGCCTGCACCTGTTCTTGAGGAAGAGCGTCATTTGAAGTCGTTGCAGGCGTTTTTGATGAAGAATCAAAAGGTGTCATCATTCAGCTCCTTTGGTGGTCAGAGGCTACGTTATGGGATATACAATCCCGGATAGCGTAACCGGTGGCCGTCGGTGTTCTCTACAAGACTAGCAAACACGATACGGACACGTCTCACAAGGGCTATGCGTGATGTGAGGGTGAATATAGCTATAGTATACTACACACAAATGGTGGGAGAAAGATCAAATTGTTTAAGGAGCGTAGGGGTATGTAGGGACGCGATTCATCGCGCCCAGGTGCAAGCGCTGATCACCTTGGAGGACGCGATTCATCGCGTCCCTACAAACATGTTACGGCATCGCCATAAACAGCCGCTCCGGCGTAATCGGCAGCTGCGTCACGCGCGCGCCCGTCGCGTTGTAAACGGCATTCGCGATGGTCGCGCCCACCGGCACCACCGGGGGTTCTCCAACGCCTTTCGCACCGTATGGGCCAAGCGCGGACGGAACGTACACCAGTATCGGGGTGATAGCTGGCACATCCTCGCTATGCGGGAGCGCGTAATCCATCAGATTCGAGGTGAGCAGCTGGCCGTTCTCATCGTACGCATACCCTTCGTAGAGCGCCCAGCCCAGGCCCTGCGTGACGCCGCCATAAATTTGTCCCTCAACTTCCGCCGGATTGATGGCGAAGCCGACATCCTGCGCCGCCAGGTAATCTAGCACGCGCACCATGCCCGTCTCAGGATCGACGGCAACGCGCGCCACATGTACCGCGTATTGCGGCGAACTGACTTTGTTCGCCGAGCGACCACGCCCGTACACCGGCTCATACTGACCCGCAAATTGCATTGAAGCGCCCGCAATCTGCGCAAGCGTAACGCTCTTACCAGGGGAGCCGCGCACCACGACTTTATCTCCTTCGATATCCACGTCATTTTGCGAGGCTTCCAGCATGTCAGACGCTATCGTCAATATCTGGTTACGCGCATCCTGGGCCGCCGCGAGCACCGCCGCACCCATCGTGTAGGTGGTTTTGCTGCCGCCTGTCCCGCCGCTATATGGCATGGTATCGGTATTATCATGCACCGTATTCACCGCGTCGACCGGCATGCCCAGCACCTGCGCGGCGATCAATGACAGGGATGTATCCGAGCCGGTCAGATCAACGGTACCCACGATAACCGAAAGCGTGCCATCCTTTTCGAGGCGACAGGCTGCCGCCGCCGGTTCAGTGCCACCGGGCCAGCTTCCGGCGGCCACGCCAACACCGATCTTCCAGCCCTTCAACTCATCGGGTATATCCTGCCGCTCAGCGCGTTTTGCCCACAGTGGGTGCTGCTGCACTTTCTCCAGGCATTCGAGCAGGCCGATGCGCGACCACGTACGGTGATCTAACGTTGGATCACCCTCTTTCAAGCCATTCTTCAAACGGAACTCGACCGGGTCCATCTGCAATTGCAGGCATAACTCGTCAACGACCGACTCAAGCGCGAAGGTGGCCTGTGGTGCGCCGGGTGCACGGTAGGCTCCCACGCCAACTTTGTTCGTCATAACTTCGTAGCAGCGGAAGTCGAAATTCGGGCAGCGATAACTGCTGCCGAGGATCAGACCCCCCAGGAATACCGCTGAACCCGCGTACGCTCCGGTATCGAAGATGACCTTGCCCTCCATCGCCACCAGTGTCCCATCGTGCTTCGCCCCCATCTTGAGGGTGATGGTGGACTGGGGCGCGGGATTGCCCGCGAAGAGATCATCCGAGCGCGTAAATACCAGCCGCACCGGTCGGCGCGAGGTATAAGCGGCAGCGGCAGCCAGTGGTTCCACCAATCCAAATTTGCCACCAAAGGCCCCACCTATGGGGACCGATTCTACCCGCACCTGTCGCTCAGGCAGCTTGACCGCCTGGGAGACGTCCGAGCGAACGCCGAGCATACCCTGTGAACTTGCCCAGATGGTGAGATGCGAACTGGATTGACCAGGAGCTACTGTGATCGATTGCGGCTCCAGGTAGCTCTGGTGAACAATGCTGGTCGAAAAGGTGCGCTCAATGACGACTTCGGCCTCGCGCCAACCTTCCTCTATATCGCCGCCGTGCATATGCACTTTATCGCTGACGTTCTCCGAGAGTTGTTCTTCATCGACCTCGGCGACCTGTTCTTCCGAGACCGCCGCGTGCGCGCCGCCGCCCGCAATTTCAGAGGATGTCTCTTTAACAAAGACGCGTGCCAGTGGCGCAGCGGGCTGCATGGCCGTGAGCGGATCCATCACCACAGGCAGTTCCTCGTATTCGACCTCGACGGCATCGACTCCATCCTCGGCAGCTGCCTCCGTCTCTGCCAGCACGATGGCCACAGGATGCCCGCACCACAGCGCTTCCTCGTGCGCCAGCGGCGATTGCGAACGCGAATTGCTATCGGGATTGGCGATGCCCAACGTTTCGCTTGTATAAACAGCCTTCACGCCCGGAACTTTCAGGGCCTCAGAAGTATCGATTGAGACGATACGCGCGTGCGCATATGGGCTGAGCACCAGCCGGGCATGCAGCAGACCCGTTATAGAAAGATCTCCGGCAAAGCGGGTTCGCCCGATCACTTTATCAAAACCATCCTGTCGCCGCGTCGCCTTGCCGACAGTCGTGTAGGACGATGTTTTATCAATCATCTGTGTCATGGAAATAACGACTCCTGTCTCACAAAAATCCCACCAGGAAGAGGTGGGGAAACGTCTGTTTATAACCCATTGTATAAACGCGGAACCACCGGCACTTTAGAAGTGTAGCACATATTTAGATAGCATGTCAGGTTGAAAAGCCTTGAAAGCGGTTGCTTCTCCGGCGAAAGTGAGTGTGGTAGTATAGTGAGAGGAAAAAAAGCGAGTAGAGGAGCAAATACCATGCCAGAAATAGACGGCGACCACACTTTTGGTTTCGATACATTGGCGGTACATGCAGGCCAGCGGCCCGACCCGACCACGGGAGCGCGCGCCGTCCCCATCTACCAGACCACCTCATTTGTCTTTGATGATACCGAGCATGCCGCCCACCTCTTCGCGCTGCAGCGCTTCGGCAACATCTACACTCGTATCATGAACCCGACCAATGCCGCTTTTGAAGAGCGTATCGCGGCCCTCGAAGGTGGCACGGGCGCGCTCGCGACGGCTTCTGGTATGGCTGCGCAGATGGTCACCATGATGACCCTGCTCCGTCCTGGCGACGAGATCGTCTCTTCGAGCAGCCTCTATGGAGGCACGCATACCCAGTTCGATCTCACGCTGCGTACCTGGGGCATCAACACCATCTTCGTGGATAGCACCGACCCGCAAAACTATCGCCGCGCCTTGACTCCGCGCACGCGTGCGCTCTACGGCGAAACCATCGGCAATCCGCGTGGTGATGTACTGGACATACACGCCGTGGCCGACATTGCCCATGAAGCGGGCATTCCGCTCGTCATCGACAATACCTTCGCCACGCCCTATTTGTGTCGTCCCCTCGCATATGGGGCCGACATCGTTGTGCATTCCGCGACCAAATTTATCGGCGGGCATGGCACCTCGATTGCGGGAGTGCTGGTCGAATCGGGCAAATTTCCCTGGGATAACGGCAACTTCCCGCATATTGTAGACCCCTCGCCCGGCTATCACGGCGTGCGCTTCTACGAGACCTTCGGCGATTTTGCTTTCGTCATGAAAGCCAGGTGCGAGACACTGCGTGATACCGGCCCATGCATCAGCCCATTCAACTCCTTCCTGCTGCTACAAGGACTGGAAACCCTCTCACTGCGCATGGAACGGCATTGCCAGAACGCGTTGCGCGTCGCGCAGTTTCTCTCAGAGCATTCTGCCGTCAGTTGGGTAAACTATCCCGGTCTGCCCGGCGATCCATCCTACACACTGGCGCAGCGCTATCTGCCACGTGGTGCAGGCTCGATCTTCACCTTTGGCGTCAAAGGCGGCTACGAAGCTGGCAAAACCGTCATCAACAACGTGCGCATGCTCTCCCATCTCGCCAACGTAGGTGATGCTCGCAGCCTCATAATCCACCCCGCCAGCACCACCCACCAGCAGCTCTCCGAGGAAGACCAACTGTCAGGCGGCGTCACCCCCGACCTGATTCGCCTCTCGGTCGGCATCGAAAATGTCGAGGATATCCTCTGGGATTTAGACCAGGCCCTGCGCAAAGTGTAGACCATTCCATTAAAAAATCTTAACCAGAAGTATGCCCCAACGGTACTATTCAAGGTCAACAAACCTGGCATTCGTGTATTCTTCCTACGTTTTTCACTCTACGGATTTCTGTAGGGACGCGATTTATCGCGTCCACCCCAGCACACATTGAACCGGCGCCTGGACGCGATAAATCGCGTCCCTACAGAGGTTCGTAGAGTGAAAAACGTAGGAAGTCATGAAACGCAACAAGCAAAAACGCTTAAGGACAAGCCTCGCATCGCTGCTTTGCATCCTCATAGTAGGCAGCCTCCTGCTATTGGGCTATGATTTTTTTCAACGTCATTTTGACGCGGGCATAAAGTCCGGGGCTATCCTCCCTGGGTCAAACTCGGTCGCCCAGGCAATTATCTCGATACAGGCGCATCTAAGCATAAGCACGCCTCCAACAGGCTACCCTCCCATCGATAGGCTTGTCCTTTCACCAACTCTGACTCCAACTCTGACTCCAACTCCTCCTCTCACGAGTAATGGAACCTCGACGCCTCCACCATCTAATGGAACGCCGCCAACGGGGAATAGCGGCGCTACTCTCCCTCCTGGCAGCGCGCTCCCGTCAGAAAGTGCCTGTGCCTCCCGCGTCCAGCAGTCTTCATTCGAGCCTCGCCCCGACAACTATACCGCGAACCACACGGTACCAACCTGCGAAATCGGATAGCCTGCGTAGACAAATCACGGGCAACTACACCGGCACAACCGATGAAATTTTGCAGTGGGTGGCGTGCAAGTGGGGTGTCGATGTCAACATAGTACGCGCGGAGGCCGTGACCGAGTCGAGCTGGCACCAGAGCCAGCTGGGCGACTATACCAACACTCAAAGTCTCTGCCCGCCGGGAACATGGAACGGCAGCAGCTGCTATCAAAGCTATGGTATCCTTCAGATCAAATACACGTACTTTCAGAGCGAGTGGCCCATGAGCCGCAACGATACCGCGTTCAACGCCGAATTTGTCTACGGTTGGCTGCGCAACTGCTACGAGGGATGGGCCGATTATCTCTACCAGCTTACTCCGGTGCCGGGCTATCCTCGCTACCACGCGGGCGACATCTGGGGATGCCTTGGTTTCTGGTTTAGCGGCGCATGGTATACGCAGGACGCGATCAACTACATCAACATCACCAGGGGTCACTACACGCAGCAGCCCTGGCTCCAACCCGGTTTTTGATTTTTCCGCGCGCGTGGCATATAATCAAGATATGAAGCACACCATACCTGACATGTACGACCGCTTACAATTCTTGCAGCAGTATCGCCATATCGCCATCGTCGGCATTTCGGCTGATCCGTATCGCCCCAGCCACTTCGTCGCCATTTACCTGCAGGCCGAAGGATACGACATCGTCCCCGTCAATCCACGCTATGCCGGGCAAACCATCCTGGGTAAGCGCGTCTACGCGACCTTAACCGAGGCCAAAGAAGTAGGAGAGCAAATCGAGATCGTAGACGTGTTTCGGAAAGCACAGGACGTGCCGCCCATCGCCGAGGAAGCCATCAAGATCGGCGCAAAAGTCCTCTGGCTCCAACTCGGCATTCGCAACGACGAGGCCGGCAAACGAGCGCATGAGGCCGGGCTACTCTTCGTCCAGGACCGGTGCGTCAAGATAGAACACGCCCGCTTTTTCGGTGGGCTGCACACTGTCGGGTTGAACACAGGCGTGATCTTATCGCGCAAATTGCCACAAGAATAACCGCCTATTTCAGGGTTTGTGAAGGATTGCCAGGGCGACCGCGAGGGCAGAGAGGTACGCCCGTACAATACCTAAATGATGGCCAGGGCGGTCGCCCTGGCCGTCAAATTTTCCACGTCAACGAGTATTGTACGGGCGTACCTCTCTGCTCTTGTAAATTTTGCGATGAAACTGGTGGAATTCTGCTGATTATTCTGTGGATGAGCTATTTCCTACGTCCTCATTCGATCGGGCTTCGCACTGCTGCGAAAACTGTTTCTTCACAGAAGAAAGGGCACAATTTGACCAGTTTCATCGCACAATTTACCGATGGAGAGACTCACCTGGCAGATTCGTCACGGCCTATGAGGCCGGCAGACGGAATTTACGAGCGCTTTGGCTCCGCTCCTGGGGAGAGAGTTTCACTTCTCCGCTCCTGTTCCCATCTCCTTGTGCAATCCGTGGGTCTTTGCTATACTCCTTGGTGTTGGGAGGAACGCAAGCGCCGTTGGGAACAACACAGACACAGGAAGGGCCATATGCCAAGAGTCCCACTTCACGCGCTCACCTGGTCCAGGGAGCAGAACCTCTATGAGCTGTACACACAGGGCCAGCTCCAGCAGCGTTTTCGACCGGCAGAGGAAGCCGCGTGGCTGGCCTGGCTTGGCTCTGTGTCCTCCTTTGCCTTCCACAGCCCAGGAGGCTCGCTCAATGTCTATCTAGAGAGAAGGCCACGCGGGGGAGTGTATTGGTATGCCTACCATACCAGCCAGGGCCGCACCCGCAAGCGCTATCTCGGACCGCTCTTGCCCGAGCAGCAGCCGACCCAGGCACGCGAGCGGGGGATGCTGGTGCTCTCCGGCAGGCTCGCGCCACCGCGCTTGCCCAACGCGTTGGTGGAGCGCGAGCGCTTGCTCTCGGCGCTCGATGGGGCGCTTGCCACTCCGCTCACGCTGCTCTCCGCCGCTGCCGGCTGGGGCAAAACGACGCTGCTCTCTGCCTGGGCAGGCCGGCACACGGCGCAGGTCGCCTGGCTCTCGCTGGACGAGTTGGACAATAGCCCGACCCGCTTCTGGGTTTCACTGATCGCGGCCCTGCGACACGGTGGGGGGTATGCGCCGAGCTTTGGGGAAACCGTGATGGCGCTGCTCGAGTCGCCCCAGCCGCCGCCGCTTTCCACCATCCTCACGGCGTTGCTCCAGGAACTGGAAAGCCGCGAGGCCCATCCCACCCCCATCGTGCTCATTCTGGATGATTATCAGGTGATCGAAGAGCAGGCCATCCACCAGGGCATGAGCTTCTTCCTGGAGCATCTGCCCGCGCAGGTGCATCTGATCCTCGCCAGCCGGGTGGACCCAGACCTGCCCCTAGCGCGGCTTCGGGTGCGCGGACAGCTGACTGAGATCCGCGCGACCGAGATCCGCTTCCAAGAGGTCGAGGCGAGCCAGTATCTCGGCCAGATGCTCTCCCCGCCGCTCTCGGAAGCGGAGGTGCGGCGGCTGGTGAGCCGTACCGAGGGCTGGATCGCCGGCTTGCACCTGGCAGCCCTCACCCTGCAGAAGCGCGCGGATCGCGCGGCGTTCCTCCAGGCGTTTACCGGCAGCCAGCGCTATCTGCTGGACTACGTGCAGGAGGAGATCCTGGCGCGCCTGCCCACCAGCGTGCGCGACTTTTTACTCCACACCGCTATTCTCTCGCGCCTGGACGCCTCCGTGTGCCAGGCGGTGACCGCCGCGCCGGAACGACGGGTCAGCCAGCAGATGCTAGAATGGCTGGAGCGAGCGAACCTCTTCCTGGTGTCCCTGGACGAGGAGCGGCGCAGCTATCGGCTACATGATCTCTTTCGCGAAGCCCTGCTCTCGACTCTGCACACTACCCACCCAGAGAGAGTGCCAGTCTTGCACCGCCGGGCCGCCAGCTTTTATGAGGCACAAGGAGAGTGGGCCGAGGCCATTACTCATGCCCTCCAAGCTGCTGACTACTCCACGGCGGCGCGGCTGATGGAGCAAACCGTCGAGCAGTTCTGGCTGCGTGGAGAGGCGGCGACGATAGCGCGCTGGGTGCTGGCGCTGCCAGATCGGCTGGCGGGCGAACATGCGCGCCTGCTGCTCACCACAGCGCTCTACCTGCTCACCACGGTTGTGCAAACGACCCGAGAGCAGCGCGAAAGGCGCTCCCAGGAGGCGCGGCAACTCATGGCGCGGGTCGAAGCCGCCTTGCAGGCTCAGACGGACGAAACCAGCTCCCAGATCTCAGCCACAGGTG
>VBFM01000394.1:0-4838 GCA_005882595.1 Chloroflexota bacterium
CTTGATGACCACTTTCTTCTCTGTAGCCTTGCCGGTATGGTTGGGATCGGACAGGGCCACGATACTGCCTGTGCCGCTCTCTGCCACGAAGAGCGTACCATCAGGGCCGAAGGTGATAAAGCGTGGATTATTGAGTCCTCGGTAGAAGACATTTACTTGAAAGCCTGGGGGTAGGCGTAAATTGGCTATGCCGGGGCTACCGCTTACCATCTGCGAACCTGTTAGCCAGTCGAAAATTGCGTAACGCTGGCTAAAGAGCAGACCCGCCACGATGATGACGAGAGGTACGATAATAAGTATTGTACGTCTTCTTCGTGTTCGGTATCGGGGTTGTATATTGTCGCCTGGTTTTTTATCCATCATAGTAGAAAAAGATGCATATGGTACCAAAACAGTTCAGACCTTATCAAATGTAGATCAAGAGGCTGAAATATGCAAATTTCTCACCATGAATAACTATCTTTGATACAGTCAGTACACCCAGGTGCAACTCCTGTTGGATTCACGACATCGCGGTAGAAATTTGTATTCTGTACACTACAGAAGTGAACCTTTTCCCAACGATGCGCTACTCACCCATAGGTGGATAGAGTATGGCAATTATACAGTGAAAAGTGTACGGACGCGACAAATCGGGTTCCTACGCTGTTTCTACCAACTGTTATGAAAGGACTAGCAATAAGCAGTATGACAGAAAGAGTAATGACCATGCCAGGAGTTGATAGATCTTCATCGCGTTCTGGCGAAGTAGTGCTACGTACTCGTAATCTCTCTAAACAATATGGGAAGCGGCTTGCCGTGAATGATCTGAACCTTGAGGTGCGGCGCGGCGAGATTTTTGGCTTTCTGGGCCCCAATGGCGCGGGGAAAACGACGACTATTCGCATGATGTTGGGGTTGATAGCGCCAACTGCGGGCAGCGTGGACATTCTTGGGAAGGATGTCATCTCGCACCGGGCGCAGATTCTGCCGCGCGTCGGCGCGCTGGTAGAAACACCTGCGCTGTACCTGTACCTGTCCGGTCGCAACAATTTGCGTGTGGTTGGTTCCGCGCTGGGGGGAGTGTCGAAAGCGCGTATTGACGCGATATTGGAACTGGTTGGCTTGCAGAATCGGCAAAAAGATCGTGTGCGCACCTACTCGCTGGGTATGAAGCAGCGCCTGGGTGTGGCGATGGCCTTGCTGCAAGACCCGGATGTACTGATACTCGACGAGCCTGCCAACGGGCTTGATCCCGCCGGTATCGTCGAGATGCGCGACCTGATGCACCAGTTGTCAGCGGCAGGCAAGACCGTCTTTATATCCAGTCACCTTTTGACTGAGGTACAGCAGATTTGTACGAGAGTTGCTATCATCAACCTGGGCAAACTGGTGACGGAATCGACGATTGAGGAACTCACCAATGGACGCGGCGAGTTCTCTGTTACGTTGGAGCGCCCACGGGAGGCGCTGGCGCTCGTGCAGGCCCAGACATGGGGGGCAAGCGCACACCTGGATGGGAATGGCGCATTGATAACGCCCGCCCCCAACCATCGCGGACGAGAACTCAATCTCTTCCTCGTAAACGCAGGCTTCGCGCCCGATACCATCTCGCAGGCGACACAGGATTTGGAAGAGGTCTTCCTACGACTCACAGGCAATGGAGGAGGTGTACAGTGAGTATCGTTATTGCACCCGCACCCGCGGAACAGATAAAGTTACACAACGCTTCGCCCAGCTTTTTCGGGCTGGTACGCGGCGAATTTCTCAAAGTGATGCGCCAATGGAGTACCTGGATTTTATTGATACTACTGGTCGGTGCAAACGTTTTACCATACATTATTGAGACAGTCAGGCCACGTTTCAAAGAACTTATTGTAAGCGCGCCGTTGACTGTCTACTACGACCAGATGTCCATTGGCCTATCGGTCCTGCGCGTTTTCACCGGCTTTTTTCTCCTGATCGTGACGGCGCGCATGGTCAGCCAGGAGTACCAACTTGGCACCATTCGCGTCCTCCTATCGCGCGGCGTTGGGCGACTGCAATTGCTCTTCGCCAAGCTGACGACCATGGCGATCATCGCGATCATCCTGTTGATAGTCGGAATCCTGTTTAATCTGCTGCTGACCATTTTGCTGATAGCCGGTGTCGCGGGAAATCTCAATTCTTTCAGCTCGCTCACCTCGCAGTTCTGGTCAGATAGCGGGGTCTATGTCCTCTCTATCCTGCTGAATATGGGTGTGAGCATCTTGCTGGCAACGACGGCGGCGGTGATTGGCCGGGCATCGGTCTTCGGGATAAGCGCCGCGCTGGCCTTTTTCCCACTGGACAATTTCGGCACGGTCATCATGTTACTGGCTAATCGCGTTACGGGCAGCGATTTCTGGCTGAGCATCACGGCCTACTTCCTGGGGCCGAACCTGAACCAGATGCCAATCGCGCTGACCAACAACCTGAAGGTTCTCTCCATAGGATTTGGGCCGCTGTACGCTACAGACCCTGCAAATGTTGGACATGGCATCCTGGTGGATGGCACACATACACTGGTAGTCGCGGCGGTATACGCGGCGATCTTCGCGGCAGCAGCCATCTGGCTAACATGGAAGAGGGACGTAAAAGAGTAAAATATAGCAGAGATGAAAAGGGGGTGCCGACGGAGTCGGCACCCCCTTTTCATCTCTGCTATTACATTAGCCCTCGATAGCGGTTGGTGATGGGAAGGCGCCTGTCTCTGCCGAAAGCGCGCGTAGTGATCTTCACGCCAGGAGGAGCCTGGCGGCGTTTGTATTCGCTGGTATCCACCAGGCGCATGACACGCTCCACCGTTTTGCGATCAAAACCCATGGCTACGATCTCTTCGAGGCTGCGGTCTTCTTCGGCGTAGGCGCGCAGGATGGGGTCGAGCACCTCGTAGGGCGGCAGGGTATCGGTGTCTTTCTGGCCGGGGCGCAGTTCTGCGGAGGGCGGCTTTTCGATGACGGATGGAGGTATGACGGGCCGGTCTCCCAGCGTGTTGCGATAGCGGGCGAGTTCGTAAACCAGCGTCTTCAAGACATCTTTGATCACGGCGAAGCCGCCCGCCATGTCGCCATAGAGTGTGCTGTAGCCGGTTGCCATCTCGGATTTGTTGCCGGTGGTGAGCACGAGAGCGTTTTGCTTGTTGGAGATGGCCATGAGGATGTTACCGCGAATGCGCGCCTGGAGGTTTTCAGCTGCGATTCCGGGGTCGCCCTCACCCAGCGCGGGTTGGAGCACTTTAAGCGCTGTGCGAAAGATATCCTCAATGGGGATGGTCAGCATGTGTATGCCGAGGTTGTCGGCGAGTTCCTGTGCGTCGGTGCGGCTGCCTTCGGAGGAGTAGCCGGAGGGCATAGAGACGCCAAGGACGTTTTCGGCTCCCAGCGCATCAACGGCGATGGTTGCGGTGAGCGACGAGTCGATGCCGCCTGAGAGACCAATGATGACTTGTTTGAAGTTGTTTTTGCGCACATAATCGCCGGTGCAGAGCACAAGGGCAGAGTAGATTTCTTGTAGGCGCTCCATTTTTGGCTCGATACGCTGTGGCGCGCCCAGGACGACAGGTGAAGGAGCAGCAGAGCCAGCAGGATCTTTCGGCGCCTCGCTAATTGTAATAATCGGGACATCGTCGGGGCGGACTTGCAGGCGTTCCTGGCGGCGGCGCGGGTCGTGCAGGCGAGTGCGGAAGACGGAGGCGGTATCGAGGTCAACGGTGAGCATATCTTCGGCAAACTCCTTGCCGCGCGCGATCAGCTCTCCTTGCTCGTTGAGAACCATGCTGCCGCCGTCAAAGACTAGTTCATCCTGTCCGCCAACCATGTTGACGTAGGTGACGATGACGCCGTTATCGGCGGCGCGGGTGGCGAGCATCTCCTGGCGAAAGATGCCCTTGCCCGTGTAATAAGGGGAGCCGTTGATGTTGACGATAACTTCAGCACCGGCGTACGCCTGCAGTGTCAAGGGGCCGGTGGGATACCAGATATCTTCACAGATGTTGACGCCGACGTGTACGCCGTTGACGAGGAAGAGCGGGGCTTTGCGACCGGCCTGGAAGTAGCGATACTCGTCGAAGACGCCGTAGTTGGGCAGGTAGTGCTTGTGGTATTTCCCGTAGAGCTTTCCCTCGGAAATGATGGCCGCCGCGTTATAGATATCGTGATCACGATCAACGAAGCCGATGACGGAAGTCAGCCCAGGGAAAGAGCGGCTGGCCTGGATGAGTTCCTGCAAGGCGCGCAAATTGGCATCTACAAAACCCGGCTTGAGCAGCAGATCTTCGGGAGGATAGCCTGTCAGGGCCAGCTCGGGGAGGCAAACGATATGCGCTCCGGCTGTGGATGCCTGCTGCATGGCAGCCAGGATTTTTTGGGAGTTATTCTCAAGGTCGCCAACAGTCACGTTTATCTGTGCAAGCGCGACACGAAGCGGTAGAATATTCATGAGAGGTGTCCTTTCTTTATGATTTATCGAGGGCTTTGATGGATATACAAATTTATGCTATACATGTTGTACCTTTTGTCATTATCGTTTATTTCGCCTTTGTGCTGTTTTTGCATCCGCCAAAGGCGGTGATTCTTGCCTCGCTGGCGGGCGGACTGGTGATGGCAGTTATCAATGCGCTGGCCGATTTGCTCGCGTATTATGCCTCCTGGTGGCATTATACCGCGAGTGGATTGATCTTGCAGCTTCCCCTGCCGTTCTATCTTACGCCGATGCTGATCTATGGGGGGGTGGCATATATGTTGATATGGCGGTTTGGGGGGACTGGACAAGCACAAGGCCTCCACCCGTCCACTCAACCGCCCCTTGTCCCTACGGAGGCGAGTCGGGAGGCGAGGGGA
>VBFM01000395.1:0-6939 GCA_005882595.1 Chloroflexota bacterium
GTCAGATCGACTGGACGAACCTGTTTATACCTAACCTTGATAGGACCTATGTGGCTCTGGATAAGCAACACTTTCACTACTGGTTTCCCAGCAGCGATGATGTGATGCTCTACCTCAACCTGACCAAGGCCCCTTTCAACGATTTGCAGGTGCGCAAAGCCATTAGCCTCGCGCTCAATCGCGAGAACATCTCGAAGCTCGGCGAAGCTGGCTATGAGCCTCCGGCTAATCCGACCGGGCTGGTAGGAGAGTCTATTCAGAGTTACATTGATCCGCGCTTTGCTGCTCTACAGTTTACTCAGAATACCTCCCAGGCGGGTCAAACGCTGGAGAGCGATGGCTGGACCAAGGGTGCCGATGGCTACTACGCCAAGAATGGCAAGCAGTTGGCATTTACCATCATTGTGGTCAGCGGCTATACCGACTACGTGGCGGACTGCCAGGTGATGGTGAGGGATCTGAAAGCAGCAGGCATCAATGCCACGGTGAATGCCATGTCCAATGACGCCTTTACGAGTGCATTGCAAAACGGGCAATATGACGCCGGTATTCTGTGGACCAACCCCGGCCCCACACCCTACTACATCTACGATGGCCTCTTGCGCAGCACCAACTCCGCCCCCGTCGGCCAGTCGGCTCCCTCCAACTACGAGCGCTGGATGGATCCGGCCACCGATAAGCTATTGGACCAGTATGCTTCGAGTACTGACCCGCAGGTGCAGAAGCAGGCGCTAGATGGGCTGCAACAGATTATGGTGGATCAGTTGCCCAGCATCCCGCTGACCGCTGAACCCTACTGGTATGAGTACAGCACTGCCAAGTTCGTTGGCTGGCCCGATGCGCAGCACCCCTATGCCGCTCCTGGGACCGCGGAGTATCCAGACATCGAGGTTGTTCTCTTGAACTTGCAACCGGCTCAGTAAAGTAGCAGGGCGGGAGGAAGTTCCGCCAAAGTAGCAGGGCGGGGGCAAGCCCCGCCCCTACAATACACGGCTGGGGAGCCGCTCCGTGCGTGTGTTGTAGGGACGATCCTTTGTGGTCGCACTTTTGGAAGAGGGTAGGCATGCGTTATCTGCTCCGTCGAATTGGTTTTTATCTTGTTGCGCTCTGGGCTGCAATTACCATCAACTTTCTCGTTCCCCACCTGGTTCCAGGCGACCCGGCGCAGTTGTTTATGTCCCGTATGAGAGGGCATGCCTCGCCCCAGATGCTGCACGCGCTAGAGATCTCGCTGGGGGTGAGTCACGACCCATTGTGGGTCCAGTATGTGCAGTATCTCAATAATCTCTTGCATGGCAACCTGGGCATCTCCCTTACGTATCTGCCCACTCCTGTGACTCAGGTTCTGGGGCAGGATCTCCCCTGGACGCTTGTCCTGGTCGGGACATCGCTGGTCATTAGCTTTATTATCGGGACGATTCTAGGCGTGATCGTCGTCTGGCGGCGTGGCTCAATTCATGATGCTATCTGGACTCCGTTCTTTGCCTTTATTTCAGCGATCCCCTATTTCTGGCTGGCGCTGGTGTTGCTCTATATCCTGGGTGCACAACTGGGCTGGTTCCCTCTGCATGGCGGATATGATACCGACAATACAGTGCCAGGATGGAGTGTGGATTTCATTTTGAGCGCGGTCCAGTATGCCCTCTTGCCCGCTCTGACGATTGTGATTGGCTCTATTTCTGGTTGGATGCTTGGTATGCGCAACGCCATGATTACGACGTTGTCGGAGGATTACGTCGTGATGGCTGAGGCGAAGGGTCTGAAGCAAGGGCGTATTATGTATATGTACGCGGCACGCAATGCCATTTTGCCAAATATTACCGCGTTCGCGCTCTCGCTGGGGTTTGTGGTGAGCGGCGCCTTGCTGACTGAGATCGTCTTCTCGTATCCTGGCATTGGCCTGGCGACCTTGCAAGCGGTAGATAACCACGATTACGCGCTCTTGCAGGGGGCTTTCCTGGTGATTAGCGTTGCTGTGCTGGTCGCGAACTTCCTGGCCGACTTTCTGTATATTCTGCTTGATCCGCGTGTACGCCTGGGAGGAAATTAGGAATTATGCGAATGATTGAAAGGCATGCGCCAACGACGCTGCCGCGTCTACTGCTTCGCAGTCAAGCGCATGAAAGGAACGTATGAGTATCCCAACGCAAGAGGTAAGTTTACCTTCTCCTGAAGTCAATGCGGTTCCTGCTCAGGTGCATCGCTGGCATGATCTATGGCGACTGGTGGCGGGGAACCGCAAGGCGAGCGTAGGCCTGA
The DNA here is from genome assembly GCA_005882595.1 of Chloroflexota bacterium. Taxonomy (GTDB): domain Bacteria; phylum Chloroflexota; class Ktedonobacteria; order Ktedonobacterales; family Ktedonobacteraceae; genus VBFM01. The sequence continues at coordinate 2,260 of VBFM01000395.1, forward strand.
TCCTGGTGGGTTTCTTTATCCTGCTGGCCATCTTTGGGCCAATCATCTTGCCGCAGGACCCGCATAACTTTACTGCAGATATCCTGCAGCCGCCATCGGTCACTCACTGGTTTGGCACGACGAATTTTGGGGAGGACGTGTTCGTCCAGACGGTGGTAGGAGCACGTTTCTCGGTTTTTATGGGCCTGGGCATTGGCCTGGTGACCACGATCGTTTCGGTCCTCGTGGGCCTGACTTCTGGCTACTTTCTCGGATGGGTGGACGAGCTTCTCTCGCTGGTGAGCAATGTGTTCCTGGTGCTGCCAACGCTGCCTCTAGCCATCCTGCTAGCGGCCTTCTTGCCTAATAAGGGTCCGTTAGCAATTGGATTTGTCTTGACGGTTACGGGCTGGTCCTGGGGAGCGCGGGTGCTGCGCTCACAGACGCTCTCGCTGCGCAACCGGGATTGTGTAGAGGCGGCTCGTGCTTCTGGTGAGTCAACATGGCGCATCATTTTCTATGAGATCCTGCCTAACCAGACATCGATTGTGGCGGCCCAGTTCTTTGGAACGGTGATCTATGTGATCCTGGCCGAGACGGCACTGGAGTATCTGGGTCTGGGCGATATCACTGCCACGACGTGGGGTAATATGCTCTTCTCGGCCTCCAATAACTCCGCTCTCTTGCTCGGTGCATGGTGGTGGTTCCTACCTCCTGGTCTGTGCATTGCCATATTGGGCGCCGCGCTTACCTTCGTTAATTTTGGCATTGACGAGATAGCCAATCCACGCTTGCGCAAAGAAGCGAAGACACCCAGGATCCCGAAACTGCGTAAGTCAAAAGACGAAAAGAGTAAAGAGGAGGTAGCTGTATGATGGACAGTGAGCGTGTAGAGAGCGCTAGCAGAGCAAGCGGCAAGGTATTGTTGGAAATTCGCAATCTGAGCGTCGATTATTATGCAGCCAGTGGAACAGTGCATGCCCTGGATAACGTAAGCATTACGCTGGAACGCGGGCAGATTCTCGGTCTGGCGGGTGAGAGCGGCAGTGGTAAATCGACGCTGGCCTATGCGATCACTCGTCTCCTGCGTCCGCCCGCAGAAATTCTTGGTGGAGAGGTACTGTACTATCCACGCAAAGAGCCCGAAGGTGACGTGCGGATAGAGCGCCTTTCACATATTGCGAAAAAGAAGAGAGGCTCCGGTCGCTTAGAATTGAATGGACATATCCCGGAGCCGGTAGATATCCTCTCGTTCACGCCTGCAGAACTGCGCGCGTTTCGCTGGAGTGAACTATCGATTGTTTTTCAGAGCGCCATGAACGCCCTGAACCCGGTGCTGAATATCGGCGCGCAGATCAACGATGTTTTGAGAACGCATCAGCCGAAGATGGGAGGGGATTCGCGCAAGAGGCGTATTGGCGAACTGTTGCGGCTGGTGGGCATTGCGCCCGATCGCGTGCGCAGCTATCCCCATGAATTGAGCGGTGGAATGCGCCAGCGCGCGATTATTGCCATCGCACTCGCGCTCTCGCCAGAACTGATCATCATGGATGAACCGACGACGGCGCTTGACGTGGTGGTGCAGCGCGAAATTCTGACGGAGATCATGGGACTGCGCGAAAGGTTGAACTTCTCAGTGATCTTTATCACGCATGACCTTTCGCTGCTGCTCGAAATCGCTGATAAGATCGCGATTATGTACGCCGGGCGCATTGTGGAGACGGCCACGTCCGGCGAAATGCATCGACAGCCGCGTCACCCATATAGTTATGGCCTGTTGAACTCGTTTCCGACGATCTATGGGCCACGTCACAGGATGACAGGTATACCCGGTTCTCCACCGGATTTACGAGCGGTACCACCAGGCTGTCCGTTTCATACACGCTGCCCCTGTGCCTTTGACACCTGCTCGAGGGTTATCCCGGTGCTTCGTCCGTCTGCGCCTGAGACGCCGGGACAGGTTGTAGCCTGTCATTTGTACGATCCCAGGTACAACAATGGCGAAGAACTACCCACGAACGCAAAATTCGCGGCGAAATATGAGGCCCATTACGAGGCCTTGCAGGGAGCGAGGAGAGCTGAATGAGTACAGAACAAGGACGAGTCGATTTTCCAACCATGCCAGACGCAACGGGCAGCCAGGAGCGTACGGTTGCGCCAATCCTGGAAGCGGTGCATTTGCGCAAATATTTTCCGGTGCGGGGCGTCAAGCTGTTTGGCGCGAAGAGTGTCGTCCATGCAGTTGAGGATACCTCGCTCGCGCTCTATCCTGGCCGTGCACTGGCGCTGGTAGGAGAAAGCGGGAGTGGCAAAACGACGATAGCGCGTTTGCTGGCGCGGCTCTATGAGCCAACATCGGGAAGCATTATCTTTCGAGGAAAGCAGGTGCAGCGTTCGCTCGCGATCAAAACCTATCGTCGCCACGTGCAACTGGTATTCCAGGACCCATTTTCGTCGCTCAATCCGGTGCATAATGTGCGCTATCATTTGAGCCGTCCGCTGCGCATTCATGGTCATGCGCATAACAAAGCCCAGGAAACTGAGCAGATTCTCTCGCTGCTGCGGCGTGTGAGCTTGAGTCCAGCCGAGCAGTTTATTACCAAGTTTCCGCACCAGTTGAGCGGGGGGCAGCGCCAGCGCGTGGCGATCGCGCGGTCGCTGGCACCTCGCCCGGAAGTGCTGCTGGCAGACGAACCGGTATCCATGCTGGATGTCTCGATTCGGCTTGATGTGTTGAATCTGCTGCTGCGCCTGAAAGACGAAGAGCACCTGGCGCTGCTCTTTATCACGCACGATATCGCCAGCGCGCGCTATTTCGCCGAAGATACGCTGGTGATGTACGCCGGGCAGAGCGTCGAGGGTGGGTTAAGCGATGAGGTGATCCAGCGGCCCAAGCATCCCTACACGCAGTTGTTGATTTCAGCCGCGCCCGACCCCGACCGCCTGGGGCCGGATGGGCAGAAAGCCGCTCCGCTGCCAGCGCGGGGAGAGATTCCCAGCCTGATTAACCCACCGAGTGGATGTCGCTTTCATCCGCGTTGCCCACATGCAATGGAGATTTGCCGACAGCGTTTCCCAGGGCGTACTGATCTCGGTGGGGGTCATTGGACTAACTGTTTCCTGTATGGCGAAGGCAATACGACTGAAACGAAGAATGTGGTGAATGCTGAGACTGCGGGAACAGAGTAGCACGAGCCAGGGCGGGGGCAAGCCCGGCCCGTACCCTATACGGCTTCGCCAAACCCTCGTAGTAGGGTACGGGCCGGGCTTGCCCCCGCCCTGGTCTGCCATTCCGTAGTACTGGTTAGAAAAGGAGATAAAAATTACATGGCACGTATCAAACTCGCGTATATTGGAGGGGGCAGCACGCGTGCTGCCGGCACGATGGCCTCGTTTGTCCACCAGGGAGAAAATGGCTCTGAGGTCGTGCTGATCGACCTTGATGCAGAACGCCTGGGAATCGTGCAGACCATCGCGCAGAAGATGGCGCGCGCCAGGGGCCTGGATATCACCGTCACCACGACGACCAATAGACGCGAGGGGTTACGCGATTGCGATGCCGTGCTGACGAGTTTCCGACCGGGGGGCTTCGAGGCGCGTTACCTGGATGAGAGCATTCCGCTCAAGCACGGTGTGATCGGCCAGGAAACGCAGGGTCCTGGTGGCTTCTTTATGGCGTTACGCTCGATCCATGTCACGCGCAGTATTGTTGAAGACATGGAGGAGGTATGCCCCAACGCGCGCCTCTTCAATTACACGAACCCCATCAACATTGTCTCGGAAGCGGTAACACACCATACCTACATTCCGACGGTGTCGTTTTGCGAGGGGCCTATCATGACGAACCGGGAGTATGTCGAGTTGATCGGCCTCGATCCTGATAAGCTGGATGCCGTATCTATCGGCTTGAATCATGGCTCGTGGTCCATTCGCCATCTCTACGACGGGCAAGATTTCCTACCGCTCTTACGCAATGGATATGAGCGCATTCCGCGCACGCCTGAGATGCGCCTGGAGCTGCGCCTGGTCGAACTGGCGCTCGAGATGGATTCCCTGCCCAGCCACTATTTCCTGTATTACTACTTCAAGGATGAGATGCTGGCGGAATTGCAGGCGAAGCCCACGACCCGGGCGCAAGACATCATGGCAAAGGTGCCGGACTACTGGGCTCATTACCGGCAGCAGGCGGCAAGCGAAGTACCGGAACTGAATCCGGCTCGTTCGCGCGGCGGGATTCACGAACTCGAACTGGCAATCGACGTGATGGATGCCATCTATAACGACCGGAAAGAAGTCTGGTATGTCAACGTGCCGAATTCCGCTTCGCTGGCGGACTTTCCCGATGACCTGGTGGTCGAGACGCAGGCATACGTGGACCGCAACGGGGTGACGCCGCTGGTATTTGGGCATATGCCACGGCATGTAGTCGGCCTGGTGAAGATGCTCGGCGAGTACCAGGCCTTGACCGCCGAGGCTGCCTGGCGCGGCAATCGCAGGGATGCGATTCGCGCGCTGGCAAGCCATCCACTGGTTTTTTCATTGCATAAGGCTGAGGCAATTTATGATGAGTTGGCGGCTGCGCATCGCCAGTATTTGCCTGAACGCTTATTGCGGTAAAGAAGGAAGAGGGAAGCATGCACGTCGTACTGGGTGTTGATGGGGGCAACACGAAAACTATCGCCCTCGTAGCGGCCCTGGATG
>VBFM01000396.1:0-9152 GCA_005882595.1 Chloroflexota bacterium
GGCTATCTTCCAGGCCATCATCGCCAAACTCTGGAAGTTGCGCCGCGACAACTTGACCTTCCGCGTCTATCCAATGGACCTGATCGAGGAGAACAAGTGGCGCGCCGTGCGCTACGGCCTGGATGGCAAATTGATCGACTTTGGCAAACAACAGGAATTGCCTGCCCGTGAGCTGCTGACCGAGTTGATCGAGTGGTTCATCAGCGATGTGGTTGATGAGCTTGGCAGTCGCCAGGAAATTGAGTACGCCTATCGTATCATGAGGGAAGGGTCAAGTGCCGATCGACAGCTTGCCACTTTCGAGCGCACAGGCGATTTTAATGCCGTCGTCGATCAGTTAGTTGCAGAAACAGAAGAAGGAGTTTTGTCCTGACGTGCTTTGCGGATGCCAGGCGGGATGTCAGGATCAGGAATCATAATGACACGTACCATTACAATAGAGGATCTCTATCAATTCAAAATTCTGAGCAGGCCACGCATGTCACAGGATGGTCAACGCGTGGCCTTTGTTGCCACGACAATCGACGAGCGTAAGCACGCGTATCGTTCAGCGATCTGGGTAATACCTGCCACGGGAGGCGAGGCAACATGCTTCACCAGTGCTGCCGCGAATGCCCATAGTCCAGCCTGGTCTCCAGATGGTCGCTGGCTGGCCTTTGTATCTGACCGCGAAGGGGAACCCTTGGGGAAAGATGCTTCGCGGGAGCAGAAGAATAGCAAAGGCAAACCGCAAATATGGCTCATGCCTGGCGACGGCGGTGAGGCGCACCAGTTGACCTGGATGCCGCACGGAGTATCTCAACCTCACTGGTCGCCGGATAGCCAGTACATCCTCTTTAGCGCGACCGTTGCCCCACTGGATGAAGAGACGGAAGACGGGAAAGCGCTGCCCAAAGTGCGCGTGATCGACAGGCTCTTCTATAAACTCGACGGTGTCGGCTTCATTCACGACCGGCGCCAGCACATCTTCCTCGTGAAGGCTGCAGGAGGAGAACCCCAGCAACTGACCAGTGGTGATTGGGATGATCGCGACCCCGCCTGGTCGCCCGACGGTTCGCACATCGCCTTTGCCTCGAGCCGGGGTGAAGACCGCTGGAGCTTGCCATGTTTTGACCTCTACACGCTTGGCATAGAGAACGGTTCGGTGGGCGAGTTAGCGCGTATTACCGATGGTACGCTCTCCTGTAGCTCACCCTCCTGGTCGCCCGATGGCAACGCCATCGCGTTTTACGGCGCCTTGCGGCTGCGTTCGGTCAGCCATAATGAACTCTATACTATTGCCGCCGGTGCGAGATTGGGCGAGGCTCGGGGCCTGTCGCACGAATTCGAGGGCAGCTGCGGCGACTGGACCAACAGCGATACGACCGATGAGCAATTGATGCCCGAGCCCGCCTGGTCACGCGATGGCAAGACGCTGTACATACTCGCCTCGCAGCGAGGTGCAACCCGTGTGTACGCCGTACCAAGTGAGGGAGCCGGAAAACAGCCGCCGACGATCACTCCGGGTAATGTGGATGTGCTGGATTACTCAATGGATGCATCGCATAGCACCATGCTCCTGCTGATCGAAGATGCAACCCATGTCGCGGAAATCTATGCCTGCTCGCTCGATGCTCCAGACTCACTGCGCCGTCTTACCTCGTTCAATGATGCCCTGTTCAACGAACTGAAGCTGTCCAGCCCCGAACACATTTCGTACGCAGGCTACGAGGGGTGGCCGATGGACGGGTGGATTCTCAAACCGCCCGACTTTGACGCCACGAAGAAGTACCCGTTGATTGTGCAAATACACGGTGGGCCAAACACCCAGTACGGCTATGGCTTTCTGCACGAGATGCAGATGCTGGCGGCAAACGGCTACGTAGTGCTCTATACCAACCCGCGCGGAAGTATCGGCTATGGGCACGACTTCGCGCTCGCCGTACGTGGTGCGTGGGCGGAGAAAGATTCCCTCGATATCCTGGCGGGCGTGGACGCGGTAATCGCCAAAGGCTATATCGACGAGCAGCGTCTTGCAGTAATGGGCGGCAGCTATGGCGGCTTTATGACCAACTGGCTCATCGGTCACTCCGACCGATTCAAAGCCGCGATTACCGACCGCAGCGTCACCGATCGCTCATCCTTCTTTGGCAGCAGCGACATCGGCTGGAAATTCGCCGTCGATGACCTGGAGAGCACGCCCTACGAAGACCCCGCGCGTCACCAGCGCATGTCTCCCATATCCTATGTGAAGAACATTTCCACGCCGCTGCTGATCATCCACAGTGAAAGCGACCTGCGCTGCAACATCGAACAGGCGGAGCAGTTGTTTGCCGCCCTGAAATACATGGGCCGCGAAGTCCTCTTCGTGCGCTTCGAGGGCCAGAGTCACGGGCTTTCGCGCGGCGGGCATCCCCATTCGCGCCTTGAGCGCCTGAGACATATACGCGGTTGGCTTGAGCAGCATCTATAGGATGCGTGCATCGCCTATTCTTCTGTGGGGGTAGAACGCAGCTTTTTGCGTAAGCCGGAAATGCGCTTCTCATTGACACGTCGCTCGCGGCTGGCGGCAGCCGGGCGCGTTGGTTTCCGAGGAATCTCAACGCGCTGAAATTCCTCCAGACGTGCTTGCATCCGCTCGAATGCGGCTTCGCGGTTGGCATGCTGCGATCTGCGTTCTGTAGCTGTCACGGTAATACCGGTGGGGCGATGCACCAACCGCACGCCCGTTTCGACTTTATTGCGATGTTGCCCGCCTGGCCCACTAGCTTTTATGAACTCGAGATCGCTATCGCGTTCAAGCGATTCTCGGTCGGTTGGATACATTGGTGTCAAGAACAACTCTTCCTTGTGAAAAGGACGATAGAAATGCAAAAGGTTGCCTCTTTATTCTATCGCATTTGAGAAATTAGCATCACCTGAAACCGGGTTTATTATCAGGACCTGATCCCTTTCCTAAAAGTTCATAGGAACGCAGGAAGACGTGAAAAGCTTCTCTCTGGCTGCTATGCCACAGAAATTGAGTGTAAGTGCTGCTTGCGCGAGAAACGGTTCAGGCGGAAACGTTCCGTTGGCACGGGAGGCTCAGTATCGCACGCGAGGCCGCTTAATATCTCGCCAAGCAGGAGACCGAATTTGAAGCCATGGCCGCTTAGTCCGGTGGCGACGATGATGCGAGGGTCGTAGGGCAGATGATCAAGTATGAAATCTTCATCTGGCGAAACATCGTACATGCAGGGATCGATACGCACCAGCTGTGCGTGGCGGAGCGCAGGCAACAGTTCCTGCAATTGCTGGCGGATGCGGGCAATAATATTTGCGTCAGGCGGCGTTATTTCATCAGTCGTGGCAGGCCAGACGGGTACGCCAAAGTCATGTGAGGCAGCTTTCAACCAGCCGTTACATCCCTTGTGAATGGGAAAACCATACAGATTGTCAGCCAGAAATGCGGGGCAGGCCCCGGCCTTAAATAATGAATTGGGTAGATCGGCGAAATAAAGCAGGTACTGGCGCGTCATGCGCACCGGCAGATGCGCACCGGAGAGTAGACGATGGATCCAGGGGCCAGCTGCTACTACCACTCGATCAGCAGTCATTTCCTCTCCTGAACTCAGGTGGAGGCGTATGGGGTGGCGCTGGCTATCATGTGCGATCTGCGTCAGGCGGCAACCCTCATAAATTGTTCCCCCCCGATCCAGGATCACATCACGCAGTGTCTGCAAGCAGGTAGATGCATGTAAAATACCACCTTCGGCGTTATACGTGAAGGTGTCGTAAGCTCGTGTAGAGAACTGAGGGAAGTGCGAGTTGCACTGCTCTTCGGATAAAGAAACAGTAGGAAGCCCCATGCTGCGCGCGACCTTATAACTCGCGCGGGGAAAAGCATCATCCTGGGTGCCAAGTACCAGCACTCCCGTCGGTGTATAGAGCGTGCGATGTGCGGCTCGTTCAAGCTTTTTCCAGCGTGTCAAACTCAATCTTACCATGGAAGTATAGAGCGCATCGGCTCCATACTCGAACCGCAGCAGCCGTGAAAAGCCAGAAGAAGCGCTTCGCTGGTGATCCACGGTTGCCTGTTCCAAAAGCGTGACTCGCCTCTTCCCATTTGCCAGAAGCGCGTAAGCGGTTGAAAGTCCAATAATTCCCGCACCTACAATGACGATATGTTGCTGACCTACCATAAGGAAGAACCTCCACAAGGATTTTGATGACAATGCTCAGTGTAGCAGAAAATACACTTAATGTCAACTAAATCGTCAATATTACACTAAATTACAATGTACTTTTATTACACTATATTTTGTGCTAACAGTGTAGGGCTTATGTAAGACTTTGTACGATGCTCTTGCAAGCAAAAATATTGCAAAGAGGATAATAGCTGAGGGATAGAGAGCAACAAGGATGTCATGCAGAGAGGTGTATATGTGCGACTTCGCCATCACAAATGTTGTGCATATAAATAATGCCAGGAAGAGAAGGTATGCTGGGCGAAGGTACCTGTACCGATATGGTAAAATGAATGTGAGCATGATACAATAGGCGATGCATGTGAGTAGAGGTGGCTTGAAAAGTACGAGTTCCAATTCGAAGCCGAAAGGATAAGCAGCGTGTACAGGTTCAAGGGCTTTGATAGCGCTCAGTGCGGGGATAGCATGTCCGCGCTTGAGGCGATGGTCAATGCCTGGATGGAGGAGGAGCATCCGCGCATTCGTCATGTGTGCCAGAGTTTGCGTGGAACTCACATTCTACTGAGCTTCGTCTATGAGGAGACGCGGGAGCTTGAGCAGCGTGTGGCGTTGCAGTCACAAATGAATGCCATTCCTCGTTTCTTCGAGGACGACTTTGTAGATGAACGGCCTACTGGAGCGCGTATTCCAGCGACTCCACCTCCAGCGCATTAGCAAGCCTCAGCTTAAAGCATGCAGTGCATGCAAAGAACAGACATCAACAACAAGGACCATCATGACCAATCCATATCTCGTTTACTGTACTCCCGCGGGAGAAATACGCGAGGAGGTGCGTTTGCGCGCCCTCGCTTTTGGCAATCAACCCCTGGCGGCTGCGCATCTTATCCCATTACCCGATGGAGTAACGCTGTCGATGATGCCTGATCGGCTTGCTGTTGGAGAGAAACCCTCCGGTGAGCGGCAAGTGATGGCGCGGTCACGCGGGTGGGCCGCAGCTGCCCTCTTGCCCATCGGCTATACACGCACCCACCTGCCAGCTTATGAGAAAGTACCCGGTACAGAGCCGCTGCCCTTTTTTGGCTATAGCGCCGTAGCGAGTATGCATGGACGCCTATACGTGGCCGCCATACAAACCGACGATCCGCGCAAATGGCATCCGCGCGCCTTTGCCAGGCATACATTGGAGCGGCTCGTATCCGAAAAACGGGCGGCCTATCCACACAACCGCATCGTGGCGCAGCATGCCCATTGCGCGCTCGACTACTCCTGTCCTACCGCCAGCAATCTCTTTTTTGGGCGTTGGGAAATGGCTATAGCCGTCTCGCCCGGCTGTAATGCGCGCTGTGTAGGCTGTATCTCAAAGCAGGAAGAGGAAGACCTGATTTCTCCGCAGGACCGTTTGACCTTCATCCCAACGGTGAATGAGATTGTCGAGGTTGCGGTGCCACACCTGGAACAGGCCGAAGATGCCATCGTCAGTTTCGGCCAGGGCTGCGAGGGTGAACCATTATTGCAATACCGGCGCATCGAGCAGGCCATCAAAGCCATGCGCGAGCGTACCGACAAAGGCGTAATCAATATCAACACCAACGCCAGCAACCCGCGCTGGCTGCAGCGGCTCTACGATGCCGGACTCGACACCATCCGCGCCAGCACCATTTCTGGACATCCGCAAACCTATACCGCCTACTATCGACCCATCGGCTATAGCTTTGAGGATGTCAAAGCCTCACTCAGGCGCGCCCGCGATGCGGGAGTATATAGCTCCATCAACCTGCTGTGTTTCCCCGGCATGATCGACCGCGAACGCGAAGTAGAGGCGTTACTGTCGTTTGTAAGGGAGACGGGCCTGCGCCTCATTCAGTTGCGCAACCTAACATCGATCCTGAAGTGCTGCTGCCGCGCATGCCCGCGCTGGACTCGATGGGCAAAGCGCTGGGTATGCGCACTATGATCGAGATTCTCAAACGCGAAGTACCAGAAGTTGAGCTTGGCAACTTTACGCGGCCCGTGAAACGGACAAAAGCTGTAGCAGCCACAGGCAGATAAGATTAACGCTTTTTGTGCGCTTTCTGCTTCTTTCCTTTGCCTTGTTTCTTGTTGCCAGAAAACTTTATCGGCGTCGGCAGCCTCTGAGCATACGAATCTCTCACTGGAAATGAGGGTGGTTCAGAGTAAGTAGGCTGCGAGGGAGTATTCTCGTAAGAAGGAATATCCTCAGAAGTAGGCCTGTTAGAAATCAGGCTCCTAAGATCCGGTATTTCAAGCGGTTTGCGCTCTTTTAATCCAAATTCCTCCAGCACATAATCCAAATCTATAAAAAACTCATCTACTCTATCAGCCTCAAATGCTCTTTCAATAAGTGGCAAAGTCTCTGTTGCCTTGAGGTCTGCCAGATCACCAATAAGCAAGCCATTTAACTCGGGATCATTTTCTTCGAACTGCTCCAGTACTTGCGTGATAACTGCGATAGCTTCCGAGCGGCTTTCAGGGTGCCTTTTAGCGATCGCTGCTAATCCATTTGAGGCATAGGCACGAGAGGACGTTTCATGAGAGTCGTCACGAAGGTAAGATGCAAGCGCAGGTATCGCTGATGGCCCGATCATACCGTAGACTTTTGCCAGTTCTTCTACGATCCACTCATCGCCTGGCTCATCAAATAGTGGGAGTAATGGATAAGCAGCCGCTTCGGCATGAAGTTGTCCAAGAGCACGTATCGCATGAACAGCCGCATAAAAGGTAGGGTCATCTTCATCATATTCTTCCTCATGGATATCATGAATCTGCTTGTCCTTTGCCATGCGAATAAGCTCTGGAATGTCTTCAGGACCGATCCCAAGTGCGAGATAATCTGGCCAACCTTCTACTTTTACCAAGTCAGGTTCGCCATATGTAAGTAGCTGATCGACGGGTGGTGTATATGGTGTTTCAGTCATTTTCGCCTCTTTTTCTTTCTCTTTTTTCCCCAGGCTACTATATGCTTTCGTTGCTCTTGCAATACGTGAGCAGCAAATTCAGCGCGTGTACTTCCGTTATTCGGTAAATTGTTCTCCCAACAGTATTTTAATAGGGCGTCTACATCAACATAGACATCAATGCAGATAATACCATGCCGGGCAAGGTTTTGCTTCGCTTCCTGTAGAATTTTATACCATTCTTCCCAGGTCGCTTCTAGCTGATCTGCGTCCTGGGCTGTCGCGAGTAGTTGTGGCCACTGCTCCGGTAAGTACACAGCCACCGCGGTAATGTTTGTTGGGGCTTGCTTGTCCATACTGTCCTACCTGTTCTTCAATCTCCACTACTGACCTCTTCAAATAGATGCCACTGCTCTGACTCTCTTAGCAGCCTTCTTGCTGCCACTGCTACCGGATCAACACCCAGCATAGCCAGGCAATCGCGGGTAGCGCAGCCCTCGGGTGTTCCTAGATAGTGGCCGCGATAGAAGCAGGGCATACAGGGTAGATCCAATTTGACGATGATGGCTTGTTGTCCAGATGCACCGCCCGTGTAAGGCCCCCATGCCTGGGAGTTGGTCAGACCGAAGATGGCAACGGTGGGCGTGCCAACGGCGGTCGCCAGGTGCATCGGGCCAGCATCATTGCCGATAAAGAGATCCGCCAGTTCAAGCACGGCTGCGGCGACTTTGATGTTGCCTTTGCCCGCGAAACTGCGCGCAGGCATGCCGGATTGCATCATGCCCAGAATGCGCGAGTGCAGTTCTGCCTCCTCTGGGCCGCCTATCAAGATCAATTGTCCTCCAACACAGTCATAGAGGGAGTCGGCCAACTGTGCGAAGCGTTCAGGCGCCCAGCGGCGGGCCGTACTGTAGCCCCCACTGCCAGGGTGCATAGCAATAATGGGGCGAGCGATACTTTCAGGTTCAGCCTCTCCATACACCAGTAGGCGCGCCTGCCGCCGCTCATCCTCGCCGAGTGGCATCGCCAGGCGCTTGTCAGAAGTGCTTGCGCCCACAGCTTCCGCCAGCTTGAGGTTGTAGTCGGCCTCGTGCATGGCTCCGAAGCCGCGATCTTTGACGCGCACGTTGAGGAACCACCCATGGCCGTTATTCAAACCAACACGCCATCTCGCGCCGGTGGCTCGCATCAAGACCTGGTGTTTCAAGCGGCCAAAGAAGAGCGTCAGATGGTGCATCAACAGTACAGCGTCGTAGTGACCGCCGCGCAGCTCTCGCCAGAGCGGTCGCAGGCGCAACAGATTGCTGGGATGCCGGAGCAACTGCTGCGGATAGTCAAACAGGTATTTATCCAGCACGATCACGCGGTCGATCACCTCCCAACCATTCAGCAGCCCGGCCGAAGCAGGCGTAACCAGCAGGTCAATCTGCGCTTGCGGATAGGTTTCGCGCAACGCGCGCAATGCAGGCGTCGCCAGCAAGAGATCACCGATGGTTGCCAATTTGACCACCAGGATATGCGCGTCTGGTGGCAATGTGATAGGTGTTGTGTGTCTTTTGTATGCTCTCAGCATGAACAGTGCTATTACTTTCTCTCCTGTGACCTGTAATGCAGGAGGGTACAATACTCCTGAAAGCCAATACGACGGTAGATCGCTTCGCTCATATCCGTCGGCGAAAGGACCGCGATACGATATCCAGTTTTGCGGGCCTCGCGCAGCGTATGCAGCGTCATGGTCGCGCCTACACCCTGTCGCCTCACCTCTGGAATGGTTGCGATTCCGAAGATGCCTGCGACACCGGCATGATAGAGTATAGAGGCGATAGCAACCGGCTTGTCGTATAGCCATCCGAGATAGTGATGCCAGGGCATGCTAAAGCCGAAGCCGGCATGTGCATAGGTATCATAATAATATTGCGCTAATTCCTCCGACGCGCCAAAGCCCCCCATCTCGATGTCGCGGAGTAGCTTCAAGGTGTCCAGATCAGGGATTTCTGCGATAGAAAGCGCAGAATTCACAGGAATGTTTTCGTTGCATGCTCGCAAATCAACAGCCATGCCGGTTGTGCTA
>VBFM01000396.1:9257-9607 GCA_005882595.1 Chloroflexota bacterium
TTGGATTATGGCTTCGTCATTATCGGCGAAGCGCGAAAGCAGCACATCGTTTGGTCTACCGGGCGCGGTATACATCCAGTATACTTCAGGCGTTTTGTGTAATTCTCCTTGTGGCAGCGCGCGGCCAAACCAGGCCATTTCTTCGTTCAGCGTGGCTTCAATCGCCTCAGCTATGGCCGGCATGGCCAGGCTCTCCAGCATCATACTCATTGCTTCACCTCTTTATTTCTGACTTGAGGCGTGTGCTCCCGCAATTTCTCCCGTGCTATCGCCAATACCTGAGCAGGTAGAATGTTTTTCATACACTGTGTTGTAAAGAAACGGCAATCGGCGGTATCTTTTGCATTGTA
>VBFM01000397.1:0-9497 GCA_005882595.1 Chloroflexota bacterium
GGGCATATTCAAGTAATACGTTGATTTGGACCTGTTTTAGAGCAGATTCTATAAAGTTGTCATGAAGCTGCCACAGAGTTTCCACGGATGCTACTTCCTTAAAAATATGCGTGCAGGTAAGCTTTGTCCCGGTAACTTGTTCTTCTCACAACTAGAAAGAGGTTTGTCATGGCCGGGCCTTATGATGAAGACGATGAAGACAATGAGAAAAAGTGAATCTTTAGTGAGATCGTGCGTAGAGACAAGGAGTGGGCAGCGTGGAGCAAGGGCCTTGTGCTTGTTCCTGCAGGCATCGCGCTTCTGTCAGGTATTCTTGATGTTCATGGGCACATAACCCAACAGGACGAGGGACAAGCACAAGGCCCCCACTCCACGCCGCTCCACTCCTTGTCCCTACTAACACGGCACTTCTAGCAGGATAGGGTGTATTTTCTCTTGCACCCTCTCCCTCAAACCTGCTACATTACACATAAGAACTCACAGATCGATGGATAACGCAATTGCGCAAACCGTGTCGCAACGCTGCATTCAGGCTATTGTAAGGTAGTGGGAAAAGGCCGCAAGTTTTCTGTCAGGCGGGATGACTACACTAGCAGCATATAATGGCATGAGTGTCTTTTCTTTGGCGATGCTTTCGTTCGTTATTGTTGGTTGTGTCCATCGTCAAACAAATATTTTTAGGAAAGTGAGAAGTGAGAACAGTGAGGATACCGCTCTCTAAAAGACTTCCACGACAAAGGATGAGACGCTGGGGGATTGTTCTTTCAGCGATGCTTATGTCCTCGATCCTTCTTGCAGCATGTGGTGAGAGCTCTCCCTCGATCTTGAACCCACAAGGCCCGGTTGCTAACCAGGAATCAAATCTGTTCTGGTTTATCCTGATTGTGGCAACGATTGTATTTGTGATCGTCGAGGGTCTGCTCATCTATTCCATTGTGCGTTTCCGCGAGCGGCCAAATATGCCCTTGCCGAGGCAGGTTCACGGCAATAATACGTTAGAAATCGCCTGGACGATTGGCCCTTCGCTGTTCCTGTTCGCGGTACTGGTTGCTACCATCTATACCATGTTCAACCTGGGCAATATCTCCAATAATAGTTCCATTGGCCAGCTTGAAATTCGGGTGGTGGGGCATCAATGGTGGTGGGAGTTCGATTACACGAACACGAACCCGCAAATCGTCACCGCCGATGAGTTGGTAGTTCCCCAGGGCACCCTGATTCACACCCTTCTCAAATCCGACAATGTCATTCACAGCTTCTGGGTGCCGCAAGTGATGGGTAAAACCGACGTGGTGCCTGGCCATAACAATGACAAACTCTTCCGTGCGGACACTCCCGGCACCTATCGTGGATTATGTACCGAATATTGCGGCCTGAATCATGCACACATGAGCTTCAACCTGATTGTCATGAAAACGAGCGACTATATGACGTGGTTATCAGGTCAGGAGAAGGCGGCGCAAACGCCAACCGATCCTGCCGCGGTGGCGGGTATGAAACTCTTTACCGGTTCTGGCGGATGTTTTGCCTGCCACGGGATCGTAGGGGTGAACCTGAACAGCTACACCGACCCAAAGGCAGCCGGGCTTGTAGGGCCAAATCTGACGCACTTTGGTAGCCGTCGTATCATCGCTGGTGAAGTACTGGAGTGGAGCCCACAGTCTTGCCAGGTAGTTACCGACTCGTCCGGGAATGCGTCGATAAAGAATCCCGATGGATGCGGTCTGTACCAGTGGTTGAAGGATCCAAGAGGGATCAAACCCGAGAATGATATGGTAATCCGGCAACTTTCGCCCACCGAGATTGCCCAATTGATAGCGTACCTGGAAAGTCTCACATAGTCAGTTCGATAGCCCAACGGGACGAAGGGCGGGGGCAAGCCCCGCCCCTACCCTATACGGGTGGTAGTCCGTTCGTGTAGGTAGGGAGCTGCCAGGCAGCGAGATGATTACAGTCGCCTGGATACTAGATTTTGGAGGAATTGCCCATGGCAACCCGTACTGTCGTTGAAGGTGTAACCCTTACACGGCGAAAGCCTTTTGGCGAAACTTACATTGGTGAATGGATCATGACGACCGATCATAAAAAGATCGGGATCATGTACATTGTCACCGCCTTCTTTTTCTTCCTGCTCGGCGGGACAGAGGCATTACTCATCCGTACTCAGCTGGCAGTGCCGGATGGAAAAGTCCTGACACCTGAGATCTATGACCAGATATTTACCATGCACGGCGTCACCATGATCTTCCTCTTCGTTATGCCAATGCTCACAGGTCTCGGTAACTACATCGTGCCGTTGATGATCGGCGCGCGTGATATGGCCTTCCCACGCATGAATGCTTTCGGGTACTGGGTGGTCCTCTTCGGCGGACTCTTCCTGAGCATCAGCTTCCTGTTTGGGGCAGCTCCCAACGCGGGCTGGTTCAACTATGCCCCGCTCAACGAACTGACCAGCGATTGTGGCATTAACGCCGTGATCTGTACACCCGGCATGAATACAGACTTCTGGGCGCTAGGTATCCTGATGCTTGGTATCTCCTCAATTGGTGCTTCGCTCAACTTTGTCGTGACCATCCTTAAATTGCGCGCACCCGGCATGACCATCAACCGCATGCCCTTATTCACCTGGATGACCCTCATAACGGCCTTCCTGCTGCTCTTCGCGCTGCCAAGCGTCACCGCCGCAAGTATCCTGTTGCTGCTGGATCGCCATCTAGGCACCCATTTCTTCCAGGCAGGCGCGGGTGGTGACCCACTGTTGTGGCAGCACCTCTTCTGGTCTTTCGGGCATCCAGAGGTGTACATCCTGATCTTACCTGCCTTCGGCATTATCTCCGAAGTGCTGCCGGTATTCTCGCGCAAACCCATCTTTGGCTATACATTCATCGCCTGGTCAGGTGTCGCGATTGGTTTCCTGAGCTTCACCGTATGGGCGCACCACATGTTCGCGGTCGGTCTACCACTAGTTGCGCAGGCCTTCTTCGCGACCAGCACAACGCTGATCGCAATTCCAACAGCCGTGAAGATCTTCAACTGGGTATTCACCGTCTACGGAGGAAAGGTGAGTTTCAAGGCCCCAATGCTCTTCGCGCTTGGCTTTATCGCCATGTTCCTGATCGGCGGTTTGAATGGCGCGGCCCTGGCAATCGTGCCTTTCGATTACCAGGTGACAGACACCTACTTTGTAGTGTCACACCTGCATTATGTCCTTTTTGGCGGGACCGTCTTCGGTGTCTTCGCGGGCATATTCTACTGGTTCCCCAAGATAACGGGCAGAATATTGAACGAGCGCCTGGGGCAGGTACAGTTCTGGCTGATGCTGATCGGCGTGAACCTGACCTTCTTCCCCATGCATATCCTGGGACTGCTGGGTATGCCGCGTCGTTATTATACCTATCCTGGTAATGTTGGCTGGAATGAATTGAACTTGATGGCCACCTTTGGAGCATTCACCATTGCGGTCTCGATCATGGTGTTCCTGTGGAACTTCATTACAACGCTGCGCAGTGGGGAGAAGGCGGGCGATGATCCGTGGGATGCCTTCACCCTGGAATGGGATACGACCTCGCCGCCCAAACCGTACAACTTCCCCGTCATTCCAACGGTGAGAAGTCGTCGCCCGTTCTTCGATAAGAAGAACCCGGAGATCGCCGACTGGAAGACGGCAACCCATTAGTTTGGAGGAAATAGTGTCTGAGGAGCCAGGTCAGCGCAAGCCGCCATCAAGGAAAGAGCCGCTATCGCCAGAAGCGCTACAAAAGGTGATTGACGCAAAAAAGAGCTACTGGCCTTTCGCATTAGCTGTTTCTGTTTCAATCGCCCTTTTCGGCGTGGTTATGCTACCATATATTATAGGCACGATTATTATATGCATTGGCGCAGCGCTGACCGTCGCCTCAATTATCGGCTGGGGACTTGAACGTCGTTGATATTGATGAATTAAGATAGGGAGAAATGAGAGATGAGTATTGCCCACGGCGAACAGATTCGGACGTTAGAGGAACACGGGGAAGTGCCAGAACGAAGTATCAACTGGTGGGGCATGATCTTCTTCATTACCTCAGAAGCGTTGATCTTCGCCAACTTCATCGCAGCGTATCTCTACCTGGAGATACGCACCGGAAATTGGCATCTGCCAACTGAACTGACGTATCCATTGATCAATACGTTTATCCTGCTGGGCAGCAGTATCCCCGTGCGTTTCGCAGGTGCAGGCATCGTCAAGGGCAACCAGCGCAATTTGAAGCTTGGTCTATTCTTGACCATACTGATGGGCGCTGCATTCCTGGGCGGTCAGGCCTACGAGTATACTGGCCTATTTGGTCAGCACTTTACCCCGCAGTCAACTCCTGCCGGTTTACCAACTATCTTTGGTTCAGCGTTCTTTACGTTGACCGGCTTTCACGGTTTGCATGTCACCGTGGGCTTAATCATCTTGCTGATTGTCTTGCTGCGCGCGCTGCGAGGTGATTTCACTGCCAAGCAGCATTTCCCGGTACAGGCCGCGGAGATGTACTGGCATTTCGTTGACGGCGTGTGGGTTGTGGTCTTCAGCCTGGTGTACCTATTGCCGCTCCTGCGAGGGTAGAAAAGCATTTAGGGAAAGACAGAAGAAAGGCAGCAGTGGTCGCATGGCCCTGCTGCCTTTCTTCTGTCCTTAGCCTTCATTACTTTCCACCGGGTGCAAAAAATGATCAAGGCTCATCCAGAGGGATTTGGTAGGACGATAGAATAGGATGGGCAAGAGGAAAGGCAAGGTGCAGCCGAGTAGGATGAGATAGAGGAGAGGCACGGCCCGGCTTGCAGCGAGCGGCACAGCAATAATGGCAATAAGCAATTCGCTGATGACCAGGTTGATGGCCATCGCGCCGGTATAATAGCCGGGTTCGCGTTCATAGGCAAAATTGCAGACAGGGCAGCGTTCGTATGTTTTGAAAAAGCCAGCGAATATCTTCCCTCTGCCGCACACAGGGCAGCGCTGGCGCAGTCCTCTTTTCAACATAAGTAAAGCATGTTCGCTGGCAGTCATAGATGCACCTCGTAGTTTCTGTTTATACTATAGCAAAAATGCGCAAGCCGAAGAATGAAGCGATAAGGAGAAGGATTGAAGAGACAGGAGACCTTACAGGCGGTGCTGTCACAACGGCCATTGGGACTGGTATTTGATATTGATGGTACCCTCAGTCCCATCGCGCCGACATCGGAGCAGGCACAGCTGTATCCAGGCGTCACCTCGCTGCTGGAAAAGGCCAGGGAGCAGGCGCATATCGCGATTATGACGGGGCGAGCTATTGAAGATGGAGCGGGCAAGGTGAATGTGGATAGGATAACTTACATCGGGACGCATGGGCTGGAATGGTCGGATGGTTTGCCCTGGCTGCATCCCGTACATATCGCGCCGGGCGCGTTGGACTATGCAGAGGCTGGCACTTATTTACTCGACCTGGTGGAAAAGCGGCTGGCTGAGCTGCCTGGCGTGCGTGTGCAACGCAAACGGGTGGGCGGCTCGATCCACTATCGTCTCTCAGCGGATCATGAGCAGACACGCCAGAAACTGTTGGAACTGCTCGAGGAGCCAGCGCGACAGGTCAAGATGAGCCTGAGCGAGGGGAAGCAAATTGTGGAGATTCGCGCGCCCCTGGCCATCGATAAAGGGCTGGCACTGCGCCAGTTCGCGCAGCGTTTCTCATTACGCGGTATCGTATTCGCAGGAGATGACCGCACCGACCTGGATGCGATTCTAGAGATAGGACGGCTGCGGCAGAAGGGCCTGGCGGCGCTGGCGATTGTTGTGCGGCATGTTGATACGCTGCCGGATTTGTTGCAGTACGCGGATGTGGTGGTTGATGGGGTACCCGAGATGGTGGAGCTGTTGAGGGAGATGGTAGGAATGTTGTGAGAACTTGTAATTATTTAGCGTTTAATTGACAGGGCAAGGAATCCGTCTACAGTAGAGCCAGATTTAAAATATTTAGTAGATTAGATCCGCCCATCCATTTTCTTACAAGATTTTGTAGCTTTCCGCACTTATTTGTTCTAGTATTTGAGGTGTAGGTTGTTGCAAGAGTTAGAAACAACGCTTCCAATCGGTCATGTGATACGCGCACGGTACATCATTGAGGATCTGCTTGGTAAGGGAGGCTTCAGCGCCGTTTATTTAGTGCGAGATACGCGTGTGAAGCAGAACCTTTATGCACTCAAAGAGGTGATTGACCCGGAAAAGAAGGATCGGACACGCTTCCTCTTTGAAGGTGAATTGCTCAGGCGTCTTGAACACAGGGCATTGCCACGGGTCTATCGCGCATTCGAAGATGAGGCACAACGGCGCGCGTACATTCTCATGGATTATATCGAAGGGCCGAACCTGGAGATGCTGCGAAACGAGCAGCCAGAGAAGCGTTTCTCACTCCCACAAGTCTTATCTATTATGGATGCCGTAGGCTATTTGCACAGACAGAACCCTCCTATAATCCACCGGGATATCAAACCATCTAATATCATTAGCCCGATATCAGGTGAAGAAGCGGCGTTGGTTGATTTTGGCATCGCGAAGGAATTCAATCCTGAATCGACGACGACGGCTGTTCGCCATTGTACGCCAGGCTATGGCGCTCCCGAGCAATATAGAATAGGAACCACTACGCGTACCGATATTTATGGACTGGGCGCAACCCTCTATACCTTACTGACGGGCGTCACTCCTGCTGATGCCCTCTATCGAATGACGAACCTGGGCATCGGAGAGGATGACCCACTCGAGCCGATCAACAAACAGGTGCTGACTCTTCCGCAACATGTAGCCATAGCTATTCATCGCGCTCTAGCTATCAACAGCAACGATCGCTTTGCTACGGTCGAGGAGTTCTGGCAGGCATTGAATGCCCGTCCCATACAACAGCTGTTAACAGCCCCAATTGTTGATCCTGCAACTTCTTCTACTCAACCAAAGATTCCTATTGCCTCTAGACGGCCAGCCACTGTTCAACGACAGGTGGCCAGAGTCACTTCTGCTCCTACAGTACACATAAAAGCTCTGCCGCGTAAACGGCGTTCGAGAATACGTTTTGTACTCCTGATACTGATTTTACTTGCGCTATTGACAGGCGCAGGTATTGGAACAGGCATCTGGCTGTATAATGCAAGCCATCCGGCCTCTCATTCCATCGCCAAAACGCTAAAGCCGGGCCCTTATCCTACGGTTACTGTGCAAACTTCTCCCTCAACTCATCCAACTACAGTGCCTACGCGCCCATCAAAGAGCACACCAGCCCCTACAACAACTCCAGGGCAGGTTATAGGAGCGAATCCCACTCCTACATCTATTCCAACCCGTATTCCGACGAGTATTCCAACCAGCACGCCTACCAGTCTACCTACTAAGGGACCTGGCTCTACGCCTACACCGCACCCTACTCCAAGTCCAACTTCTACCCCTGCTCCCACGCCGACGCCCTATGTCTACCCAAACGTGGCAGGAAATTACAATGGCACAATTGATGACACCACAGAGAATATCACTACAACTATGGCTCTCTCAATACAACAGGCATCAGGACAAGGGAGCATCAGAGGCACGTTCACGGTAGGTCCACAACTGTTGGGCAGTGGCAATTTCACCGGAAGCGTTACGACCGCCAAATATATCCAGTTCACAGTGGCGCCCTACAAGAAGAATGCCCCTCTGTACTTTTATGGGTGGGTGCAATCAGATGGCAGTCTTAAGGGACAGTATTGCAGCATTAATGCGCAAAAACAGTGCGATGCAGCGGCTGGAGATGCTGGCACCTGGAACGTTGGCCCGCCAGTATCAGGATCATCTATATTCCAAACGAGTATTCAAAAAGCTTTGAATGGATGGTCAGGCGCTATCGCTATCATTTTAGAGTGGGGAGGAGCAATCCTCTTTCTGCTTGTTGCGCTTCTTCTTATGATATACTCTCTCCAGGGTACCAGATTTCTTCGCCCTAAAAATATTGGGAAGCAATGATGAACCCTCAAGATTGAAAGTCCACCTGGGGAGACAAGCGATATGGAGATCGGTACAGAGCAGCAAGGGCAGCACGCCACGATTGATGAAGAACGGCAGGTGAAGGCGAAGGAGTATGCGCGAATACGACGACGATTGTCGTATGTGAATATGGGAATTGGCGCGGTGGGAGTGTGCGTGCTGCTCTTCACGAATCTGGCCGGATGGCTGCGAAGTGTATTGCAGACACTGAACTGGGAGCCGGTGCGCGGGTGGTTTCCCTGGCAGGTCTTGCTCTTCTTTTTGATTGTAATGCTTGTATATGAGCTTGTGACTATTCCGCTCGGTTATTATGGTGGGTTCGTCCTGTCGCATCGCTATGGTCTTTCGGTGATGACGTTGAGGGCCTGGATACGCGATCTCTTTGTGGGATTGGCGTTGGAACTGGTGCTGGGAAGCGCGATGTTTGAAATTATCTACCTGCTGTTAGCTACGCAACCCCTGACGTGGTGGCTGTGGGTAGCGCTGGTACTGCTGTTCTTCTCGGTGGTGATGGCGAATCTTGCGCCGGTGCTACTGTTTCCCTTGTTTTACAAGTTTCGTCCTTTGCCAGAGGGGGAGTTGACGAGGCGATTGCTGGCACTGGCGCAGCGCGCGCATACACGTGTGCGCGGGGTGTATACGTTTGATATGAGCCGTAAGACCACGATGGCGAATGCCGCGCTGATGGGGTTGGGGAATACGCGCCGCATTGTACTGGGGGATACGATACTGGGGAAGTATACAGACGAGGAGATCGAGGTGGTGCTGGCGCACGAACTGGGACATCATGTGCATCGCGATCTCTGGAAATTGATTATCAGCCAATCGGTGCTGACACTGGGAGGACTGTATGTGGTGAATGTGGTATTCCACTGGGCAGTTGAGACGCAGCATCTCTACCTGGGGTTGGCGGACGCGGCGACAATTCCACTGCTGTTGACGCTGATCGGTCTCTTCGGGCTGGTGGTAATGCCACTCAACAATGGCTTGAGCCGGGCGATTGAGTACCAGGCGGATGAGTATGCGCTGCAGTCGACGCACATGATTGAGCCATTCAAAAGCGCGATGACGCGCCTGGTGAACCAGAACCTGGCCGATCTCGAGCCGTCGCCAGTGATAGAGTTTCTCTTTTACAGCCATCCATCTATGGGCAAGCGTTTGCGGCACGCGGATGAGTTTGTCAGGAGGGAAAATGGATGACGACCGTGAAGGTCGCCTTTTCTGGTTTCGTGTTGGTTAAATCCTATGATTTCAGGGCCTTCATCATCGCCTCTAGCTGCGGGCCGGCGATATCGACGGGGCCAGGGGGCATACTCAGGATTGGTTCGTCGACGCCTGCTGCTACCCACTGGTCGAGTTTGGCGACGATTTCGGTGGGGGTGCCGACAAGGGAAGTGACATCGAGTAGTTCGGGGGTGACGGCTTCTATGCCGCTTTGCATGCCGGTCTTCCAGCCCTGCTGAACTGCTTCGACCTCTTTGCCGTAGCC
>VBFM01000398.1:0-9628 GCA_005882595.1 Chloroflexota bacterium
GTGAGCAACATAGGCTGCTTTGAATTGGTTCAGCATAAGATCTCCCCTCGGTCTCCTTTAGGCATTTTGTATGAACGACAGCGATGATGTGCCTCGGTAAATCCACTTACATGATGCTCCCTACAGTCATTTCAAGAAACGAGGTCACGCGTATCACCGAAGTATTTTGCAGCAGCACGCGGATGCCGCCCACGCCCTGGGTGAGCGCGGTATCGGTCACGGTCACCATCCAGGCGGCTGGCTCGGGCTGGTTGGCTGGCCAGGCTTTGGCGAACAGGTTTGCGCCCACCACACGAAAGCGCAGGGTATACGAGACACCATCCTGCGCCGGAAATGCCATCGTGGCCAGAGATTTGGAGGTGCCATTGATGCGGCTGAGAATTTGCAAGTGAGTGCCATCGATGAGGGCTTTGTACCAGTTATTGCCATCCACCCAACGCAGCACGGCCCCGGTATTGACTTTGCCGTCGTTGGCGAAGTGATTCAAGCTACTGGTGAAGAGGACCTCGGCATTGGCGCTCACCGGGCCCAGCACAGCATTGAACGCGCCCTGGCCGTGATCGATCTGGCCCGCGCCTCTGATCGAGAACACCTCCACACTATTGGCATCCCCCTGCCACAAACGCCCATCCGAGGCTGTCCCCCAGAAGGTCTGGGCAGCACGCTGGAAGCTATCTTTGGCTAAGACGTTCACTCCTCCAGGCATGGATGTCGCTACTGGCGTCGTAGTCTTTGTGGGCGTGCCTTTCGGCGTCGTTGCAGGCGACGGAGTGGCATTCGTTTGTGGCGCGCCATCGAGTTTTTGTATGGTCAAGGCAGCTTCAATAGAATGCGAGAAGATACCGGCAACTAACCCCGCTATCATACATAGAGTGATAAAGCTAAAGACAATCCAACGTATACGCATTTTTCACCTCATTTTTACTTTCATTCATTCGAAGCGCTGGCTACTTGCGTAGCGTTTCTGAATACATATCAAGTTTTTAGAAAGAGAACCAGGATTGGGTACTTGTAAAGGGCTGCATACTGGGGACAATTTCAGGAGATTGACTGCTTTGAACGTATTGAACGACATCGAGTGACGCCAGGGACTGCACGTGGGCATGAATCCAGATCACCCCGTTGCGCATCGCGCCCGTTGTGGGATCAACCTCACCTGTGTAGGCGAAGTTGGCCTGGTCGACCATATCATTGAGCAGCGCGAAGGCGGGCGGCTGGGCAATCTGGGCATCGGTCATCGATAGAAGCTGTTTTGCATCGTCATGCAGCTTCTGTAGCCACTGCCGCACATTGCTCATGGCGTCGATAATCTGCGCGGCCTCCTTGCGTATCTCCGGCGTTGCACCAGGAGCATTGATCAGTCCATTCAGATGGCGTTCGATATGCGTGAGATAGCTGGGCGGAGTCTGGTTTGAGCCATGCACATCTGTTAGCCCAACACTGGCGAGATTAGGAATGTAGGGTACACTCGTACCCGCGGGAAGGTCCTGCTCTAGAAATGAGAGTCCATCGAGGTAGGCCAGCGTGCGTACAGTCTGGCGACGCACGAAAGCGAAGTCTTTGGCCTCTTCCCAGCGATCGCGCGCGCTGACCGTCCATTCTATCAACTTACCGCTATTGCGATAGAACCAGTTACAGAGTCCGCCCGGTAGCTCCAGTTGATCCAGCAAGGGGTCAGCCGCTAACAGGTGGCGCAGGTGGTCGAGCAAGCTAAAATGATTTGGGTCCTGAGAGTCTGGTGACTGCGGAATGATGCCGTAGTAGCGCCAGGTACTATAGTCGGGCGAAGGAGCGATGGGANNNNAAAACGGCTGGTAATGGCAAGCAAATTGGTATGCTGCTGATCGCCGCCGTAAAACAGGTGAGCGCTGCCCTGGTTGATAGAGAGTTTTCCCAGCAAGACGACGGTTGTATCGCCCTGCGCTTTATCGCTCAGCAGCCAGGCATAATCACCGTTACCAGGGGCTGGCGGCTGCAGGCCATGCAGATCAAGCTGCACCTGGTCATCCAATCCCTGGTTACTGCTTTCACTCACCTGTTCGCTGCTCAAAAAATACAGCCGTCCCACGACATTCACGCTCACAGGCGCAACAGCGTTTGAGGCAGAGGTATGCTCAAAGAAGAGGAAATAGCTAAGGCCAGCGCTTCCCAGTACTAGAAGTGACAGCACAATCAGCACAACCAGCAGTGCGCGAGAGCCGCGCCGCCGTTGTTTGACGACAGGCGGCCTGGCATGACCGTCAGGAGGCGATGAAGTTCCATACGAGGGAGAGGACGTATGCGGAGCGGCGGTAGAATTAGGAGAGGATGTGGGCGCTTGAGTCATGTAAGACCACTGCGATGCCGGAGGCGCCAGGGGCACTGTCTTTCTCGCACTGGTACTGCGTGCCGGAGAAGCATGCGGGGAGGATGATGCGAAAGGCACAGAGGACATAGAAAAGGACGCTGGCGGTACTAATGGGGCAGTCTTCGCATTCTTTGTCATAGTGCGCTGGCGGGAGAGTGAAAGACGGCCCTCTTCAAGCGCCTCGCCGAGAGCATCAATGGAGGCATAGGCAGGAAAGCCATTGCGCATTGCCAATTGCCGCAGGTGTTCGTTGCCCTCGATCACAAAAATGATGGTAAGGTTGTGCTGGCGTTTGATATGTTTGAGGTCGCTAAAATCCTCCGGGCGCTGGAAGACCCTGGGTTTCGTTTGCGTTGCAGTTGGAGCAGGCAGCACAGGTGACACAGGCAACATCAATACCACTGGTTTTTTCTGTTCGCCGATGACCTCGAACACTGTGGCTTTGTCGTCCTCAGCTTCAAGATAGAGTATGCAAAAATCACCGGAATCGCTGCGCTTCATCAGAACCTCCGATCTTAGTACGACCAGAACCCCCAGGGCGACCAGCAAGGTCCCCAGACGTTGCTCCTTGTGAGCCTCATTCTACTAACTCAACCAGGCCTAGACGCACGACGCGTTGTTTTCGGCGTCGTTGCAATAAGAGTTTTTCTCCCCTACGTGACATTGAATATGGTACTGTTCCTACCTGGCGATGCGCATGCACATCCCATATTGCCAATACTTCCAGGCCCTCCTCCGACTCCACATACTGGTCCGGGCGTTCCTCGGATGGAGCGAGGGCGGTTCCCCAGGTATGCGTGATAGCGCCCAGAACTACTAGAGCACCTCCAATGTAGCCAGCGATAGGCAGCGTTTCTTGCAAGTACAGATTGGCAACGAATGCTCCCAGCACCGGCTCGAGGATGTAGATAAACGAGACTGTAACGGGCGAGATGTAGCGCTGCATCAGTACGGCGATCAAGGTTGGTAAAAAGGTGCAGATAGCGGCGACGTAGAGTACCACCCATACATCCTTCGGCAAAGAGGGATGCACAGCGTGCCAGTCACCAAAAAGCAGCACCACCAGGTTAGCCCAGACCGCCATCGTCAGCAACTCGATGCCGAAGAGCGACCAGTGAGTATGTGAGCTGTGGGAGCTGTGAGAGCCTTCCACATGTTGTTCTGAATCGCTCACGAATACGTATCCCGTAAAAAACAGGCCACCGAGAAAGGCAATCACGGAACCGCGCCAGCCGCCCATTGAGGAATTCATAACCAGCATCACCACGCCGGTGAGGGATAACAGGCCCGCGAACCAGGTCGCTTTCCTGATAGGCTGGCGCAAGAAGAGCCACGCGAAGATAGCCGCCAGGAACCCGTTCAACGCGGGGAAGAAGGCCACACTGGTGGCAGTAGTATATTTCAAAGCGATTGCGATGGTGAACAATGCGAGGCAGAGCGAACTGCCGATCAAGATACCGCGCTTGACGACTTCCCTGGTCATAAACCTCCAGGAACAGATAATGATAATTATGGCTACAGGAGCGAGCGTCATCATCTCCAAGTACGTAAAGATGATAGGGTCGATACGGTCTAACGCTTCTTTCGCCACGGCATAGTAAGTGGCGAAGCAAAGCGTATTGAATAAAAATGCGATCCCTGCAACGATTTTCATCTTTGTCATACGAATACCTTACTAACAAGTTGACTGGATGGACGTGGTGAGCGGGTCGCGCGTTTCACCGATTGAACTTCAATGTCATTAGTTTCGAACATGTCACAGGCGAAGGTGACCACTTCGGCTTCGTCAAATTCATTGCACGAGAAGATATCGATGTTTATCATGCGATAGGGGGGCCAGGCATGCAGGCTGACATGGCTGGTAGCAATGATGACAAAACCGGAATAGCCATCGTCCAGCGGATTGCTCGTCTTGATATCCCGCAGCTCGACTGGACTCACCTTCTCCATACCAATACGCGCGGGGTATTCGTCGAGTACCCGCCGCAGATGTGTCTCATCTGCCAGCAAATAGGGGTTACAACCGTAGAGGTCAAGCATAACGTGTCGCATGGACGGCTCTCCTCGTTGTCTTTGCCTATTGCGCACAATAGGCCGGGATACGATCCCACCAGTGGGTCTACTGTGTTATTGATGGTGATACAAGAGCTGGAGATAACCTGCTCTATGAGGAAGTATACCGGATGAAGGGGTATCAGGCTGGATGTTTTTATTACGCTTCTGGGTACGCTATTCAAATAAAAACTGCAAGGCACGTCCTAAATTTTATGGATGTCTTTTCCATCTGTAGGGATTAATGAGACAACTTCAGCGAGAGCAACCTGACCTTTGGCGCGTGTCTCAACTTCCAGGCCCTGGAGACTGAGCGCATGTTCAAGAGATTTTTTGGCGCGTTTGAGGTATGAAAGGTTGTTGGTCGTCCTGGCCTGCGCAATTCTTAAATTGCCGAGCGAGATGAGGGCAAGGCCGGTACAGGGGACATTATGCATAGTGCGAGCAATGGTCAGGGCGCGGCCCACACACTCTCTCGCATCCTCAATCTTGCCGCACTTCAAGAGGACGATGGCGAGATCGGCATTCCACAGGCTCAGGTATTCACGGTCATTGATCTGTTCCGCCAGCGCCAGGCTGCGCCTGTAGTAGAGTTCGGCTTCTTCCAGGCCATTGCCGCTGGACAAGAGAGCCAGTTCTCCCATGTTATGCAATACGACGGACATCAACGGAATGTCGCCAATACGCTCCGCCAGGGTGAAGGCGCGTTGTAAAAAGTTGCGGGCCAGTGGATAGTGGCCTTGTTTCAAATGGACATAGCCGATGTTATTGCACACGTGCGCAATCTCGCGCTGTCGATCATGACGTTCATATAATGCCAGCGCGGTATTCAAGTGGCTTAACGCCTCGGCGCGCTCCCCAACGGCATTGTCAACCGCGCCTAACAAGGCGTGTGCGCGTCCAAGATCAACCGGGTCGCCCAGTAGAGTCTGCCTGATGCGCGTCAGGCGTGCCGGGTCTACGGCATCTCCGGCTGGCTGCATACGCGAAGACTGCGCCTCTTCAAATAACTTTAAGGCTGCATTGATGCTGCGGCGCGCTTCCGCATAATTCCCCTCCTGCCAGTGCAGGCTGCCCTGTTGAAAAAGCAGCCGCGCACGCGCTGGACCGCTTGTAATGCCCGCCGCGCGCAGGACCTGTTCGCCACGTTCGCAGCACTGCCAGGCGCGCTGGTTATCTCCGGTGAAGCGCCACGTCCAGCCAATTTCGCTCCAGAGCAAGGATTGTATCTGGGCTTCCTGACTGTCCAATTCACCGGAAGTAGCACGATCCCGGTGATTGCGTACCTCTAGTACCCGTTCAAATATCTGGCGCGCTTCCTTAAATTTGCCTTGAATGCGCACACATTCCGCCAGCCGTTCCAACATAAAGGCCAGGCGCGAGCGTGTTTCTGCCGGTAAGGGGCGAGATGGCTGCGAGCGTCCATGCTGCGGGTCGGCAGCCTCCACATATTGCACCGCCAGGCGATACTGCCGCTCGGCTTCTGGATAAGCGGAGAGCGCGTAGGCATGATCCGCTGCCAGTTCCGCGAAATGGACAATCTGCCCGGCTTCGCCGCCACCTTTCACCAGGTGTTCGGTAATGGCCGCCGCCTGCCCATCCTCGCGCGCGGAGTATACTTGCTGCAAGACCTCGGCTGCGCGTCGATGAAGTCGCGCCCGCCGCATGGCTGACAGGTTGTTGTAGAGATGACTGGCCAGCAGGGGATGCCAGAAGCGATAGGCGATGCGCGTTCCCGTTCCCTCTTCCATCAAAACACCCGAACTCAGGGCTTCGTCCAGCAGGTCGAGGATGGTCTCTTCTTCGATGCCGTTCGCGCTGGCCTCCATTGCATGAATAAGAGGAAAGCCAAACGAGCCGCCTAGCACAGCAGCCTTGCCTAACAATTGCTGGCATGCTGTACTGAGCCGACGCACGCGCTGGTTAAGGGCGGCGGTGATGGTCTTTGGCAAAGCGGTTGTTTCCTCACCTATCGACTGCTGCTCAATTTGTCCAGAGGGAAGCGAATGAGCCAGTTCTTCCGCGAAGAAAGGATTGCCGGCTGCCTGGCTTTGAATGTGTCGTACCATTGGATCGGGAAGATGCGACACAATCGTTGCGATCTGGGCATCGGTAAGCGGCTCGACGTGTAAATACTCGATGGCATGTTCACGCTGCATATGCGAGAACAATGAACGCAGCGTCGCATTATTGGAGAGTTCATTCTCGCGGCATGTCGCCAGCAGCACAATGGGATGACCAGGCAGGCGGCGCGCCAGGTACCCAAGCAGTTCGCAGCTACTTCCATCGGCCCATTGCACATCATCGAGCACCATGAGCAGCGGCGCACGTGCGCTGATAGTCGTCAGCAACTCGTACACAGCCTCGCGCAAACGCACCTGTTCTTGCTCAGGCGAGAGAGGATTGTGATGGTAGGAGCCGGATAAACTCTGTCCTTCGTCCTCCGACCACCATTCATGCAGTTCTGGCAGCAGGGCTCTTAGGGGTTGGTAGACTTGAGTGGACCTTTGTTGTGCATTTTGCTCATCCTGCCAGAGTCCCTGTGCAAGTAGATTGCGCAACGCCTCACTCCACAGTCGATAAGGGATCGCGCTCTCCTGCTCATACGCGTGACTCCAAACCACGGCCCATCCATGTCGCTGCGCCTCGCGCGCGGTTTCTTCAGCGAGACGAGTCTTGCCAATACCCGACTCACCCATCAACACCATACATTGCGAACGCGGTCTTTCAAGCGCGAGAGCGGCAACCACAGAAGCCTTCTTTTCTCCCACTCCAGCATTGGCACTGCCAAGCCTCACCTGTTCCGCCGCCAGCAACAATTGCCAGAGCGCACTCCGTTCCTGGTCGCGTCCAACCAGAGGACTCTGATTAACGCGCCCAATGTAGGGGGAATCAATAGTAGAGGGCGATTGCAAGTTATGAACAACAGAGGGCGACCGCGAGTTACGTATAGTAGAGGGCGACCGCAAGGGTCCCCCCCCCTCATCCATACCACCCCCGCCCTAACGGGGGTCGCGATCCGAGAAGTCGCCTCCATGCAGTACAGTTTCATATATCTCCTGCGTTTCTGCCAAAGGCGAGCGGCCATAACCACTGCGCAGCACAGAGGTGAAACGCTGGTAGGCGCGCATGGCTTCCCCACGTCGCTTCGATTGCGCCAGCACAATCATGAGGCGCTGCAATGCGGCCTCATTGGTAGGATCAGAGGCCAGCAATCGATCCAACGCATCAATTTCGCTGTATAGCCCCTCTTGCGCAATGGGGAAAGCAGGGTTCTTAGGAGTGGCAGTTTCTGAGCGTGGCATGGGAAGCCCCCACTTCTCTTCTAGATCACCTTCAGCAATGGCATCATGAGAAGCGGAAAGCGAAGATGCTACGCCAGGGGGAAGTTCTCTGCCAATATAAGTGCGCACCGTGCGCCCGGCATCGGTGAGGTGATACGCATACCAGTAGGGACCATGACCTATACCTTCGCGGCACTTGCGACAGCGCGGCTTCCCGCAGAAGTTTACCTGCTGGCGATAGGTAACCTTATCGTCCATCTTCTCACCGTCTCCTTCCCGTATGTCTCTCCCAGTTGCCATACAGGAGCAGCATATATAGACAAAGAGCGAGGGGATGTTTCAGGTAGTTTCATTATACCCTATGTTCCCAAGAATTTCATGATTAATACTCATTTATAGATAAAGATTGCTCTGCCTTGCCTTCTTCACATAGCTTTTCTTGATAATGCGCCGGATAAGCAGTAGATTTACTACAGTGAAGTATAACCTATACGGCAAGACGCGAACAGGACAGCCAGACGACCAGGGCAGGGGCAAGCCCAGCCCGTACCCTAGACGAAGCGCGCCGAGGGGACACCAGGGCAGGGGCAATGTTCCTCTGATTGTTATTACCTCTCAACCGGCTCATCAACAGGTTATCGGCAATATGATCTTTAACCATTATTCGCTGCTGGGAGCTATTGAGCAACTGTGGGGTTGGGATGCCTGGCGAATACGTGTAGGTTGGCCGGTGTGGATGTGTTGCTGAAGCTGTTTGGGTGATGGGTATTGCGAATTGAAGTTGTGATAGTAAGAGGATAGGACTTTTGGGGGAATGAAATAGTGTGCAAATACCGCTCATTTTGCGCGGTATTATTTTTTGGGGCGCCGGCCGCTTGCTAGTTGAAGATATGGGATGGTTGGAGCTGGGGTCGAGGTTTGTGTTGCTGTTCATTGATGGGTTCCTTCCCTGTTGAGGTAGGTTGCTTGCTTTTGCGAAGAAGAGTGAGCAAGGATGGGTGATGAAGGTTGCCAGCAGTGCGTTGGCGGTGCCAGAGTGTAGACAGGATTACCTTTACTATATTCCTGCACAACAAAAGACGCTCACCTCCACAGATGAGCGTCTTTCTGTATCCTCGAAGTTTAATCATAGTGAGACATGTGGCGCTTTCCTTTCATAGACTATCTTCAAACGTTCTCATATGCGGCCTGTTCTGCCCTGCACCTGTGTTTCGCTCGCTCTATCAGCGATATTGCAGGGATAGTATGAACTGGTTCGCGATGGAGAACTGCACAGCGTAATGGGATATCGTACAGAGTCCTTTCCAGGCGGGTGGTTTAGAAGTACTCTTTTAATTAAGGAGCTACACATGAATCTGTTCAGTGCCACCAGATGGGAACATTAGGGGTGACAGAAACGGAATGCCATAAACCAGGCACCGCAGAGTGAATTACAAAAAGTCCCATTATGAGCAGGGAAACAATTAAAAAGACTAACAGTAATAAGTGACGTTTGGTTAAGGCCAGATTCATGAGGTTCGCTCCTTCTTCTTTGTTAATGTTGGGAGACGGTTCACATTCCATCTCATCCAAATCTCTTATACACGAGTGTACATGATTATCTGGTGAAAAATGTTGACTATAAACACATTTCCTGGGTACTGAGGGCATGAGATTACAAAGCAGAACGAACACATGAAATGAGGTTTATCCAGTAAAAATTTTGGATGGACATCACAAAATTTTTGGATGTATATGAAGTGGCATCACAAAATTTCCTAAATATAGGCTGATGTGTTGGGAAAGGAGAGGCGTTGAGGGAGTATTACCGACCTGCGCTGACATTTTTATGTGTGGGAGTGAGGGAAGCGGATGTATAGGTAGCAAGCACACGATCAACAAGCTGAAGATCTAGTACAGCGTTGCATTTCTGAAATGCCTGTCGTGCCTCTCGCAGGTAACTTAG
>VBFM01000398.1:9651-10086 GCA_005882595.1 Chloroflexota bacterium
ATTATATTGTAACAAAGCCTCACCGTAGCTTCTCAGGGTTCGCGCCCATTCCAGGTGCATGCCACACTTCTGCAAGGTTTCTAGCGCCTGTATAAAATGAATAATAGCTTGCTCTTGCTGGCCTCGCATTGACAGAATACTACCCATCAATCGCTGCCCACATGCAAGCAGCCAGCTCTGCTCATACCGCTGTGCATCTTCCACTGCCTGCTGGGTCAGTTGCCACGCAATATCAGCTTCACCAAGTAAAAATGAAGCCTGGGCCAGAGCTAATTGTCCATCAGTTCGAGTTTCAGCATCCAACCCTTCGACTCTTAGCCCACGCTGTAGTGAGTTCTCACTACGTTGAAGCAATTGAATAGCAGAAATTTGTTGGCTTTTCAGTCGTGATGAATGATGATTCACTTGATTACTCATTGATTGAATTATGCGCAG
>VBFM01000399.1:0-470 GCA_005882595.1 Chloroflexota bacterium
CCTGAGCCCTTCGCGATAAATGTATGTGCGGCTATCGCCCACGTTGACGATATAAGCGGTAGATTCGATCAGCAGAGCGGCGGTGATGGTTGTTCCCAGATCAACATGGTGTTCTTCCCTGTGCTGGTGAATGGCCTGATTCGCCCAGTGCGTACTATCCACCAGCGTATCTATCAGAAATTCCTCGGTAAGCTCCTCGCCGTTCTGGATGGTCGGCAACACGGTTTGCATCATACTATGTATAGCCAGGTGACTCGCTACCTGGCCACTGGCATGACCACCCATACCATCAGCTACGACAAACAAGGAAAGAGGCACGAGCCTTCCATACATAGTACAGACGCTGCGCTGAACCAGCACAGCATCTTCATTCGGCTTGTGCTTGCGTACAATACCCGGATCCCAACCAACTCCAACGTCCTCCGTCCGTAGGGGCGAGGGCGGTGGGGCGGCGTGGGGAGGGCCTTTAT
>VBFM01000399.1:509-4986 GCA_005882595.1 Chloroflexota bacterium
CGGCTCTCGTGTAAGTCCGAGGTAATGCTCTCCCGTCGCGGCGAGCGACCATAAAGGCCCTCCCCACGGCCCTCCGCCACCCTCGCCTCTACAGCATCGCGATGAGGTTTTGACATTTTCATCAACGGGGGAGGAGTTAAGGGCGAGGTAGTTCTGGCAAGCGCGGCATAGGCCAGAGAAGCCTGCGGCTCATCAAAGCCTTGATCGAGCAGATTATCGGCTGAGGTGCGCTGCCAGTTGATAGCGGCCTGCATGCGTCTCTTTGGCCGACTGGGCCAGACTAGCGCGATGCTTATGCATAGCAGCAGCAGCCAGAGGCAGCCCCACGTCAAAGACAGGAATACTATGCCTGCAAACGACGCCAGGGCGATGATACCCCGTGAGGCCAGCAGGCTTCCGATGTGGGGAGCAGCCCGGGCCAGCAGATACCAGACCTGCGGTGGAAAGCCATCCGAAATGCGCAGCAGCAGTGTTGCAACGCTAATCAGGCCCAACCAGGTAAGACATTTCAGCCAGATGTGCATAGCGTAAGCAGTTTTGAATTGCTGTATCATGTCAGGCCTTCGACTCTGCGAACGAGGTGATAGTGATGGTAATGCCAGTTTGCACGATCAGGCGCATGCCATCATATCCCGATGGTAGCATCGTATCCGTTGCGTTCAACATCCAGGTGGATGGCTCGGTCTGGCCAGTCTGCCACACTCGCGCACTGATACTTGATCCGACCATACGCACGCGCAGGGTATACGATTGACCATCCTGGGCCGGAAAGGGCACGGATTGCAGGATAGAGACAACTCCGGCGACTTTCTTGAGTACGGTTAAATTCGTGCCATCGAAGAAGACCTTGTAGAGGTTGTTCGCGTCCGTCCAGCGTAACAATGCGCCCATGTTGGAATCACCAAAGTGACTGACGGAGCCGCTGAAGACGATCTCGCTATCGACGGCGCGCGGGCCGAGCAGCGCATCGTAAATACCACTGCCATTGCCGACCTGTCCCGCGTGGTTGACAATCGCAAAGGCCGGGGCATTCGCCGCGTCTCCCGTCCAGGGTTGCCCATCGGAAGCCGTTCCCCAGAACCGCTGATCCGCGCGCTGAAAGGTATCCTGCGATAGGATATTCGCGGTTGGCCCTATAGCAGTAGTGGTTGTGGCTACCGGCGTTGACGCAATTGTCTTAGTAGCGGGTGGCGTGGCATGCGTTGTCGTTCCATTGGCCATACGCGGCAATTGCAGCACTGTACCATTGTTGGTGTGCGGAGCAGTTAAAGGTAAGGTTAAGGTCGATTGAATTTGCGCCGAAAATCTGGTGGTAACGATATCTATCAACAAGATCAGGCCCAAAGCAAATAAACCGATCTTGATGGCACGCGGTGAGAGTCGCCTGTAACGCAACAGGCGATGACGATAGGTTCCCATATCTCTTCCTTTGCAAGTTCATTTCATGATGCCATGACTTCAGAATAAAGGCCGTAGACGACCTGGTTGGCATCTTCTTCTCCGATCTGCCGCGTGAGGGCTGCATGGTATTGGTCGAGGCGCTCCAGACGCGCGCGGATGAATGCATGGCGTGTCGCGCCCGTGGAAAACCCGTGCATTCCCCGT
Source organism: Chloroflexota bacterium (assembly GCA_005882595.1). Taxonomy (GTDB): domain Bacteria; phylum Chloroflexota; class Ktedonobacteria; order Ktedonobacterales; family Ktedonobacteraceae; genus VBFM01. The sequence continues at coordinate 2,115 of VBFM01000399.1, forward strand.
TGCATGGCTTCGATTTGCAATTCGATCTGTTCGCGCAAGCGCGCTACTTCACTCTGGTTCATGGTTGCTAAGCTCCTTCCCTTAGCTCAGATGTCTTATTCTTATGTATGTGTCTTATACTTGTCTTATCTTTATCTTTTATCAGTTTCTACCAACAAGCTCCCGTTTTTCGTAGAACCCTATCATTATGCTGATTGGATAATATAGAGTAATTCTTGTATTTTGAATGGTTTGGTGATATGGCCCCTGGCTCCAGCAAGACGACTCTTCAGGCGATCGAGCATACCATCACGAGCGGAGAGCATAAAGACCGGCGTATGGTCAAACCTGGGACTGGTTTTCAGGAGGCGCAGCACATCATAGCCATCAAGCCTGGGCAGGCCAATATCGAGGAAGATCAGATCAGGAATGTCATCCTGCCTTTCCTTCAAGGCCTGTAGAGCTTCTACACCGTCCTGGTAGCTGCTACAGGCGATACCGGCGCGGCGCAATGTCGTTTCAACGATCTTACGGACCACAATCGAATCGTCGATAATGACTACGTTACTCATGTCTTTGTCTCCCGGGTACCTCGCTATCGAGCGGGCGGCCAGTTCTTGTCACTCACTCACGAATTCTTTCCTACATTTCTATTTCAAAATACAGGCATGACGGGCAAGGGGAGGGAAATCGATTCGCCCGTCACGCTGCTGGTACCTTGCTCACCGCCCACTCCTATTTCGGGGTGTTTTGAGATAAAAGCGAACGGTACTAACAAAGCAAAGTACCTGTGGGAAGTAGACGTTGGAGGAGTTCGCTGCCTGTCCCTGTTTTCTTCCAATAGTGGGCTTGCCCCTGCCCTTGCAGCAGTGTTACACTGAACACTGGCGAAGATCGCATAAACGAACGGTTGAGAATATGCATGACTATACAGAGGCAGCAGCGGCGCTGCAAGTAACGTTTGACCATGAGATTCCTATTACAGGGCATATCGGTATAAGAGTTGAGAGCTATGATGGCAAGCGCCTAGTACTTAGTGCACCCCTGAAGCCAAATATCAATCATAAAGCGACGGCGTTCGCGGGAAGTCTCAATTCGCTGGTAACGCTGGCTGGTTGGGGCTTGATCTGGCTCTTGCTGAGAGAGTGGAATATTTCTGCGACAACCGTTATTCAAGATAGTGCCTGTAACTATAGAAGGCCGGTGACGCGCGATTTTACAGCCACGTGCGTTAAGCCCGATGAAGCAGAGCTTGCATATTTTGCCAGGATGCTGCGGGAAAAAGGGAGGGCGCGATTGGAGTTACAGGCGGAAATGCGTGAGAATGACCTTGTCGCGGTATCATTTTCGGGACGGTATGTAGTGCACGTGCATCAGGCATGAATAGATCAAGGTATATGGTGCCCCGTCGCACCATATACCTTGATAAAGGTCTTACTATGAGTTTTGTTCTGGAGGAGGCAGTGGAGATGGCGGCTTGAACATGGACTCCTCGTATTGCGGCGGCGGTGCAACTCGCGCGCGTCCCTTACCAAGGTAGCCTCCTATCGATCCCCCGGCCAGGGAGATGAGCGATGACAATACAGCGCCTAAAGCAAGGACGAGAATGACACTCTGGAGCGCCAGTTGCGGAGTGTAATGAACATGGAAGCCTTGTTGATCTGACGCCTGCTGGAAAGCCCTGGTTACATTATCTAAATTGGTAACGGTCAGGATGATAGAAATCACAGCGGAGATGATTGAACTTATCAGGCCAGCCAGGAAACCTGCCAGTATACCGGTACCGATTTTCCCCGTTTGCGTGGAAGCACGTTGACCGGCAAGCAATCCAAAGATGAAATAGATTGCGAGAGAGATAATGCTTCCTAGCAGACCTAATCCAACAAAACTTTGAAGAAAGCCGAAAACAACTGCAACAATTGCTAGAATAACACCGTAGATAAGTCCCTGCCGCAGAGCGGGGCTGCCTGGAAGAGGAACGTTTTTCATATTGTGCTCCTATAATTTTTCGACAGGTTTGTACCTGTTTGTATGATACAAATCTGCGAGCATCATACTCTAGATAGAGTAAATACACAACCCTGTTTTATTTTTTCGTCGGGCCGCGTAAATTTCTCAGGTTCTGCTCCAACTGTGCAAGCTCGGCCTCTACCTGCTCTTTTTCTCGTGTAACTTGTTGGAGCTGGTCGTAGACAGTCTGCTTCTCCTGTCGAACACCCGATAATATATCATGGGTGCGCTCCTTCTCGTGGGAGACACGATCAAGTGATTCACGCAGTNNNNTTTCCAGTTCCTTACCGCGTTTGCCGTGTTCACGGTGCAGGCCCTCCAACTCCTGTTCCAGGTCTTCTCTGGCCGCACGCAAGTTCAGGAGTTCTTCGGTGAGGATCATCATATGCTGTTTATGCTCTTCCTTCTCACGGTCTAATTCCTGCTCGAGCATCTTGATATAGGGAGTATAGCGCCAGCCAAGCAGGATTTCATATAACTCCCGTTCGGGGCTGTCGTCTTTGCTGTGCATGCGCAGGTGCTGCAATTCCGCGGCGTGCCAGTGACCACCGGCCAACAAGCCACCCAGCGCGCGCAACGAGACATTTAACTGGTCTTGCTGTAAGGTGTTGGCATAGCCCTGCGATTGACCAGCCCAGAGTCCATACTCAACGAGCATTTTGGCGTATTCGCGAATATCCATATGCGGCGCGAGGATGCCCAGGATACCCGCCGCTTCGGAGCGCAGGAGCGGCGACGCCCCAGAATCGTGCAGCACCTCCAACAGCGTCTCTTCCGCTTCCTCTCCCAGCAGCAGGAAGGCGTGCAGGAAACGCGCCTGGTGGCTCGGAAAGTCGTACAAGACCTGCGTCATGTGATCGATCACCGTACGACCGCCAAGCAA
>VBFM01000399.1:5016-13678 GCA_005882595.1 Chloroflexota bacterium
GGTGCTATGCATCTGCACATGCTCAAGCAGCACCGGGATCATTTCATGCTCGCCCTCGGCCTGCAACGCCTCATCGTGAATACGCTCCAACAGCAGCGCCAGGGCCATTGAGATATCATCCGGTTTGTCACTTGACAACAGCTGCACCAGTTCATCTTTGATGACGACGGTGGGCATTCTGCGAAAGATGGTGCGTGCCGCTTCCCGTCGGGCACGATTGCTGACATCGCTGTGGGCGGCCCAGATAAAGGAGAAGGCCGGTACGCCCATCTCGCACAGGATATTCTGTGCGGTCTGCGCGACGGCAGAATCTGCATCAGTGATCAGGTTGCCCACGCCAGGCACAGCTTGCGTCCCAATTTCAACCAGGGTGATTTCCGCGCCGTGTCGACGAGCATCAATACGCAATGACTCCAGCAATTCGTTCAGAACTTGCTCACCGCGTGCATCTCCCTTCTTAACCATGAGCACCAGTATCTCTGAGACATCACCGACGAGGTGCGCATCCTCCAGCCCTTCCAGCAGCACAGGCGGACTGATATCGGCCAGTTCGTTAGCCAGCAGACTTCCTAATGCCTCGCGTGCGCGCTGTGGGGGAGGCGGATCGAGCGTGAAAAGTTGTACGGTGCTCACCAGCGCTTCAGGAGTTTGACGCGCCAATGCTGCTACAAGTTGGCGCGAGCGTCCTCGTGCCAGGTCATTCAAGGAATCGAGGCCGGTTACCAGCGCTGGTAAAATCATAGATCCGAACTCCAGCAGGAGCATTTGGGCCGCGCCTCCACGTTCGTTGTCATCCAACAGGCCAACCAGGGGAGGGATGGCCTCGTAGGGATGTTTGAGCAGGTATTCAGCAATTACTGCGCGCCAGTTATGGTCGGCGTGATCTATCACCTCCAACAATGCCGGGACGATCACCTGTCCGGGCATCTGCTCCAATGCCCGGCGCACCGAGAGCTGCACATTGCGGTTGGGATGGAAAAGATTGCTGACCAGGAGGTGCGCCGCTTCCGGCCCTTTTGCCAGCAAGACGTTGGTAATATGTCGCGCCTGCACCTCGCTTCCCCGCGCAAAGGCCGCCAGCAGTCGCTCGCCCTGGAAATGCACCATACCCAATAAAGCACGCTCTACACGTGTCGTAATGACGGTATCCTGCTCAACATCCAGCGCGGCAATCAGTTGGTTGCAGGCGATAATCTCAAGGCTACTCAGCGCATTGATTGCACCTTCGTAGAACAGGGCATTGGAACTTGCCAGCATCTCCATCAAAGGAGCCACTACGCGCTCATCCTGGAATTGTCCCAGCGCGTCGATCAGCGCCAGCAGCAGCGATTGATCTACCTGCGTGTCCTCGCCAGCGGTCTCCAACAGAGCAATCAATGGGGGAATAGCCTCTGCATCGTGGATGCGTGCCAGCGCACGTACGAGCAAATGGGTGCGTCCAGGAACGAGCGGAATCAGCGCCTCTATGACCGGTTCAACCGCAACCGCGCCGATATCTCCTAGAATCTCCCCCGCGCGGGCAGCCACGCGATCTTCTTCGCTCTGTAACACCTGATAAATCAAACCGGGGATGCTCTCAGGCGCGTAGAAGAACAAGGCTTGCGCAACCTGCTGCTGCACCAGGATTGAGGGATCGGCCAGCAGGCGCAAGAGCGCAGATAAGGCGCGCGGGTCGTGCACCTTGCCCAGTGTTTCCACGATGCGCGCGCGTGCGCTTTCTGCCGGCTGCTGGCGCAGCGACTTCAACAAACCCGGCACGGCGGCGCTGCCAATGTCGCATAAGGCCTGGATGGTGCTGTGTGCGATGCGATCATCACTGGATGCGAGATTTTGAATGAACGCTTCAACCGCCATCTCACCGCCCGCGCGCTCTTCAGCCATACGCCCCTGTCGCACGAGCAATTCTCGCGCCTTCTGTTGGACGGCAGGTGCGTATGCCAGGTTCAGGATATGCAACAGGGTATTCATCACTTGCTGGTGCTGCTCAGACGTTAACTGACGAGCGGGATTCGGCTCATCCAGAAAACGTTCCACAATACTCAGAGCGAGGCCGTGAATTTGTGCGGTAGCGGAAGTGGGTGAGAGATTTTCCAGTTCCGCGACCAGGCAGGGCAGTGAAAGTTCCGGGCCAAGACGAAATAGCGCGTTCACAGCCCTGCCGACAATGAACGGATCCGGGTCGTATAAACATGCGTTCAGGGGATCCACAGCGCTCTGCTCACGGGTTCCACCCAGAATATTAATTGCGGCGGAACGCAGAGGCAGGCTTCTCCCTTCGCCCGACCGGCTCAAGGCAGCGGCGCGCGGCTCAGCAACTGTTCCTAGCTGCCCGGTGACGCGCACCAGGCGTTTGACCTGCCCCTCGTATGCGCCATCGTCTACGATAGCACGCAGCCGATTGAACAACAGGTCAGGCACAACCTCCATATCCAGGAGAATGATCAGATCATCGATCTCCTGCACCATGAGCAGCGCGAACAGGGACTGATAAATTTCGTGCGCATCCTCCTCGGCATAGCGAGTGAAGAGACGCGCCAACGCGATACGCTGCTCGTCACTTCGCAAAACCTCAACCAGCATCGACTCAAGCTCAGGCGGCAAAACAACCTGGGGGAGATCGGCGATATGTGGAGGGACGCTGGCGACGCCCAGGCAGAGCAGGCTTAACCCCAGCACATCCAGAGCGGAGCCAGGGTGTGCACCACCATATTCGACGAAACGCCCGGCGTAAACGACCAGCTCATCTAACAGGCCAGCCCACAACGCCAGTGGCAGACTCCAGCGCGAAAATGCATCGGTTGTGTCCTGGCGTTTCATGACCTGTGCCAGCAGCCCCGCGAAGCGTGTCTTCTGCAAAGGTGTATCATAGGAAGCCTGCAACGCCATAAAATATTCCGCGACCATATAGGCGGAGATCAATTCATGGCGGAAGCTCAAAATACCATGCGGGCTTATTTCTATCAACGATGCGTTTTGCGCAAAGCGCAGTACGCGGGCTACTTCCTCCCGGCTATAGGTTTCATGCTGGCTGTCGGATAGAAACATTTCGTCGGCATGCTCGCCCAGCCATGTCTGCACGGCGGCGGCGTGGTCTTCCATGGTGGGCAGCCCTATACGCAGCAGGTGCGCCGCTTCATGCAATTGAATAGCATACGGCGTGTTGGACCAGCGGGCAGCGCAGGCAATCTCGCCCAGCAAGAGCAGGATATCTTTTTCTGTGGGCGCGTGTTCGCTCCACGTCGGCTGTTTGCGAGTCTGCTGAATGAGATGGCTAACATAGGCTCGCAGCAGGCGTCCGCGCGTATCGAGCCGCTTGCCGCGTTCCAGACCGAGACCATCGATGACGTTCAGCAGTGCAAGCAAGAGCAAGGGGTTGGTGCAGATGGTGCTCAGACGTGTACGGGTTATCATATCCATGATCTGTCCTGCCGTATGTCCTGGATTCCTCTTTTTTCTCTCCGAGTTCTCCCCTTCTATATAATGCTCCACCATGCCGCGCACCTGTTCCTGTCCGAGTGGGCGGATCAGCGCACGCGCCACCAGGTTTTCTTCGACCGCCAGTGCCAATTGGGGCTGCCGCACGAAATCGACTTCCCGGCATGTCAACAGCACGCGATTGCGATGCTGGCTCATCAGATCGATCAGTTCATCTATGACCGTGGGCTGGTAGGCTTCATCGACCTCGTGAACCCCATCACAGAGCAACAGCAGGCGCCCCTGCTCTGCCAGTTTGTGCAGGTAAGGCCGCAGGTGATGCATACCAGGGAGATCACTGGTAACAAGGTAATCGAGCAAGCTTGCCGCGTCCCGTTGGAGCGATGTGTCCTGTGAGGAGACGTGCGTTTTGAGAAAGAGGTTATAGTTGCGCAACGGCACGAAGATAGGTATCCTCTCGCGTCCAAAAATCATTGCCCGGCGCTGTTGCAGCGTCATAAACTGGTAGAGATACAGGGCCGTCGTTTTACCAGCGCCAGGCGCGCCGAGCAAGACCAGGTGCGCCTGCGGGTCCACCAGGAATAGCCCCCCATTGCGCACCATTTCCAGTAGTGGAATCTCCTGTATGTGCGGGGGTACGGTAGGATCAGGCGCCTGCTGAGAGTATGTTACCATCACTTCATATAGAGAGGGCCAGTTGGGAAGTGGTGTATACACGGTACGATAATGCTCCGTCGCTCTCCGTGCATCCCTGCTAAAACGGTAAAGCGCGAGCGGCCTGACCGCGGCCCATACCACCAGCACGGCTGCAATCACCTGTATCACCAGTACAAGCCACCAGAGAGGATTGTGCGCAATCGCGGCCAGAAATGCGGGCAGCGTATGAGATGTACTGCCGACTAAATGGAATGGATTGAGAATCCAGACTATGCCTTCAATACAGGTCAGCGCTAAAGCAATGGCCAGGCCAACCAGGATGCTGCGAGGCAGGCGAGACGATAGACCACGCTGTTGCGAGGAATATGAGGGATGAAAGGCCGCAGATTGTCGTGTGTCTGGAGGAGTTGGATGCAGATCTTTTGCCATGCCCTGGTACCATTCCTTCAAGTTTTGCATTCTAAGGTAGCATCAGTATATCGCAGATGCATAGCTCTAACAAGCAGGAATATATGCATTACCAGCACAAATAACCCCATCAGTCACAATTTTGTGAAATGGTGCATTTCTTTTTCCTGTTTCCTGCGTTACTATAATGAGGGGGATAATGGTTTTGTGCCAACTCACTCTCCAGGAACGTCATATAAACGAGTATATATTCTTTTGCTTATTTTTTAGGTTCAAGTGACAACAAAGATCTCTTTAATTGATGAAAAGAGGTATTGGATGGAATTGAATACGCCCGAATACTCTGGAGAACAGAAGAGTAGGGATATCGCGGGGAAAGATACTTTACCAATACCTGCCACTCGTAGATTTGCCTCGACCGGCATGTTAGAAGCCAAAACCGGAAATACCGAGGAAGGCGCGATTGATACGCTGGATACAGCACGTATCAGCGCGATTGAGCATAGTAGTGATGCTATCGAGGCTCAAGATACCCTTAATGTCGCCGCCATTGAACGCAGTGATGCTATCGAGGCCAGGGACACCCTCAGTGTCGCCGCCATCGAGCGCGGTGAAGCTCTATCAATCCTGGAACATCCCACGCTGCCTGTACAGACCTCTCATCCTACAAAGACAGCTATTTCACGGAGGAAAGCACTACTCGGCATCACTTTTCTGTTGATCCTGGTCTTCAATGCCATCAACCTGGGCTACGCACAATTCATCGGTCCGCAGGGCTGGGCATTTGTGCTGTCCGGCCCGGCTAACACGGGCGACCCAAACCTGCTCAAAAGCATTCGAGATAAGCTCCGCCAACAGCTTACACCGGGCACATCGGCAACCGCTACGGCAAAACTTACACCTGAGCAGTACATTAACCTGATTGTGCAGAATATGTCGCTGGAGCAGAAATTGGGGCAGATGATGATTGTGCGGTTTCTCGGCCCTACCTATTCGAATGACATCAGTTTGATGGTGAGCCAGTACGACGTGGGGGCGGTCTTGCTCTTTAGCGCGAATAATAATATTCAAGATAAGGTGCAGCTCAAAGGCCTTATACAACAAATGCAAAGTAACAGCGCCATTCCCCTGGCGGTGTCCATCGATCAGGAAGGGGGATACGTTGATCGCCTGGTCAGCCTAGATGGGCCGCGACCCAGTGCCACCAGCATCGGTGCAACCAACGACCCGAACAAGGCCAGTTCAGAGGGTATACAGGACGCAAAAGACCTGGCTACTTATGGCTTCAATCTGAATCTCGCGCCTGTAGTGGATGTGAATACCGTGTATAATCCGCAGTTGTATGGACGCACCTTTGGCACGACTGCCGATATCGTGACGCGCATGGCCGAGACATACCTGCAAGGCTTGCAGTTGAGTGGCAAGGTGTTTGGCACCCTCAAACATTTCCCAGGCCTGGGCGATGTTGCTACAGACCCTCATATATTGACTGGGCGCCGTATCGCACGCTTATCCAGCAAGGCAACGTTCACGCCGTGATGGTGACACATGATATTCTACACGCCGTTGACGGCTCAACTCCCTCGTCGCTCTCCTACAAAGTCGTCACCGGCATCCTGCGCAACCAGCTAGGATTCCAGGGGGTAATTTTGACCGATAGCCTGACAATGGAGGGGATCACCGCCTTTTATAGCGAATCTCAAGCGGCGGCCCTGGCGGTTGAAGCGGGCTGTGATCTGCTCATGGGAGCCTCTACCCCCAGGGATGTCGCAAGCATGATCGAGGGGATTAAGCTGGCAATGAACTCTGGAGCTATCAGCACGCAGCGTATCGATGACTCGGTGCGCCGTATCTTGATGATGAAATACGAACTTGGATTGCTGACTATTCCAACGAATTAAAAGAGTAAGTATATATATTTAAGAAGGATGTAGCCATGTTACGTTCAGGCATTCCGAACGCGGAACAAGAAAAACGCATATTTTACGTAGTCATAGGCATGATCGCGCTTGAGACAATACTGGTCACGCTTGCGTTGGTGCCAGCCCAGGAGTGGACGCGCCTGCTGCCAGGTTCCTCCTCGGCAGCGCAAGATGGGCCTTTTCCACCGGCCCTCGCGCCCATCATTCCGCTGCTGCTCTATGTCGTTCCTACCGTGATTGGCTTTTTGTGCCGCAGCTGGCAGCGTGCCTTACTCTACGCGACTATTCCGGCCTGGATCGGGCTGGGGCTTTTTGTGGTTGCCGCCGCCACCAAAGTTGGCGCATTCTACCTGGTGGCGCCCGCACAGGTAACGGCCAATATCAGTGTGCTGGAACTCTTCGCGGCGCTGGGCGGCATCGGCTGGCTGGCACGCCATCTCTTTAAGTTGCGCTAAGATACTATATTTTTACCTTGCAATGTAGAATACAATGAAGATAGATATTCAGAAACCGACGCTGCGCCCGTTACGTCTGGTGCGCTTTGAGATCGAGCAGGCTGGCGCTTCGACACAAGTGGAAGATGGTGATATAGTGAGGGATAGTGAGGAAGAACTCGTAGGGCATAGCGCTCACTCGCCGAGAGATATCGTCGAGGGCCATCAAGTCGATCAGGACAAGCTAGCCAATTCAGCTGATATGCTGCATTTACCAGCCAGTACAACCGAGACCGCGATTCCGTTGGGAGAAGCAGGTGCGCAGCAATTGCTCAAGCGCACGCCCGCCAGTTACCTGCTGAACCAGGTCTATGGGCTGTGGATCTTCATCTCGCTCTTTATCCTGACGCTGATCATGACGCGCAAAGTCTCGGTAGACCAGTACGGCGTGTATGCTATCGCCGCGACCGCGTTCAATACCATTGCCTACATTGTTGCATTTGGATTGGAAGATGCAACCACCACGTTTGTACCGCGCGTTCTCGCTGAGCACGGATTGGCAGCCGCCGCTCTGCTGATTCGCCGCCTGCTCACGCTGCGTATCGTCACACTGCTGATCGGCCTGTGTATTATGCTCTTCGCGCTGCCTTACGTGGGAGGAATCTTCGCCGCCATCCCGCTTCCCACATTTGGAGGTATCGCTTCGAGCTTGCGCGACCCCGGACTGCTCAGGCATATCGTCCCCATCGCTTTCTGGGTACTGGGCAACGGCCTGGCTAGCCTGTTCACCGCCGTCTACGCTTCGGTCATGCGCATGCGCGTCGTCTTTATCGTGGGCAGCCTGGCCCAACTACTCCTACTGGCACTGAGTTTCATCACATTACAAATGGGTTGGGGCATCGACGGCGTTCTCTGGCTACAGGCAGTCTGCGCGCTACTCAACGCCGCCGCCTTTGCCATCTGGCAGGCGCCACTCATCTTCACACGCGGTGGAGAATATAAGCAACCCCTACGTCCAATCGTGCGGGTGGGCTTATCAGCGTGGCTCACCAACCTGGTATCGGGGGCGCTGCTGAAGCAGGTATCGATCATCCTGCTAACCTACTTCCTGGTCTCGAATGCGCAGATTGCCTTCTTTACACTCTCATTCCAACTGGCGCACGCGGCCAGCCTATTGCTCGTCTCAGGCTTCGGAGGCGTGGGCGGCTCGGCCCTGGCCGCTGCTTTTGTCGGCATGAACTTTTCACGCCTGGCGCGTTCCTGGCAGACGCTCATCAAAATTGAGACGCTGCTGGCCGCGCCCGTGCTGGTCTTCTGCCTCTTCAACGCGCCTATCATCGCCGTCATACTGTACGGCAACGACTACAGCGCTGTTGGGCCGCTGCTGGCAATCTTCCTCTTCTTCAACATCATCACGCGCATCCTCGGCACAACCATTCATCAATCGACGCTCTATGTTCTGCAAAAACCTCGCCTGGTTGTGCTGGCCCAGTTTGCAGGACTGACTTCGCTCATCCTGATCGGCATCCTACTTATCCCGCATTGGGGACCCGCGGGCGCGCTCGTAGCCGACGGCATCGCGCAAATCCTGATGGGCAGCCTGATGCTCCTCTTCCTCTGGCGCGACCTACCCCAAAAGTATCCCCTGGGGTTCACTATTAGGTTACTGGTGGCTGTGACGATAGCAGCGCTGCCTGGGATTGTGTGGCATCCATCGGGCCGTGTGATGCTGGTTGTAGCGGGAACTGCATTTTTGGTGCTGGCGGTTGGGCTGCTGGTGGTGATGAAGCCGTTGAGTGGGAAGGA
>VBFM01000400.1:0-7077 GCA_005882595.1 Chloroflexota bacterium
CAGTCGGGAGCCTGCCAGTCGAGCTGCTGTAAGATTTCAAAACCAATGGCTTTCTGCCCCTCGACACGATAGGGGTTGAGCGAGTTCAACAGGTAGATGCCCAGTTCATTGCAGACTTGCTCAACCAGGCGCATGGCATCATCGAAATCTCCGGCAACCTGGATGGTGGTTGCGCCATATGCCAGCGATTGCGCCAGCTTTCCCGGCGCGACATGCCCGGCAGGCAGGAAGACGAGGCAGGGCAGACCAGCTTGAGCCGCGTACGATGCCAGTGAAGCCGAGGTGTTGCCCGTGGAAGCGCAGGCCACGGCGCGCGCGCCGATATACCGGGCCATAGAGACGCCCACCGTCATGCCGCGATCCTTGAAGCTGCCGGTCGGATTTTCGCCCTCATGTTTGAGGAAGAGACGTTCCACTCCCGCGTAGTCACCTATGGTGCGATGCCCAGGACGGCCATCCCCACAGTTTTCTATACCAACCGGATACAGCGCGGTATTTCCTTCGGGGCGACTGACTACATATTGATCGGGAAGCGGCAGGATAAGTTCGTGATAGCGCCAGACACCGCTGGCATCGAGGAGCAAAGTATGCGCGTCCATCGGCCAGAGAGGAGGTAGCGAAGCGCGTTCGTCAAAAAGTTGCCGCCACGCAGCCCCGGCAATTGGCATGAGATCACTGTCAGCAAGCGCACCGTATCCTTCCTGGAGAGGGGAGGTCTCTTGCACAGGATGCTGGTAGATCGCTTCGACATCAAGTACCCCGCCGCAATCACAGCGATAACGAGGTTGACGAGGCGGAGCTTCCACGCCAGGATAGAGGACCGCGCATTCTACACAGCGTAAAGAGACGGCTTCCAATGCCTGGCCGAACTCTCGATCCGATTGACTGGACTGTAAACCCGCAGTATTCATCTCCATTTGGGGAGGTGTCATCCTTTCGCTTCAAGTTTTGCGTATGCGCTCGTATAGTGCTAAAGCAGCGCACCGGAATGGGAGCGATAATCACTGCGCTTTCGACTCCGCACAACAGTTATTACGCGCGCACCGGTCTGGTCTGCGCGTAAAATCCTTCCGCTTCCCTCTACTCCTAGAGAACGGGCCGTCTCCTGCATTGCACGCAGTATGGAGGAAAAGTTGGAACTGGCGAGCGCGATCAAGGAGGAACCGCCTCCCGATAGACTCGCGCCGTGCGCACCCGCGTCGATTGCAGCCTGAATAATCTCAGGCATTGCAGGGAAAAGCGTCTGGCGATAGGGCTGGTGCAGGCGGTCCTGCATCGCCTCGCCGATCAGTTCATAGCGTCCCGTTTGCAGGGCTGTCAGCAAGAGCGCGACCCGCCCCGTATTAAAGGTGACGTCCGCTTTAGAATAGGAGGCGGGCAATAATTTCCTTCCCGCGACGGTATCCATCGGAAACGAAGGGGTGAATATGACCGCTTTGAGCGCATCGGGAAAACGCGTTTTGACGGCGTGAATTTTGCCATTCATATTGGTCGTGGCAACCAGTCCCCCGAACAATGCTGGAGCCACATTGTCTGGATGATTTCCCGCTTCGATGGCAACGGCAGGCTCTAACAGTTCATCTTTGGGAACATCTTTTCCTTGCAGGTGCAGCAATGCGTTCGCCGCCACCAACCCGCCTACGACAGCCGTTGCGCTGCTGCCTAAGCCACAACCAGGGGGAATAGCGATGGTCATGCTAATTTGCACATGTGGTAACTCAGCCTGCCTGTCGGCATAGAGCGAGGCAAAGGCACGGAAGAATAAATTGTCTGGACCGGTGGAAAGCCCGGCTCCGAGTGGGCCTTCGACCCGGATGACCGGCTGTTGAGGATCACCCTGTCCAATCTGCACCTCGAAACGATTATAGAGTTGCAGTGCAAGACCCAGACTGTCGAAGCCGGGTCCGAGATTCGCCGATGTCGCGGGAGTCAAGACAGTAACTGTAACGGGTTTCACCAGTGCCAATGCGAGTAACTTACCTTTCTTTGATGTCCCTCACCTCAAAGCCTTCCCACCCTCTACTAAATTAAGTACTCGTATTGTAGCAGGTTTGTCACTACCTGTAACGGTAGAGGTACAAAAAGGTTCCTGTCTTGATTGATCCCCATAATCCAAAGCGCTATGCTCTGAACCTCTAAGGTACCTTCAGTTCAACATGGAAGCACTCAGGAATGCAAGGGAGCACCTGGCGAGGTTCCTCGACCTTCGGTGATTCGCCCCAGGCGTGGTTTGGCCAGCGCGATGTAATCGCCCGTCTTCAGGACCAGCGAGCGGTCCAGGCGTGCCGCATTGAAGTAAATCTCTTCGTTCTCGAGCAGTGAGGGATCGACAATCAACTCCAACTCCGGGTTGAAGGAGAATGGCAGGATTGTGCCTGTCACGCTGCCCGCCAGCCGTTCGGCGATGTCGGGTGATGCAAACGTAACGTAGGTGCCTCGCATCAGCGATTTGACTGCTTGCAGATCTACCCTCGCATCACCTGGTATGACTGCCAGGACATACCTGGTGATCTTCTTGCCTATCTTGCCTATCTTGACCATCAAGACGATGCACTTGGCCGCCTGCGACAGAGCATTTCCGCGCATGGGGCTTACGATTTCTGTGCGTCCCTCGGGCGCGTGGTCGATCAGCCGGTAGTGCGCTCCATGCTGATCGAGCAGGGTGATAAGCTGTGTGTAGGCGTCTTCTATATTTGTCTGCATAACAAGGTTCCTCTTTACAAAAACAGTCTTTGCGTTAGCATTCTGCCATATAATGATGATATTTACCAGTGGCAGAAACGACAGGCAGCATCAAAAAACTGCCTGGCAAATTGAGTATCAAAAACAAATCATCTCGCCAGAGTGCATTCCTGCAAGCAGGTATACTTCGCGCCTGCACGCGAAAGCTCGCTTTTCATTACATTCAGGGAGTTGACAGGATAGAGAGATGAGGGCGCCTGTTTCTTATGCAGGAGGCGCTGCAAGGATTGCTGTTCTTCTGGAGAAAGGGGGTGTTTGACGCGCGCGAGTGTGAGGTGTGGCGAGAAAGGCCGTTTATCAACCTCGAAGTTGCGCCGTTCCAGTTCCCGGTTCAGCGCTCGGTGGAGTTGCTCAAGGGGGGAACCGTGCAGGTGAGCTGATGGCTGGTCTTCAACTCCCATCCAGATCACGCGCGGCTGCAGTGTCGATCCAAAAACACCGAGCCCTTTGAGGCGATACTCAAAGGGCGGGATATGCTGCGCTGCCTCCTGCGCCGCCTGCATTGCCGACGCTAGCTGCTCATCATTTAATTCGCCAAGAAAGGCAAGCGTGAGGTGTATCCCTGCTGGCGCGACCCAATGCAGCGCGGGTAGTTCTTGCTTTGCCTGGTCGATGACGCTGCCCAGGTAACGCTGCAGGGATTCATTCAATTCAAGTGCGATGAAGGTGCGTGTCATGCCGCAAACAACAGCTCGTCCAGTTCCGGACCATCAATCGTTTCAACCTCGATCAGGTGTTCGGCGATCAAGACGAGTTTGTCTCGTTTCTCACGTAGGATCGTAAGCGCAGCAGCATAAGCCTGGTCGACCAGCACGGAAATCTCTTTATCGATGCGTGAGGCGGTTTCCGGGCTGATGGAGGCACCACCATCGGACTCGCCTTTGAGAGCCAGCAGGCCGAGTGAGCTCATGCCAAACTCACAGACCATGCGCCGCGCGATATTGGTCACATATTCGATATCCTGCGCGGCTCCCGTCGTGATATCGCCAAAGATAATCTCCTCGGCGGCACGTCCACCCATCGCCCCCGCCATCTTCGACTGTAGCTCGGATTTGCGCATGAGATAGCGATCTTCGCTGGGTGCCTGCACGGTGATACCAAGCGCCATGCCGCGCGCAATCGCGGTGACTTTCTGCACCGGGTCCGCCCCGGGAATCGAGCGCATGACGATGGCATGCCCGACTTCATGGTAGGCGATGATGGCCTTTTCTGCTTCGGTAATGATGCGGCTCTTGCGCTCCGGCCCGGCCACTACTCGCAGGATCGCTTCGTCAAGCTCTGGTTTGCGTATGACATCCTGGTGCCGCCGCGCCGCCAGCAACGCCGCCTCGTTCAAGAGGTTCGCGAGATCAGCGCCGGAGAAGCCCACCGTCTGCCGCGCCAGGTCTGTCAGCGTCACATCTTCCGCCAGGGGTTTGTCCTTGGCATGCACCTCAAGAATGGCAACGCGGCCACGAATATCGGGTTTATCGAGCATCACCTGGCGATCAAAACGCCCTGGACGCAACAGCGCCGGGTCAAGCACATCGGGCCTGTTGGTGGCAGCGATGACCACCACGTTGGTCTGCTTATCAAAGCCATCCAACTCTACCAACAACTGGTTGAGCGTCTGCTCGCGCTCATCATTGCCCCCCGTGCCAGAATTGTTGCGCTGGCGGCCAACGGCGTCGATTTCATCGATAAAGACGATACATGGCGCGTGCTCTTTGGCCTCCTTAAAAAGGTCGCGCACTCGCGCCGCGCCGACGCCCACGAACATCTCGACAAACTCAGAACCGCTGATGCTGTAGAAAGCGACGTTCGCTTCGCCAGCCACCGCGCGCGAAATGAGTGTTTTACCTGTGCCAGGCGCGCCCACCAGCAGCACGCCTTTGGGAATACGCGCCCCCATCGAGACAAAACGCGCAGGAAATTTCAGAAATTCAACAATTTCCTCGAGCTCCATTTTCGCCTCCTCCACACCTGCCACATCTTGAAAGAGGATCGATGGGTGCGATTCCTGGAAGCGCCTGGCCTTGGAGCGCCCAAACGCGCTCGCCTGCCCGCCCATGCCGCCTCGTTTGAAGAAGAAGAACAGCACGCCTCCCACGAGGGCAAGAAAGACCACATCCACCAGCACCTGCGTCCATTGGCCTTGCTGTCCATTGTCAATATTGACGGTAACGCCATCACGCCGGAAGATTTCCGTCACCGGCTGTCCATCTTCCTTAGAAGCATGATAGTGCTGGCCTTTGATATCAATAGCAACAACATCGTTTCCATTGATGGTCACAGAGGTTAACTTGTGATGATCGGCAAGGTTGAGTACATCACTAATCGGCTTCTCTATAGTATTAACGTGGCTCATACCACTTACCACACGAAATATAATCACGCCCAGCACCGCTGCTCCCAGGAGTACAACAAGCGAAGGAATACTCAAACGTATCAAGATATTTCGTTTTTTTGATGCATTTTGCGAGGAACGTGTTGAATTCGGTTCCCTCGGTTCCTGGTTATCGTGTTGTGGCATTTCCATGAAGTAACGTCAGACCCTTCTATTTTCTGGAGATACGCAGGCAACCTGAATGGTTGCCCTTACTTATAAGAATAAACCATTTGCCCCCAGGCAAAGGTCATGCTCAAAATATTGCAAATTGTGTTGTGGTGTGTCAAAAAAAATTAACTTGACGCTAGTATAACCTATACCAATCAGTTAATCAAGGTTATTGTTTAGTTGTTTTTGGAAAATTGGTACTTTTGGGGAATTTTTGCTAAAAATAGCCTCTTCTATAAATTGCTTCGCAATAAATTATCCTTGATTTGTTACAAATAGTCAGTTTATACTATTCATATGATTGGTACTCTTATTGTAGAGTTTATTGGGACACCGTACCAGAGTCGGAGCAATAGTTCACTGGTGGAATTATTCGAAAGGAGTCCTTGATGAACCGTCCTTCTCCAACGTCTACCTCAACCAACCGTTGGGTGATTGCCATCGCCGCCATATTTATGCAGCTTGCTCTAGGTTCAGTCTATGCCTGGAGTGTGTTCCTCAATCCAGTTATCGCAGCGTATCACGTTACAAGATTGCAAGCGAACCTGACTTTTAGTATTGTGCTGCTTGCATTGGGGGTCACGGCTGGCTTTGGCGGTTATCTTAATTACCGCTTTGGTCCACGTGTCATCGCCACTGCGGGAGGCATTCTCTACGGGATTGGTGTACTCCTGGCGGCATTTGTCAACTGTACCTCACCTTCGGTGTGATTGGTGGTATCGGCATCGGCCTGGGCTATATCGTAGCACTCGCGATGCTCATCAGATGGTTCCCGGATCGCCGCGGGTTCATTACAGGCCTGGCTGTTGCAGGTTTCGGAGCAGGAGCCTTAATCACGGGACCTGCTGCCGCCTCATTGATTAAGTCTGTTGGTTTGGATAACACTTTTCTCTACCTGGGTATCGTCTATCTTGTAATCATCGTCATCGTGGCGCAATTTTTCCGCACAGCGCCGGAAGGCTATGCACCTGCTGGCTGGACACCTTCAGTTCGTCAACAGGCGAACCGCAGTGTACGGGACTATACATTCGCAGAGGCGCTGCGCCTCCCAAGATGGTATGTCCTATGGCTCATCCTCGCGTTGAACGTCACGGCTGGCGCCGCCCTGATCTCGGTGGCCTCGCCATTAGCGCAGAAGTTCACCGGCGTCGATGCGGTGACGGCTGCGCTCCTTGTCAGCGTCATCGGCATCTTCAATGGTGGTGGGCGCTTATTCTGGGGCTGGCTCTCAGATGGCATTGGTCGCCCTTTCACCTTTTTGAGTATATTCATTATTCAGGCGATCCTCTTCGCCCTCTTGCCATCGATTAGCAACTTCGCTCTGCTACTCGTTCCAGCAGCCATCATCGCTCTCTGTTACGGTGGTGGATTTGGCACGATGCCAGCATTCGCGGCTGACTTCTTCGGCCCAAGAAATGCCGGAACGATCTACGGTGCCATGCTGACAGCATGGAGCGCAGGTGGAATCGTTGGCCCCATTCTGATCACCAGCTTCGGCACTACCAAGAACCCTGATTACGCAACGCCTCTTTACATTATTGCCGGGATTATGGTGATCAGCATACCGCTGCCGCTTATAGCACGTGCCCTTGCTCGCCGTCGTGGCGATATACCAGAGGAGGCCACATTGCAGAGACCGCAGCAAGCTAGTTAAGGTGAGGGCGCGATTATCATCTTCAAAATCGCGCCCTGACATACATGGTACAATAAGGCAGGACCAGCCTTTCCTGTACAGCGTTTATCTCTCCTGGATAAAGGATTGTGTTCTATGCAAGAACTGTCAATGCTACCTGAGCCTG
>VBFM01000279.1:0-2220 GCA_005882595.1 Chloroflexota bacterium
GAATGCCTGGCGTATCGAAATGTTGTCGAATGGCTTGACCAGGTAGTTCATGGTGTAGTAGTTCGTCCACAACTGCGGCACAAAGTGGAAATCGGAGCGTTGTTTATCGCTGGCAAATGTTACCACCGGCACTCCGGTAGCATCGACACTGCCTGCCTGATATGCCGAGTACGCGGCTGCCTCCTGTGGATAGAAAGGGAAGACCACCTTTTTCAACTGTGGCTGTGTATCGTAGTAATTTGGATTGGGCGCGAAATCTATTTCCTTGCCGTGAATGTATTGTGTTACGCGAAAAGGCCCCGCTCCCCCACCGAATGTCAGGTGGTCAGTGAAGCTTGTCCCTGACTCTTGAACCAGCCGTTTCTCCACAACATAAGCGCAAGGATAGGTCAGCATTGACAGGAAGTAGGCCGCCTTCTTTCTAATCTGAACAACGAGCGTGTTAGCATCGGGAGTAAGCAGGCTGTCGTTGATAAGCGAGGAAATCGTTCCCGCGAGCAGCTTATCGGAGTCGCGTATGAGGTCGAGGTAGATCGGCGCCACCGTCGATTTGGTAGCGGGTTGCAATGCCCGGTCGATGCTGTAGGCGACATCTGCCGAGGTCAGAGGCGTTCCGTCGCTGAACATCAAATGCGGCTTGAGATGAAACGTCCAGGTCAACCCATCAGGACTCACATTCCAGGTTTTCGCCAGCTGCGGCTGCACATTTGCTTTATCATCAAGTTGTACCAGGCCGGTGAAGACCATCTGGATCGCAGCAATCGATGAGGGATCATTCGCAAGGGCGGGGTCAAATGTAGAGATGTCGGAAATACCAGCTAGAGGAGCGATATAGATTTGTTTATCGGGCGGCGCTTTTACTTGTTGAGTGGATTGTGTATTGTTCCCGCCGAAAAGGCTACAGGAGGTTAGGAGCAAGATGAAAATGCACGGTACAATTGTATGAATATTCTTACGCATAACGTAAATATTTCTCCTCGAGTCAGACATCCGCCAGGCACTTGCCAGATTTATCAAACACAGGTTACATAACGCGAGGAAGGGCGCAATTCATTGCGCCCTTCTCGAATGAATAGCCCGTTTATACCAGATGGTCGCACCATCTCTTCTGCTGGAATACAAGATTCAAGCTTTGTCCATTCAAATCAAGAGTGATAGCCCACTACGGGTTCGTAGCCGGTGTGCTGCGTTTGGCGAAAGCAGCAGCGCGTAAGGCGACCTGCAGCAAACGCTCGGTGCTGACGTCGCGCAGCGCGGCCGGCCATGCCATATACACTTCACCAGCAGCCTGCACAATTTGCAGGGTGTGCCCTTGATCGGCGCTGGCATCCGTTTGTGCGGCAGCCAGGGCGATGGCGGCAAACATTGCCCGCGGGTCATGCCCAAGCTGGATATAGCGGCGGGTGGTCGTAAACGCTCCCGTCACATCTTGCGCCTCCAATTGTTCGCCAAGGGTATCCAGCAGCGAAGGGGCAATCAGACCGCCGCCCAGGACGGTGGAGCGTGTAGGAGTCGCAGGCGCACCGGCGCTTTGCGCTGGTAGTTCGCTATGCAGCGCGTGCAGATAACACGCGGCCATAAACAGCAGCGGCAAGGCCTCTACTTCCTGCACCTGCAAGAAGGCAATTCGTATGGCGGCCGTGTAGAGCAAGCCATGCGCGGCAGCAATAAACGCATCTCGATCAGTGTCACCGACTTGCTGCATCAGGTCAGCTGCGCTCAGCGCGATGACCGAGCTAACACCGTGCGCCGAGGCGCCGTTTTTGATAAGCGCATCGAACACCGCCTGGCAGATTTGCGGCGTTGTCGCATCGCTGAGCAGCAGGCGCCGCAGTGGTAGCGAGTTTTCCTCTTTTGGTGTTGCCAGGCGGGTGCGATAGCTGGCCAGGCTATGTGATGGTTCGGAAAGATAGGAGCGTACCATGTTTACCCAGGGGGGCTCTTCCGCATGTATGGGGGTATGCGGCGCGAGCCAGTGAACGATATTGGGGACGCGCGTCCCCCATTCGACCGCGTCTAGTAACTGAAAGCCGCGCACGACAAACATCAATGGGTGTCCGGCATTCTGGAAGGTCGTAGCGATAGCGTCATACAGGCGAATGTGCATGGTGCGATAGTCCGCGCCTGTACCATAGAGACCTAACAGTAACCGCTCGACCATGCGCGCATCATTTCCAAAAATTGCATCGTGCATCGCGGTGTTGACGGTTTGTCCCTCCG
>VBFM01000279.1:2240-24184 GCA_005882595.1 Chloroflexota bacterium
AGCGGCTCTAGATAGACGTTTTGGGCGTCATAAGCGGCTCGACCTGCTCGCACAGCGGGGACGGCAGCGATAAGAGATTGGGTCACGAGCGGAAACGCGCGCCGGGAATCCGTGGGGTCCTGACCCAGCAGGTGCTGCCACGCAATAAACCAGCGAGACATCATGCTGGCGGCGGCGAGGGTGAGCATGATGTGGCCCTCGCTATCGCCGTGAGCAGCAATCATGCCGACGCGCCCTATAAGTTCGCTGGCTCCCGTGCCAGGTTCTAGCAGTTGGCGCGCGATGCCGGTCATCTGGTCGGTATTCCCGGCAACCATGGCATTCACAAGTGGAGTAATATCGATGTTCAATCCTACTGATGGCATACGATTTTCAACCCTCCATCCGGCCTCGGCGGGCGGATGCGACTAACTTTGCAATTCTCGAATAGTGCGCTCAATGTCAGGAATGTCTGCATATTCCTCATCGAGCAGTTTATATCCTCGTTCAAGGTACAATTGTGCCAGGCGTGAGCCGCGTTCCCCACCCCCGATAGCGGCAGCGATTAATTCGGTACTGCGGTATTTCTCTGGCATGCGCCTGGCAATGCGCAGCATGCGCTGCCGGGTTTCTTGCAACAAGGCCGTATCGTGTCCCTCAATGGCATAGCGCGCCATACCCACCAGCTTGCTGAGTTCAGCCAGGCGCTGGCGGTCTGTCATCGTTTGTATCAAGAGTTCTTCGGTGTCCAGGTCATCCAGGGGAACACCTTCCTCCTCAGGTGGCTCGATGGCGTCAACCCTGGCGAAACTCGCCGCGTAGCTGACATAAGCCTGGCCATACTCCTGGCAGCCCTGCGCTACCAGTTGCATGCGCGCTGCATCGTCTCTGGGATTGATGGAGCCGAGATCAACCATGTCATCATCCCGGCGGTCGGCCAGTATTTCCAGGTGTTCCAGCGTGCTTCCCTCTTCCAACATGGGCGGAATAGGCATGACAGGAACATTGGTCGCATCCTGCAAATCCTCCGGCGACAATTGCGAAGCCAGGAAAGAGGGGAGGTACTTTGCTAAAGAAAGCGGCGTTGGGGGTACAACACAGTAGGTTGCCAGCACTATGTTTGGGTTGGCGGTACTGCGCGCAATAAAAATGGCATGACCCTTGGGAGCCTGGAAATCACCACGTAAGAAACGTATCGTCATAAAGAAGTCCCTCCCTGCCGTAGCAGTTTTCTATACCTTTAGAATGAGCATTTTTCATGTTTCTATTGTCTGTATTATACTATGCGCCTGGCACATTTATAACAAACAACGCTAGAGGCTGTTACGCAATTGCCTTAAACGCTTGACAAGGTTCTGATTAGCACGTATCTCTGCTTCAGATAACTCTTCACCTTCAACTGGAATTGAAGGCTCATATGCCTTAATATGCTGCACGATGGCAGCAGACCCGGCGATACGCGCAAAGGACGACAGGAGTTGCTTCGCCTGCCCATCCTGATCGCGGCGCACCTGGGTGATAGCTGCCTGCGTATACAAATCCGCGTACTGTCCTAAAAATGTCCTCCATTGTTCGGGAGCGCGAAGCGTATTCATCACACGCTCTACCAACGCAATCGCGCGAGAAAATTCATGTTGCGCGCGCTCCAATGCCTCCTGTTCCAGGAAGATGCCCGCGCGCTCGTAATGTGTATCAGCCTCACCCAACGGTTGCTGCTGTTGCTGGTAGAGTGTTAAGGCCTGCTCGAAGTGGGTCGAGGCCGCTTCAATATCACCATTGCCGCGATGCGCCAGCCCCAGGGCTAGCTGTGCGTCGGCCTGCCCAACCTGATCGTCGCTTTGCTGAAAACGCGTAATGGCTCCCTCGAGGTCTTCGATGGCCTGTTCCCACACATTTTGCCCGATCAGTGTTTGCGCCACACCCAGCATTGCCAGGCCATCGCCGCTAGTACTTTCTAACGCTTGAAACTGGCGTCCAGCCGCGAGAAAGGTATTTGCGGCTGCTTCTAGCTCGCCGCGCGATAGGCGTGTTTGCGCCAATCCCAGCAGGCTCTCCGCGGCCAATAATGGCTCCTGCTGCATTTCGGCCTGGGTATGTGCCTCGCTAAAACGCGCCTCGGCCTGCGCAAAATCCCCCAGTGTCAGCCACAATTGCCCCTCAACGAGCGAAGTTAGTGGGACATCCTGCGATGGAATGGTCATGCCTGCCAGCAGGTGCCGGGCTGTTCCCAGGTGCGTGAACGCCTCGTCCAGGTGGCCAATGAAGACTGCCAGCCGCGCCCGGCGCACCATAGATGATGCAGCGCTGTACGCTCTGGCAGGGCGTTCTTCCGCCAACCTTTGCGACTCTCGATAGCTATCCTCTGCCTGTGCTGTGCGTCCCTGTCGGCTGTAGGTGTCACCAAATCCTCGCAGAGCGGCGCTTTCAACCTGTTCGTTGCGCAGAGCATGGGCCAGCTTGCGCGCCTCTTCAAAATTTTTGAGGCTACTCGCCAGTAAACCGCGCAGGAATTGCACCTTTCCCAGAGCCGCCGCCGCCTCGGCCTGCCCAACACGATAAGCAATGGCCTTATAGGTGCGCAGGGAGCGTTCCAGCATACCGTTAGCATAGGAGAGCTGACCCCTCCGCATATTGATTTCGCCAAGCAACTGGTTCGCGTTTGCCGTTCCTAATGCATTACGCATATCGGTGTACTTTTGTTGCGCCAGCTGGGCACTGGTCAAAGCCTGGTCGACGCGATTGCGCAGCAGGGAAAGCTCTGCCAGCCCAAGATTGCCATCCGCCTCGCCCAGTTCATATTCTATCGTACGCGCCAATTGGATTGCTTCCGCGTAGGTATCAGCAGCTTCATCCAGGCGCAATTGATCGAGATACAAGCGCCCCAGGCCGAGCAGCGCATCGACAACTCCGAAGTTATCCCTGCCGGCGCGGTAGGCTTCCAGTATCGTCTCATAATCTGCGATGGCTTCGTCAAGGTGTCCCGCCAGGCGCCGCACATCCGCCAGACTGCGGCGCGCATCGGCTTCGTTAATGCTGTCCTTCGCGCCAACAAAATAGTCAATAGCTTTTTGATACTGCTCGGCGGCTGCTTCCAGGCGGCCACGCTGCAACTCGATATGTCCTAACGCGAGGGTGACATTACCCATGCCCTGAAGGTTGTCCTGGGTCACATAGAGGTTCCAGGCAGTCTGGTAGGCTTCCTGCGCAGAATCCAGGTGCGCCTGCTGTCGTTCCACATGCCCTAACGAGAGCGCCGTACTCGCTTCGTTCAGCGGGCGATTGGCCTGCCGGTAGAGAGTAATGGCTTTTTGATAGCTATTAGCGGCCTGCTCAAGCATATTATTCTGACGCTGCGCGTCAGCGATCAGCACCCGGCTATCTCCCGCGCGCTTGAAATCACCCACTAAGCGGAAGCGTATTTCCGCGTCGCTAAAGGCCTCCCTCGCCACATCAAGCTTGCTGTCCTGTAGGGCTTCAATACCCGCTTGAAAGCGCGCCTCAGCTGCTTTAACATCCTGTGTTGCCATGAAAATCTATCCCTTTAATGCTCTGCATGTATTTTTGCTGTGTTGTTTTTGCTCTGTACATCTTTTTCTTTGCGTTTATTGTAGTTCGTTGGTAGAAGAAAGTCAAAAAGCCGGAGGGTATCTTAGAAACCAGTCCGGTGACAGAGCAGGATGGTTGTGGTAAGATAGTTGCAGTAACCTTATTTAACCATAAAGGAGCGACCTCATGCATGAAGATACCCTAGCGCGCGTTGACTTCTTTTCTAGCCTGGATAAAAAGGAATTGCAGGCTCTCGCTCGCAGTTGCCAGGAGCGCAAGTACAGCGCCGGCACCCCGTTAATTAAGCAGGGCGATACCGGGGTTGGGTTATATGTCATTATTAGCGGCCATGTCAAAATCACACAGGCGGTCAACCCTGATAGGGCGGAAGAAAACCTGGGGGACTTTGGCCCAGGAAGTGTAATAGGTGAGATGGCATTGTTAGATGATTTGCCTCGTTCGGCCACTGTTACCGCGGTGACTGATGTTACCGCTTTGTTATTGCCTGTCTGGGAGTTTCGCACAACCGTCCGCAGCCATCCCGAAATCGCGCTCAAGATGCTGTCCACTCTTAGCAGGCGACTCCGCAAGGCCGAAGGCCAGCCTCTACATTAATACTTCTCTAATAACTTCTCTCATCGTAAGAACTCGGTGCACCAGCTTTCTACGATGAGAGAAGTTATCCCTCGTTATTCATTTTTATCGCGATTCAGCAGGTTTTGTATTTCCTCAAACATGGTTTCGACATCGCCGAAGGAGCGGTAGACACTGGCAAAACGAATATAAGCGATCTTGTCCATCTGACGCAAACGATCCATTACCAGCTCGCCGATCACGCTGCCGGGAACTTCCTGCTTCCCCTGCCGATAGAGTTCCTGCTCGATTTCTTCAACCGCGTTTTCGATCTCATTGACCGACAATGGGCGCTTCTCACATGCCTTGCTTATTCCAATAAAAAGTTTCTGCCGATCGAAAGGCTCTCGTCGTTGGTCGCGTTTGATAACCATTAACTGAGATTTTTCAACTCGCTCATAGGTACTAAAGCGCCCTTTGCATTGCTCGCATTCACGACGACGATGAATAGCATCACCGACATCGCGCGAATCTTTCACGCGCGATTCAGTGCCTCCACAAAATGGACATTTCATCCCAACTCGCTCCCCAAAGAAGTATTGCAGATAATAAAACCTGCTTCATAAAAGTGTAACACCTTGAGCAATCCTGGTAGGTGCTCGTCGGTGTCTTGCCATACCACATGTTAAACATTATTTTATCACAGGTGAAACAGGCGCTTAGAGGGTGTAGGTTTGCACGAAGCTATAGCTGGCGAGTTGATCTGTGGAATGATGAAAGGCTCAGGTTGTGACTAACGCCGGAGAGCATAGGCTGGCGTTGGGGGAAACTTTCCCGATGTATCCAGAGCGTAAACGCGAACCCTCGCGCCAATACGCATACCAGTACGGTCCATGTCCCTGCCTATCGCGGCAGGTGCTGCATGAAGGCTTTCCACATTTACGATACTGCAATTGATAGGTGATATGCTGGTCGCTTGGTAACTGAGTCATATGCCACTGGCCCTCCCACAATACGAATCAAATATTTGTGCGAATTTTACCTCTAACAGCATACCATCAAACGATGAACATTTTATGAATCTTTCTCACGGAAAGATGACAAAATGTTCATCATGCAATACCAAGATGTATCAATTTTTCTCGTTTCGTAACAGGATTTTCATGCAAAAATAGCGGGACTTTTGGCGCTTTCCCTCCTTTTTTCAATTGCGGTGGTATAATAGAGGTAGACAATTCTTCGTATCCCGGCGTTGGAACTCCCCGTTCCACTGGTTTTGACCTATCGTTGGATTGGAAAGAGAAGGCAAGCCATGCAAATCATCATCAAAGGGAAACAGATGGATGTCCCACCTCGGCTGCGTCAGCATATCGAACGCAAAGTACAGCGTCTCTCCCGCCTGATCAATGCTGATGCTCGTATTGAAGTGACTGTCGCGGAGGAGCAGACGCGCAGCGCCCGTGATCGTTTCTCGGTGCAGATCGCGCTCTCTAATAGCGCCTACCCTATTCGTAGTGAAGTCAGCGCGCTCAACGCGACTATCGCTCTTGATCTTGTCCTGGATAAAGTGACAACGCAGTTGGGCCGTCAAAAAGATCGCCAGACAGCACGTCGGCATCATGCTCCTCCCATGAGAGTACTCGCTCTCTCACGCTCCGGTGATCTCATCTCCCTGCAAGAGGAGCAGTTGCCCAAGGAGGAACAGGCGGCGGAGCCCCTTGACGAGGAGCGCAATGAGGAGATCTGGTCAAAGATCGTGGAGATTCGACACATCGCAACCAAACCCATGAATGACCGCGAAGTGATTGCGCAGATGGAGGCCCACAAGCTCGATTTCTACCCGTTCTTCAATGAAGAGACTCGAAGCGTCAATGTCATGTACCGTCTAGACCAGGGCGGCTACGGTTTACTGGTCCCAGCCCTGGAGGGAGTCCCTGAATAAATTCGAACCATGTGTTTCGGATGGATAGAATGAAATGCGCCCGCTCTGGCGAAGCATCTTCCAGGCGGGCGCATTTCATTCGATTGCTAGAACTCGAACTCAAACTGCCAGGGTTGCAGTGACTCATCCCCAAATGAACTGAGTGGATCGGTCGCTCGCAGAGTCAAGTGATGCGTATTGGCCGGCATCGGAGGGCTAAAGCGCGCATACCCTTGATAGATTGCCTGGCGAGGATCGCTGCTCAGCTCCGAGCGCTCAAACAACATCCCGCCACGGTCTCCTGCCCAACGGTTGCCGTTGTTATCGGTGAGCAGGAAGAGGATGCGTGGAACAAAGGCAAAACCCTCGGTAAAAGGTGGCCGAATCCACAGGTAATGCAGTTCAAAATGCTTCTCATACAATTGCAACTGGTGCAACATCAATGTCTGCTCCTGTTGCTTTTGTTCCAGTTCAAGCGTAACAGTGCGCAACGGCTCTCGATTCGCAAGTGTTGCCTGTGATTGTGCTAGCGCTTGTGGCGCCGCGATGACCACTGGAGGACGCGAAGCCAATTCGAGAGCTTTGGAAGAAAAAGATGTTGGATCTTGCAGAATTTCCTGGCACAGTTCCAGGCAGACATCACAGATATATGCAGCACCAGGCCCGGCTACCATCCGCCGGACTTCTGGTGGGCGTTGCCCGCAAAAAGAGCATCGTGCTAACGTGCGATCAACACTCATAAGACCTTCCCGGTCACCAGGTATGGGTACGTTGATCCCTACAGGTGACGTAACGCGGCTCCTGCCGCATGGTGTAATCCTAAACGTTCAAGCATCGAGGCGTGGGCTGTCCACTCCAGAGTATCATCCAGAGCGGGAGGAGCAGTCAATGTGCCGCTTACCACAGTGCTCGCGCCATTTTTCCTCTCAACGCGTTTCCACGTTCCTGACTCTACTCGATCCTCAAGCAAAGGATTCCTGGAAAAAATCTCCATTATCTCAGAATCATTCAGTTGATAGGAACGTTGAAGCGCTAATGCCAATAAGTAATCAGCAAAATGTGGGTTTTTCGGTAGGAGCGACCCATGCAGATACGTCCCATAGGCATGCCGGTAAACAGCTCCCTCCGTACGATCCTCTGCATTGTTGCCATGCCCTTTGAGCACTTTACCCAGGGGTTTCGCTGTACCGAGATACGTTCGACCTCCGTGATTTTCAAAACCTACCAGTGTACTACCGTTCCAGGCAATAGCGATATCTCCAATGCAACGAGGAACATGGATGCCTTTATGAATCGTCCATGCATCAAAAATGCCCAATCCGCGCATATCGGCACCACTGGCGGGCCGGTAGTAGTGCGCAAGCAATTGGTATCCACCACAGACCGCCAGCACGGGCATATCGTCCTCAACAGCCGCCCACAGGCCGATACCCTTCATCTCGTACAGGTCCTGCGCCACAGGAGCCTGCTCTTTATCCTGACCTCCACCAATAAACAGGAGATCGTATTCATCGGGGGCCAGCGCATCCCCGATGCCCAGGCTGACCACGCGCAGCCCGATACCGCGCAACTGGCAGCGTCGTTGCAAAGTGAGGATATTCCCTCGATCACCGTATAAATTCAATTGGTCGGGATACAAGTGTCCCAGCGTCAACGTGAATTGAGGCTTGCTGTTATCGTTCACGGGCCTTTTTCCTCCCAGTAGTGAGGCGTTAATCCACGTCGTTCCAGTTCACGATGTAGTTCCAACAATCCAGTATACGTTGGAACGACGAACAATGTTTCTCCTGTGGGGGTTTGTTGCAACGCTGTATCTAAAGCGTATGCCAATCCATAAGGACGCTTTCCTCGGGGTATTGACGCCGGTCTCTCAACTATTGTCCTGCCGGATATACTTCCTCGTAAGCCAGGTTTGCCTGCGCGTGCCGGTAATGCACTTTTGTTAGTTGATGAAAGGGGAGCGATCGGAATAAGCTGCATATCTTGAGCGGCTATACCTGCGTATTTCAGACGCAATGCCAGATCGAACGCGCGCGTGCCCGTCACAGTTAATGTCTCGGTATGGCGCACCATACGCTCGAAGTCTACATCCCAAATCCAGGAAACATCGCGGCCATCCGCAATATTGTCATTCAACATCACCAACATATGGCGTTTTTCTCCCTCACTAAAGAGGGTGCGCAATACCTCGTTGAACCCGGTGGGATTTTTCGCCAGTAAAATGCGTATCGTGCGGCCATCTATCTGCACACGCTCCCCACGGCCGAAAGCGGGTTTGAACTGCTGGATGCCGGAGACAATCGGCTCCCAGTTGATCTGTAATGCCTGTGCTGCGGCAATGGCCGCCAGGGCATTGTAGATATTATAAAACCCCGGTAAGGGTATCACGATCTCACCTTGCTGTGTAGGAGTAGCTACTGTGATGCGCATTTGATCAAAGGCATTGATAGTGACGCTGATTGCTCGCACATCAGCCGGGGGGCGCGCATTTCCACAATTTGAACAGATATAATGCCCCAGGTGGCTATAGAAGCGCATGGTATATGTGAGGTCACTTCCACATTGAATACAGGTGCGTGTATCGATGGTCTGATGTCGATCGGACGAGTTTCCCTGGACAGCCAGGTCGAGCGATGCGTCATCAATGCCGAAATACACCACTTTGCCGGGATAGGACTTTCCAAGATGGGCTATGGCCGGATCATCCGCGTTGAGAACCAGGATGGTACTTTCTGGCAGCACGCGTATCGCCTGCTCCCAGCGCGACGCTACTGTATCCACTTCACCGTAGCGATCGAGTTGATCGCGGAACAGGTTATTAAAGACGGCCACACGTAGGGGAACTTTCTGCACTATTTGCGGCACAACCGCTTCATCGACCTCAAAAATGGAGATTGCCTGTCCCGAGCGCCTCAAATTTCCATTGGGCTGCGCCCGTATCACCAGCGCGCCCGCGATGCCGCGCATCAGGTTGGAACCTTCTCGATTGCGCCAGACCCGCAGCCCCGCATCGCTCAAAATGGCCGCGATAAACCCGCTGGTGGTCGTTTTGCCATTTGTACCCGTTACCAAAACACTGCCATAGGCCAGCTGCGTGGATAAATGGCTCACAATGTCGGGATAGAGGCGTTGGGCTACTATCCCGGTAATGCTGGTGCCGCCGCCCAGGTGTAAGCGGCGGCTGAATGCGCCTGCCGCTCGTCCTCCTAGAACAGCCAGCCCTGCGCGCAGCGAGCTGCGTTGACGTTTCGCGGGACGTTTGCCGTTGGCAGCCTGACGGGTAGGCACAGATGGTGATGATGGTGGGTCGCTTTTCCTACGTCGCGTTCGCCCCTCCCCTTCCACAGGTGGAGATGGCTTCTTTTCAGGCATAATCTTCTCCAACTAGCTGTTTGTACCACTATCTTAACAGTTGCAGCATAGCATGCGAGCGCAAGCCCGGTCAAGTGCAAGGGATGGGTGTTATTTTTGCATGGTCGGGACAAATCCAGTCAAGTGCAGGGGGTGGGTGTTATTTGGCATGGCTGGGGCAAGCCCAGCCACTACTATACTTGGCTGTTCCGTGCGAAAAATAACATCCACCCGAAAAGGAATATATACTAGACAACGTATGTTATCCTTACGTAAGCATCTTATGCGTATATTGAAGTAGCTAAACCACTTGTCAGGATATGCTATTCTATGCAATGAGATGGCTCGTGCATATGTGCGCAGAATCTCTAGGGCGTCGCCTCGCGCGGCGGGGTTGATGAGTCGCCCTTCTAAATAAACATCAGGGTAAAGGGAATGGCAAAAAAACTCGTTATTGTAGAGTCACCGGCAAAAGCAAGAACAATCGAAAAATTTCTGGGACGCGATTTTGAAGTGCGCGCCTCCATGGGACATATTATCGACCTGCCCAAAAAGGGGCTGGGCGTCAATACGCGCAAAGATTTCGCGCCCCAATACGAAGTTATCGAGAAAAAAGATAAATTGATTGATGAACTCAAGGCGGCCTCGCGGCGCGCTGATGAAGTCTACCTGGCTCCTGACCCTGACCGCGAAGGCGAATTTATCGCGTGGTCGTTAAAAGAAACCCTGGGCTTGCAGCATCCGCATCGCGCGGTCTTCAATGAAATTACCAAAGGGGCGGTGCAGCAGGCCATCAAGAAGCCACGGGAGATCGATGAAGACCTCTTCAACGCGCAGCAGGCGCGCCGGGTGCTGGATCGCCTGGTCGGTTATAAGATCAGCCCATTGCTCTGGCGGCGCATTCAGTCGGGAACAAGCGCCGGGCGTGTCCAATCGGTGGCTCTCAGGCTCATTTGCGACCGTGAAGCCGAGATACGCGCCTTTCTTCCAGAGGAGTACTGGAGTATCACTGCTCTGCTGAGTAAACACAGAGAGCAGGAACGCTTTGAAGCCAATCTCATCACTCGCCTCAAAGATATTGCCGAGTTCAACCGCGAAGAGAGCGCGACTGACGGAGAAGAGCGGGCTGGCAACGGCTCTGAAGGCGGGCACCTCAATGGGCGGAATGGGGCCAAAGCGGTCCAGGTGGCTAAGGGTCGTATCAAGATTAGTTCCAAAGAAGAAGCCGACGCCATCCTGGCCGATTTGAAAGGCGCGGCCTACACCGTCTTGAAGGTCGAGGAGAAAGAGCAGCGCCGCCAGCCATATCTGCCGTATACCACCAGTACAATGCAGCAGGACGCATCGTCGCGGCTCTACTTTAAGCCCAAAAAAACCATGGGTCTCGCGCAGCAACTCTATGAAGGCATTGAAATGGGCGAGCGCGGTCATCAAGGTCTCATCACCTACATGCGTACCGACTCCACCCGTATCTCCGAGGAAGCTCAAGCCAGAGTCAAGGCCTATATCGGTCAGGAATACGGTCAGCCCTATGTTGGGCAAGGGCGCACCGGCAAAGCCAAAGCCACTACCCAGGACGCGCATGAAGCCATTCGCCCGACCGATGTCACCCTCACGCCGCAGATTGTCAAGCCGCATGTGACCCCTGACCAGTTCAAACTGTATAACCTGATCTGGCGGCGCTTCGTGGCCAGTTTTATGACCCCGGCCGTTTTTGACACGGTGCGCGCCGATATCGTGGCGGCGCAGTACGTCTTCCGCGCCAGCGGTTCGCATCTCAAATTTCCTGGCTTCTACGCGGTCTGGCCGCGCGAAGAAGATGAGAAAACGCTGCCCGCGCTGGCAGCCAACGAAGTCTTAGACCTGCACAAGTTGCAGCCTGAACAGCATTTCACCCAGCCCCCCCCCCGTTTCACCGAGGCCAGCCTGATTAAAGAACTGGAAGAGCAGGGCATCGGGCGACCAAGTACGTATGTCCCCATTATCAGTACCATCCAGGATCGCGGCTATGTCGATCAGGAGCAGCGCCGCTTTGTGCCCACCTGGTTAGGTGAAACCGTGAACGAGGTTATGAATAAGCATTTCCCTGATATTGTCGATGTCGGCTTTACCGCTGATATGGAGCGCAAGCTGGACGATGTAGAAGAGGGAAGGCAGTCATGGAAGGATTTTCTGCACGGCTTTTATGGTGACTTCAAGGCGACGATGGAGAAGGCCGAAGCCGAGATGAACCGCGTGCAGAAGCCGGTCGAGGAGTTGGATGAGGCATGCCCCGAATGTGGGCGCAACCTGGTCATTCGCACCGGGCGCTTTGGGCGTTTCATCTCCTGTTCCGGCTTCCCGGAGTGCCGCTATGGCCGCTCGGTGGTCAATAAAACTGGCGCGCTCTGCCCCAATTGCGGCGGCGACCTGGTGGAACGCAAGACGAAACAAAAGAAACGCATCTTCTACGGCTGTAACAACTATCCCACCTGCAATTTTGCCATCTGGGAGAAGCCCGTCCCCGAAGTGTGTCCCAATTGTAACGGTTTAATGGTTATTCCGCGCGTAGGACAGGACCCTGTCTGTTACCAGGAAGTCATTGTTCCGCAGCGCAACGCCGAAGAGAAACCGCACCAGAATGGCACAAGCACGCGCCGCTCGTCACGCAAGCAAGCGACAGCAGGAGCCACCTCAGTGGACGGAACTTCCGCAAAATCTCCAGCAAAAACTAAGACCACGCGGCGCGCTACAACTACCACGAAAAAAACTTCGACTACGTCGCGCAAGACGAGTACAACGACAGCAAAGAAAAAGACGGCTGCTAGAGCGAGCGCGGGAAAAGTGACAGCAAAAAGGACGAGTGCAAGCAAAAAATAGTAAACTTTGTCAGAAAATTGTGTGTCAGCATTGGCATAAGTACCGGCCGTGACACACTTTTGATACTGGTGGCGAAGTCAAAAACGCTGCTCATGTGAGCTTCAATTCGTTGGATCTCAAGTGTGAAAATCGACTTCGTCAACAGTGAACCATGCGCCAGGGGCGTACCACCGCGCATGAAAATGATTTACCCTCCCCTATTTTCAAGGGAGTATCATAGGTTATAGGCCCGCTACTGTAATGAGATGATGGTACTGGGTGTCTCGGATATGGGTGTGCAAATTCCACTTCTGGGCGAACTGTATGGCGTTCTGAAACATCTCCTCGGTATAAGGCTCGAACACGAACTTCTCTCCGAGACCGAAAGTAGAGTAATCATACTCGTCTTTCAAAGTAGGCGGGATGTTACGTTCCCACAACTGTATATACTTCTCAGGAGTCTGAGCGAGCGCCTCATCAGCGCGCTTAAGCGCACGGAAATATGCGTTCAGAACGTCCCCTGTGAGCTTAGGTCCTACCCAGAAAGTAATGAGAAATTCTCCGCGAGCCAGCTCCCGTAATCCCTTTGCCTCTGCCAGAGCGATCTCGGGATCCAACAAGGTCGCTGCTTCCACCTCGCCATGCAACAATGCTAACAGGCGTTGACCGGGACCCCCAGTGTGGACGGTTCGAATATGCTCTCGGGGAAGCACCTGCTCAAGCATCATGAGCGTCGTGAAGTGACTGCCGGCCCTCTCACCGATGCCAACAGGGACATCACGCAAGTCAACAAGCCGTTGCACCTTTGAGCCTGGCTTCGTAAAAATGGCAAAGCGGCCCACAGTGTACAAGTCCGGGACAAGCTTTCCCATACCCGCTCCTGCATTGCACGCCGTGCCCCATTGGCACGCCGAGTTTACGACCTCCATCTGCTGGACGAACGGGAGATCTTGAGGACGCTGTCCGTAGGCGTCTCCCCGATGGCTAGAGACGGCATGCATTACGTTCGGCAATATTTCAGGTTCCAGACCCTCTTGTTGAAAGAACTCTTCATCCAGGGCGATCCATTCTTGCAGTCGTGAAAAATGCGGGACCACTTCTATACGTGTTCGTTGCGTTGGGGTTGCCATGTGAATCACCTCCATTGTGGGTACATAGACATGGACTACTCTCGTCTAGGCTCGGTATCTATTACCTTGTTATTGTACACACCGGTGAACATATTTAGTCAAGCCAGCAGATCTTTTTAAAACGACTAATTTGCCACTTGTGCAAAGCCCTGATGAAAGCTCCACAAGCATTACTTCTTAGGAGAGGCGCTCGCGCTCAAGTTGGTCAAAATAGTGTCTCAGGCTTGCATAAACTTCGTCATGGCAAGAAGTTCAGCCTATCTCAAGTCGTAAGCGCGTGTGCTATAATCAAGTATTGGTTAAATCATACATAGATGTATGTTGAGAAACTCTACTGTTTGGAGGAATATATGCAACATGCAGTCACACTCATTCCTGGAGATGGAACGGGGCCGGAGATCACCGAGGCGACTCGCCGCGTGCTTGAAGCGACGGGCGTCCGGTTTGACTGGCACGTTCACCAGGCAGGATTAGAGATGTTGGAAAAGCATGGCACAGTTTTACCTGAGGACGTGGTTGAGTCGATTAAGCAGACCAAAGTAGGATTGAAAGGGCCGATTACTACCCCAGTGGGGAAAGGGGTACGCAGCGCTAATGTTGCGCTGCGTAAAAAGCTTGATCTTTATGCAAATCTCCGTCCGGCGAAAACCTATCATGGACTCCGTTCACGTTACGAGAATATTGACATGATTATCGTGCGTGAAAATACCGAAGATTTATATGCCGGCATCGAATTCCAACGCGGCACTCCAGAACAGGAAGAAATTCTTGAGACAATTGCCCGCACTACAGGCAGTCAGCTTGATGCCAACGCAGCAATCAGCATCAAATATATTTCCGTTGTAGCGACCCGCCGGATCGTCAAATTTGCTTTTGACTATGCTCGTGCGCATGGGCGGCACAAAGTCACGGCGGTGCACAAAGCCAATATCATGAGGTTTTCCGATGGCCTCTTCCTGGCGGTTGCTCAGGAAGTTGCGAAGGAATACCCTGTTATCCAGTTCGAAGACCGTATCGTCGATAATATGTGCATGCAACTCGTGCAGAAACCTGAGATGTATGATGTGCTGGTGCTGCCGAATTTATATGGCGATATTATTTCCGACCTGTCGGCTGGCCTCATCGGTGGCCTGGGGGTCGCGCCCGGCGCAAACATTGGCAGTCAGTACGCGATTTTTGAGCCGGTACATGGAAGTGCGCCCAAGTACGCAGGCCAGAACAAAGTGAACCCGATGGCCATGATGTTTTCAGGCGTTCTGATGCTGCGCCACCTGGGTGAGAAAGAAGCCGCCAATCGTATGGAAAAGGCCATAGCGCAGGTCATCGCCGAGGGGAAAAACGTGACCTATGATCTCAAACCGCGACCCGACGATGCAACGGCTGTGGGAACTTCGCAAGTAGCCGACGCGGTCATCGAGAAATTGCAAAAAATCGCTGTCGGCTGACCCGCGCAATTACCCCTTTAGAGCTTTTGCGCTATCGGGAACGCTGCGCCACTTATGGCGGGCTTGAATATAACGCACTGTGCCTGAATGAGAGCGCATCATCACCGACGAGGTGCGTGCGCCCCAGCCAAAATATTGCACGCCGTCAACCAGCTCACCGCTGGTGATGCCTGTTGCTGCAAAAGACACGTCATCGCCTTGCACCAGGTCATCCGTTGTGTACACTTTCTCAGGATCGATGCCATCGGCCTTCAGCTTATCGCGTTCCTCGTCGCTGCGCGGCCAGATTTTGCATTGGATAGCTCCCCCGATGCATTTGATGGCTGCTGCGGCCAGTACCGCTTCTGGCGCACCTCCTATGCCTAACAGCACATCGACGCCCTTATAATCTTCCATAGCCGCCTGGATCGCCGCTGACACATCACCATCCATAATGAGCCGGATGCGCGCGCCCGCCTCGCGCACCTGCCTGATGATTTCCTGGTGGCGCGGACGATCCAGGATCACCACGGTCAAGTCATCGATATGCGCGTTACGTGCGCGGGCGATGCGTTCCAGGTTAGTCGCAACTGGGGCGTTAATATCGATTACATTTCGCGCGGCGGGGCCGACCGCGATTTTTTCCATATAATACACACCCGAAGGCGCCGAGTACATTGTGCCGCGTTCGGCTGTTGCTACCACGGCGATGGCCCCAGAGAGACCGAGTGCGGTGAGCCGTGTGCCGTCAACGGGATCGACCGCCACATCCACATCAGGAGGCATGCCATTACCTACTTCTTCCCCGATATAGAGCATTGGAGCTTCATCCTTCTCGCCCTCGCCAATGACCACAACGCCGCGCATGTCAACGCCGTCCAACGCTTGTCGCATGGCATCAACGGCTGCCTGGTCTACTTTGATCTTGTCGCCTCGCCCCATAAAGCGCCCCGCACTTAATGCCGCGGCCTCGGTCACACGCACCAACTCCATGCCCAGGTTGCGCTCCGTGGTACGTGACGGAACAAAACGTTCTTCTTCCATAAATAGCTGTCCTCCTTCTCCTTTCGTCCTGTCTGAGTCCGCAGGACTAGTTGCGAAGCAGCGTTGGCAGGACGGATTGGTGCCAAGATCTGACTAAATTTTTACATGACGTGGGTGAACACGACAGTGCTCGGCTACCATGATCGCGCAGAGCTTATCGGCAGCCTCCTGCGGATGTCCCTGTGGATTCACGATCAAATAGTCATACCAGTGCTGTTCCGCCAGCTCCGCGCGCGCATCCTCCAGCCTTCTTTGAAGCTCCTCCTCAGTCTCCGTGTTACGATTGGCAAGCCGGGTCGCCAGTTCATCCAGCGATTCGGGCACGAGAAAAATAAAAATTGCCTGGGGCACTTTGCTGCGAATGGTTGATGCACCCTGCACATCTATTTTCAGCAGCACATCGCGACCCGCGCTCAAATTATCTCGAATTGGTTGGCGCGGTTGCCCATACCAGTTGCCATGCACGTTGGCAAATTCAAGCAACTCGTCTTTTCCGACAAGCTCCTCGAACATTTCTTTGCTGACAAAGTGATACGGTTTGCCCTCGCTCTCACCCGGCCGAGGAGGACGAGTCGTCACTGAGGGAACAACAAAAAAGTCCCTTTCTTTCTTGGCGGCGCGAATAACGGTGTCTTTGCCTGTACCAGATGGGGCGGAAAGCACGAAGAGGAGACCTCGAGGAGTGTACGATGATGCGGTTGTCCTCTGTTGTTGGGGCACTATTTGCTCCATCTCAAGTTGCATGCTGTTTTGTTTTTCCTACACTACCGATTGCACGGAGCCGGGTATACGAAGTTCCCGCTGTTTGCTATACTAACAATCAATGAAATAGACGCATGACCTTTCAAAAAAACAACGGCACCCATCCGTCAGGATAGAGAAAGTAAGAAACGAATACGGGTGAAAAGTCCTGAAAGTCAGGAGAAACTGCTCTTAACATTATTGTACAACACGCGAAAGCATCTTTGCAGCTAGACGCAGCTTGCGTGCCTGCATTATGGGAGCGTGAAGCATATACTAAAGAATGGATGTGATTATGCACGTGGATGCGATCACCCTTGCTGCGGTCGCCGACGAATGGCGTTCCTTGCTTATTGGTGCGCGTATCGATACCGTTATCGCGCCAACCGAGCATGCAATTGCCCTGCAATGCTACGCGCCAGGCACGCCCGGACAGAGCGGCCAGAATCGCTGGCTCTATCTCTCCGCCCATCCCCAGTTAGCACGGGCGCACCTCACGGCGCTCAAACCCCCCAAAATTGTGAGCGAACCGTCTTCCTTTATCATGCTGCTGCGCAAATACCTGGAGGGAACACGCATCGAAGCAGTGACCCAACCGCGTTGGGAGCGGGTCATTGAAATTCTAGCCAGCCACCGCAAAGACCAGGAAACCGGTGAGCGCGTCCGCTATCGGCTCATTATCGAAATCATGGGCCGCATGAGTAATATCATCTGCTGCGACGAACACGGCCTGATCCTGGGCAGCCTCAAGCATATAGGGGCCGAGATCAATCGCTATCGTGTCATCGCACCCCGCCCCAGCAACGTAGCCTCGCAGGTCAATCCCTGCCGCGCCTGGACCCGGCAACCGTCACAGCAGCCCAGTTGGAGCTAAGCGCGGCTGAAGAAGCGGCTGAACCAGCTCCGCCCCCAAGCAGAAAGTCGCGCTCACGGTCGTCAGGGCAGCCGAAGCTATGGCAACTCCTGACGCGCAACCTGCTCGGCTTCAGTCCGCTCTTAGCTCGTGAAGCCGTCTATCGCACCACCGACGATACAGAAACACCTATTACGCAGGACAAAAATGTCTGGGAGGAACTGGCATGGAACGTGCGTGAACTGGCGGCCTTGTACGACAACCATAGCTGGAAGCCACAGATAGTAGAGCGGTTGGAGCAATCGGCTGGAAGCTCACCGCTTTTTATCGCCTTCGCGCCGTATCCCCTCGAGCAGTATGCGGCTATGCCGGATGTACGCATTCGTACGTCGCCATCTATCAACGCCATCCTCGATGAGTATTATGCAGGTGCCGAATGGCGCGATGCGATGGAAAGCGTGCGTACACCCGTCAAAAAAGTGTTACAGACCCAGCTAGAGCGATGTAAACGCAAGGCTGAATTGCTGCAACAGGAACTGGCGGTTTCAGAAGAAGCCAACCGGTATCGCTTACAGGCTGACCTCTTACTGGCATACCAACATGAAGTCAAACAGGGGCAGCCCAGCACGGTAGTGCAAAACTTCTTCGAAGGCCAGGAGGCATCCTCACTTGTGACGATCCCGCTTGACCCGCGCTACGACGCCGTGGGCAACGCCAATCGCCTGTACCATAAATATCACAAACTGCGCCGCGCCCTCTCACTTGTCCCCGGCCAGATCGAGCAGAACGCAACTGAACTCGCAACCGTAGAACAGTTCCTGGCCGATCTCATGCTCGCCGACACCCCCGCCGAGGTCGGGCTCGTCAAAGCCGAGGTGCAGACGGCTGGCTACATTCGCGGCAAAAAATTCGGGGTATCTCCCGCGGGCACGCAGAAAAAAGCGCACAAGGGTAAAGGCGGCAAACCATCTAAAGGCAAGCCCATACCTCCCGGTGGAGGTGTACCTCTACACGTACAGAGCCGCGATGGCTTCACCATCTTGATTGGCAAGAACAGCCGCCAGAACGAAGAGGTGACATTCCACCAGGCCACCTCCAACGATATTTGGCTGCACGCGCGCGGTGTCCCCGGCTCTCATGTCATCATCAAAGCCGGTGGCCGCGATATCCCGCGCAGCACCATCGAGCAGGCCGCAAGTCTGGCCGCCTACTACAGCCAGGCACGCGGCAGCACAAACGTACCGATCGATTACACGTTGCAACGCCATGTGCGCCATATGAAAGGTGGGGGACCTGGCATGGTGATCTATGAGCGGGAGCGGACGATTTACGCGATGCCGAAGAATATATAATTTTACCCCCGTTCCCTGGACGACCCGATCCCCATCTCCTCTCGGTACTTCGTCACCGTGCGTCTCGCCATAGAAATGCCTCGTGCGGTCATCAAGCGGGCCAGTTCATCGTCGCTCAAACGCCGTCTGGGGTTCTCCGATGCGATCAACTCACGCAGGATATCCTTGAGGCCCAGAGAGCCATCAAAGAAATCAGAGAGCGGGATCAGGCGGCCATTGGGGAGCAAGGCGTATTTGTTGGCGGTGGCGCGGCTGACCGTGCCTTCATCCAGATTCAGGCGCGCGGCTACTTCGGCGCGGGTGAACGGCCGCAGGTAGCGAATACCTTTCTCTAGAAATTCTTGCTGGTAATCCACAATCAGTTCTGCTATCTGCTTGAGTGTGCGCCAACGGCGTTGGATACAATCGATGAAAAACCTGGCGCGATCACTGTGGTGCCGTATATAGCGCTGTACTTCCTTATAAGTGGGTTCATGTTCCAGGTCTAAGGGCTGCGTGCCATAGCCAGGGCCAATATGAAAGCCGTAGCGTTTCTCCTCGATCAGTTCCACCTCGAAGCCCGTTTCTCCTTTGCGTATAAGGATATCTGGGCGTGTATACGCAGCGATCGGGCCACTTCCAGCGTTGGGCTGGTAGGTATGCGCTGGAAATGGGTGCAGGTTGTTCCGTATATACTGTGCGGCCTGCCGCACCTCCTGTTCCCCTACCTTTAGTTCGCGCGCAATCTCCGAGAACTGACTCTTGCCCAGGCGATCTAGATAACGATCAATCAGGAGAGAGGCCAGTGGATGGGGCGTTTCTTGCTCGCTCAACGCCTCCAACTGGATAAGCAGACATTCACGTAAATCCCTGGCCCCGATACCAAGTGGCTCCAGCGTTTGTAGCTGGCTTAGCGCATGTGAGACCCGCTCTACCGAGACCTCTAGATTCTCCGCGATTTCTCTCACGCCGATTTCCAGGTAGCCGCGCTCATTGAGATTGCCAACCAGTTGTTCAGCGAGTGGAGCATCGCCTGGTGGTAGCAACGTTTCTAGTTGTTGCAGCAGCATTTCGGCCAGCGTTTGATCCACCGGAATGCTTGCCATAGGATCAAGCTCTTCCTCGTCATCGATCTCGGTAGAGTGATAGTCGTAAATATCGTAGGCGTGATAGTCATTCCACTGTGGTTCGATGGGCTGCTCATCATACTGTGAGGATGCGGTTGTGCTGAACGCTGACTGCGTCAATTGAGCAGAATTACCACAGGAAGTACAGATTGAACCCTGAATGGATGAGCCACAAAACAGGCAAATGCGCTGCTCGCTCACTTCAAGCGCGGGATTCTCCATCTGTTCCTGCGTGACAGCGCGCTCCAGTTCATCCGATGAGAGATGTAAGATGGTGCTAGATGTGATGAGCCTGGCGCTGACTCTCAGTGTCTGCTCCGGTCTGGGTGTTGGTTCCAGTCGCATAGTTCCCCCCTAGCTTGCTGCCTGTCTACCTATCCAATAACTATCTGTTCTTAAATCCATCCCCTGCTGCGCAGTGCGACAAGTGCGGCCTCCTGCTCTGCCGCCTGCTTGTTGCGGCCATGCCCCCTACCCGCTACCTGCTCCCCCAACAAGACTTCCACTGTGAACTCCCGGTTGTGCGATGGCCCTTCTTGACTGGCCAGGCGATATGAGGGAGTGATACCATCATGGGCCTGCGCCAGTTCTTGAAACAGCGATTTATTATCTTTAAATAAGCGTTGTTTGACGATATTGTTCGCCATAGGCTCCAAACGAGGCATCAAAAATCGCTGCACCGCTTCCAGTCCCTGGTCCAGGTAAATTGCGCCCAGGATGGCCTCGAACGCGGCGGCGAGTACGCGCTGCCCTTTAGCACTGTTCGCTTCACCCTTGCCCATAATCAGGAATTCGCCCAGGTGAATCTCGCGCGCAAATTGCGCCAGCGTCTCCCCTTTCACCAGTGTCGCGCGCACATTGCTCAAATCTCCCTCACTCAGATGAGGAAAGGCGCGATAGAGGTAATCCGCGCTGATACAGGCGAGGATCGAATCGCCCAGGAACTCCAGCCGCTCATTTGAACTCTGCCCCTCGCCGGATGTTTCGTAAATATAGGACTTATGCGTCAGAGCCAGTTTCAATACCGCCGTATCCGAAAAATGCAGACCGAGCGCCTCTTGCAACGCTTCGTACATCAAAATACCTCCAGCACCACCTGTGCCCCCGTTTCCTCGCCTGTTACCTGCTGCGTCACTTCGCCAATCCGCCAGAACTGCACATCCGGCGCAAGAGCTGCTAATGCAGGCCACACTGCCGGGTCAATCGCCGCGAAGAGGCCCCCAGATGTTTGCGGGTCCCACAGGATTTCCCGGTCAATTTTATCAAAGCGTTGATCGATCGCCACGTGGGACGACAGGTACTTTTCATTGCGGCGAGCCCCACCCGTAATGTGGCCCTGTTCAGCATAATGACGCACACCAGGCAGCAGCGGCAGGGCATCGTATTGAAAACGCATGCTGGTGCGACTCTGCGACGCCATCTCCCAGGCATGCCCAAGCAGGCCGAAACCGGTGATATCGGTCACCGCGTGTACGCCTGGACGCTGTAACGCCTGGCTCGCCCTGTTGTTGACCTGCATCATCGATTGGAGCGCAACTTCCAGGTCGCTGGCCTCCACCGCATCGTTTTTATGCGCGGTGGTAAGAATACCCGTGCCAAGCGGTTTGCCCAGGATGAGATAATCTCCTGGTCGCGCGCCACCTTTCGTCAGGATGTGCTGCGGGTGAACCATACCCGTGACGGCAAGCCCATATTTCGGTTCTTGGTCGGTCACACTATGCCCGCCCGCGATCACACCTCCCACTTTCGCGACCGTATCGGCCCCCCCGCGCAGGATTTCGCTGAGGATGCTGTAATCGAGGGCGTCGGGCCATGCTACCAGGTTTATGGCCATAAGAACCTGGCCTCCCATCGCATAGACATCACTCATCGCGTTGGCGGCAGCAATCGCGCCAAAAGCATAGGGATCATCAACCACGGGCGGAAAGAAATCCGCCGTGCTGATAACCGCCTGCTGCTCGTTTACCTGGTACACCGCGGCATCGTCAACTGCCTGTAGTCCTACCAGTAATGCGGGCGGCGCGGCATGGAAAGTCAGTGGACGCAGCACCTGCGCCAGAGCCTCCGGCCCCATTTTCGAAGCTCA
>VBFM01000401.1:0-2514 GCA_005882595.1 Chloroflexota bacterium
AATGTGATACACCTGTGCGAGGGTACAATCATGAAAGAAATGCAAGAGACAACCACTACTACTGATACACAAAACACCATCAGCAAACAGGAACAGCTAACTCCCTCGACTACTATGCCCCACGTGGTTATTGTTGGGGCGGGATTTGGGGGGTTGCAGGCGGCACGGGCATTGCGCAATGCTCCGGTGCAGGTTACGGTGATTGACCGGCAGAATCATCATCTGTTTCAGCCGCTGTTGTACTGGGTGGCTACGGCTGGCTTATCGCCCGCGGATATCTCCTCGCCGATTCGCAGCATACTGCGGAAGCAGAAGAATACCGATGTATTGATGGCGGAGGTAACGGGAGTTGATGTAGAAGGGCAGCGCGTGTTGATGGGTAATCGTGCTGTTCCTTACGATTACCTGCTGCTGGCGACGGGCGCCTACGATAACTACTTCGGACATCCCGAGTGGGAACACGATGCGCCGGGGCTGAAATCGATTATCGATGCCACGTCGATTCGACGCGACATTTTGCTGGCTTTTGAGGCGGCTGAGATCGAGGCTGACTCGCAGAAGGTGCAGGAACTGCTGACGTTTGTGTTGGTTGGAGCAGGGCCAACGGGCGTGGAGATGGCGGGCGCGATTGCGGAACTGGCGCATAAAGCGCTGGCCTCCGATTTTCGACATATCGATACGCATTCAGCCCGCATTATCCTGATTGAAGCTGCGCCCAGGATACTGGCGGCCTTTCCAGAATCGCTGGCGCGCAAAACTCGAAAAAGATTGAAGCGTATGGGAGTGAAGGTAATGGAAGGCACGCCGGTGACGCAGGTAGATGAGCGTGGAGTGGCGATTGATGGCAAGCGTATCGACGCGCATACCGTCATCTGGAGCGCGGGCGTTACGGCATCCCCGGCGGGTAAATGGCTGGGTGCCGAGGTAGATCGGGCTGGCCGAGTAAAAGTGACAAACGACCTGTCGGTTCCCACTCATCCCAACGTGTTCGTGATTGGCGACACGGCCAGCGTGATGCAGGAT
Organism: Chloroflexota bacterium; assembly: GCA_005882595.1. Lineage (GTDB taxonomy): Bacteria > Chloroflexota > Ktedonobacteria > Ktedonobacterales > Ktedonobacteraceae > VBFM01. The sequence continues at coordinate 1,024 of VBFM01000401.1, forward strand.
GGCAAGCCGCTTCCAGGCGTCGCGCCGGTTGCTATGCAGGCGGGCCGCTATGTTGCTTCTTTGATTGCCCAGCGCGCGATTGGGAAGCAAGAACACGCGCCGTTTCACTATCGAAACAAAGGCAATCTTGCCACCGTGGGACGTTCGTATGCCATTGTGGAGATGGGGAAGCTGCGGTTGACGGGTCTAGTTGCCTGGGTGATCTGGCTGGTAGTGCACATCTACTACCTGATCGGGTTTCGCAATCGCTTGATCACGATGTTTCAGTGGGCATGGACATACCTGACCTACTCACGCGGAGCGCGGCTCATCACGTTTGAGAAGGATCGCGAACCTTAGAAATATTAGACAAATTATCGTTAAGATTAGATATACCCTTGAGCTTGCTCATACACAGCCTTGTTGCACTATAATGAGATGATGATACGGAACTAACACATCGCGCGAGGTGTATTGTGCAAGAGGTAAAAGAAATTCTCCCAGCCGGGAGTATCGTACGAGGACGCTACCAGGTCGAGAAGCTGCTCGGCAAAGGTGGTTTTGGCGCGGTCTACCTGGTGAGGGACCAGCGTGTGCGGCAAAATCTGTTCGCCCTCAAAGAGGTAATTGATCCCAACAAACGTGAACGAGACCGCTTTACATTCGAGGCCGAGCTGCTCAAGCGAGTCGATCACCCGTCATTACCGCGCGTCTATCGTGTTATCGAGGATGACCAGCACGACCGGGCTTATATGCTCATGGATTATATCGATGGGCTAAACTTGGAGAAACTGCGCCAGCAACAACCGGAGAAACGCTTCCCGGTGCAGCAAGTGCTGAGTATCATGGGACCGATCATGGATGCCGTTTCTTATCTGCACAAGCAAAACCCGCCGATTATCCACCGTGATATCAAACCTGCTAATATTATCGCCCCTACCTCAGGTGACGAAGCGGTGCTGGTTGATTTTGGCATCGCCAAAGTATTTGACCCGGAATCTACGACCACGGCAGTACGTCACGCTTCACCTGGCTATGGCGCACCGGAACAATACGCCACGGGAACAAACACGCGCACCGATATTTATGGTCTAGGCGCAACGATGTACGCGCTGCTGACGGGCATCGTGCCTGTTGACGCTTTCTATCGTATTACTCAGCTGGGCAGTCGAGGGACTGATCCACTTGAACCAATTCAGCGTTACGCCCCCGATGTTCCACAACATGTCGCCAATGCTATTTATCGCGCAATGTCGATAGACATAGATGAGCGCTTTCCTACTGCTCAAGAATTTTGGCAGGCGCTCAATGCCCAACCGCTTCCAGCAGTGGCGGCGGTGCCGTTTGCGCCAATAGCAGCTCTCGGTGCCTCACATGGGACCGTGTCGCGTCTTGCTTCCGCTAACATCCCTATCGTACCGCCCGACGCCCCAACGACGGAGGCATTGCCAGAACGGCGGGTAGGTCGCCGTAGAAGACTGGGAGCCTGGCTTCTTCTGCTGCTGGCCCTGC
>VBFM01000401.1:2531-8294 GCA_005882595.1 Chloroflexota bacterium
AGCATTGTTATTGCCTGCGCTGCTCTCGCATCACCCGAACGCGGGGACAATTACGCCGACGGCAAAGGCCACGCATGGACCTGGTGCAACCGTCACGCACACACCCGCTGCTACAGTCACACATACGCCGACTACCACACCTCCCCCGAGTCCCACCCAGACTGTGCCGCCGGGAGGTTCTCCCGGCCCGGGTATTCCGATCCTGGACAATACCTATAACGGAACTATTCACAATACTCCGGCAAATGTCAATTCGTCTATGTCGCTTAATTCGATCAAGCAGAGTGGCGGAAACATGCAGGGGAATTTTGTAGTAGGCTCAGGCCTGCTGGGAAGTGGACCCTTTAGCGGCACTGTGAAAGCCTCAGGCGCTGTTCAGTTTACGGTGCGTAGCAGCCAGGTGGCACCGCTCTGGTTCCTTGGAAGCATACAGAGTGACGGCAGTCTTTCCGGGACCTATTGTAGCCTGAACCCTGCCGGGAAGTGCGATACAAGCTATGGCGGCTATGGCAACTGGCACGTGTTCTCGGTCACCGGGTCGGGGTCACTCTTTAGTTTCTTGCTCCCCACTCTTTCGTAGAGTATTAACAGGAACTATACACAGGTACTCGTTTTTAGTCATGCCGACCGCCCATACATGCCTGTGATTACAATGTGAGCGATGGAGCAGCTTCTTGCTCGTATACTACACAGAGCTGGATTGAGGGAACAAGTAGATGTTCAGGAGTGTATCCTCCAGGCGGCTGGCGCTACGTGTGCTCAGCTGCGGCCTTGCTCTCCAATTCGTGTTTGGTATGGCTTATGCGTGGGGAGCAGTCGCACCCTATGTCCGCCTGCACGACCACTGGTCGCCACTCCTGATTAGTGCCGTCTTCTCAGGAACGCCCCTGGGCTACGGGATGGGGATCATCATTGGCGGCTGGTTCGCCGACCGCTCCCCACCTCGCCGCCTCTGCTGGATCGGGACTGGACTCCTGCTCATCGGCTTCGCAGTGGCTTTCCTCCTTCCCAGCGGCATCACATTCGCCATCTTCTATTCGGCTCTTGCCCTCGGGCTCGGTGGATCCATCGCGCTTGCTGGTGCGCTGGCAGCAGGGATTTCTGCCTTCCCGGGTCGAGAAGGCATGATCGGCGGCACACTCACCGGCAGTTATGCGCTAGCTGCTGTCGTCCAGATCCCGGTCATTAGTTACCTGGCCTCCACGATCGGTTGGGCCGATGCCCTGCGCCTGGTGGGCAGCATTATGGCCTTACTAGCTGTCGCCATGGTCCTACTCATGCCAGCGGTTCCTCGACTAGCACATCCTCAGCAAACGACAGGAGCGGTTTCTTTCCTTCAACTCATGAGACGGAAACAGGTTTGGACTGGCTTCTTCCTGGAGATAACTGCAAGCCCACTGGGGGCCTATGCCTTTGCCACCATAGCCACCTATGCACATAGTCTCTCCCTGGCCCTGTGGGTTGCGACGGTGGCTGTCATCGCCGTGGCCGTGGGCAATGCCCTCGGGCGTATCGTCGCCGGCGCAGCCTCCGACCGCTTTGGCGTCAACCGTGTCTTCCTGGTCATCCTTGCGCTGAATCTGCTGGCCGTTATTCTCTTACTCTTGCCTGGGAACGGGGTGACCTTGCTACTGGCAGCACTTGCAGCCGGGATCGGTTTTGGCGGTCCGGCAGGACTGCTCTCGCGACTCGCCTCTGCGAGTGCATCCGATGCACCCAACACCGCCTTTGGCCTGCTCTTCTTCGGGTATGCCCTGGGGGTCTTCGCCGGTCCCCTGATCGGGGTAGTGGCAGGCGGAAACACCCGCTCCTGGTTCGTGCTGGGTAGCCTGGCCGGGATCGGTCTCTTCGTGCTGATAATTCGTGGGGTGCTGGCTCGGAGCAGGCCCGAACCAGCCGCTCGTGGATAAAGGGGAAAGGTCGGAGACCCCGACAATTTTTCAAAGATAGCGCAATCTCCCCCAATATGATATACTCCTATGCACCACAGAGAAACTGAAATTCACACATTACATGTTAGGGATAGATCATGTTTTACGACCATACGAAAATTTTCGTGAAGGCGGGCGACGGAGGGAATGGTTCAATTCACTTTCGCCGCGAGAAGTTTGCCCCATTCGGTGGACCTGATGGGGGAGATGGGGGCAGGGGCGGCAGTATCTATATTGAGGCCACCTCCAACCTGAATACGCTGGTGGACTACCGTTATCGCCAGAACTTTAAGGCGGGCGCGGGCGAGGCTGGCGCGCGCCAGAAAATGCACGGAGCCAAGGGGGAGGATGTTGTCCTTTCAGTTCCACGCGGCACCATCGTGCGGGATGCCGAAACGGGCGAGTTAATCGCCGACCTTGTAGAAGAGGGGCAGAGGGTGATGGTAGCGAGGGGTGGACGTGGGGGCCTGGGCAACGTACATTTCGCCACCGCTACTCACCAGGCACCGCGTGAAGCACAGAACGGCGAACACGGCGAAGAACGCTGGCTTCTGCTCGAATTACGCCTGATCGCCGATGTAGGATTGATCGGGTATCCCAACGCAGGCAAATCGACCTTGCTGTCCGTCGTTACTGCTGCACAGCCTAAAATTGCCGATTACCCGTTCACCACACTGTCGCCCAACCTGGGCGTTGTAGCTGTAGGACAGCCAGGCAGTGGAGATGAATTTGGTTTTGTGCTGGCAGATATTCCAGGACTTATCGAGGGTGCGGCACAGGGCATCGGACTGGGACATGAATTTTTACGTCACGTGCAGCGCACCCGTTTGCTGCTGCACATACTTGATGGCGCATCGCTCGAACGCGACCCCTGGCAAGACTTCGAGAACATCAACAAAGAACTGCGCGAATACGATGAGCAGCTGGCAACGCGCCCGCAGATCGTCGTCTTCAATAAGATGGACCTGCCGGAGGCGCAGGAACGCTGGCCTGCCCTCAAAGCCAGGGCTGAAAAGGAGGGCTACCCAGTATTCGCCATTTCCGCAGCAGCGCATCAAGGAACCGACGAACTCATGGCCTATACAGCCAATCGTTTAGAAGAGATTCAGCGCGAAGAAGCGGAACGTGCTGCCGCGCAGGTCATCCCGGATATGGAAGGGGCCGTTCTCCGACCCCAGCCCGTAGACGCCTTTACGGTCAGCAAGGAAAACGGAGTATATGTGGTGCGCGGCAAACGAGTTGAACGGACGGTCAGCATGACCAACCTGGACAGCGATGAAAGCATGGACCGCCTGCAAGTGACGCTCTCGAAAATGGGTGTAACACAGGCCCTGGAGCAGGCAGGCGTGAAAGTTGGCGATAGGGTGCGTTTTGGCAAGGTGGAGTTGTACTGGGGAGAGTGAAACTGTTTTGGTAGCAGCCGCTTCCAATAACAACAGACGCTACATGTCGCCCTCATCGAAGGTGTGGGCTTCGATTACTCGCAAGATGGAGGGGTAGACGAAGCATCGGGCAACGTTGGTTCGACATCGGCGAGGTAACGTTGTCCAAACTGCTTGATCGCCTCCATGATGTCTACCAGTGCCAGCCCTTTCTCGGTCAGGCTATACTCGACTCTTGGGGGAATCTCGAGGAAAGCCCGGCGTTGCACAAATCCGAGCTCTTCCAGCATCTTGAGCCGCTGCGAAACGGTTTTGGGACTGACGTTGCCCATCGCCTCGTGCAGTTCTCCAAAGCGTCTTGTGCCGGTCAAGAGCGTGTAAATGATCAGGAGCGTCGACACATCACCCAGCAAGCGCAGGGCACGGCCCACCGGGTGCGTAGCACAGGTTTCCGATTGTTCAATTTTCTGCAATTGGTTGCTTGTATCCATAGCACCAGTATACCATATTTTTCTTTAGAAAACATCCTTGACGACAGGAACTTTTTTGTATATACTTACTTCCGTAAAGGAACTTACAATGGAAGAGAAAGAGAGGAAGGAATACAATTTATGGTTAGTACACTTAGCCTGGGCTTACTCATTCTCCGCCTTGTTGCCGGACTAACGCTGGCCGCGCACGGAGCGCAAAAGCTCTTTGGGTGGTTCGATGGACCTGGTCCCACCAAATTGACGCAGGGCTTCGAGAAACAGGGGTTCAAACCTGCATGGCTCTGGGTATTCTTTGTAATTCTAGGAGAGTTTGGCGGCGGCCTATCCCTCGCGTTCGGGTTCTTGACACCCCTGGGGGCAGCCGGGGCCTTCGGCACGATGTTCATGGCAATCGTCAAGTCCCATTGGAAAAACGGTTTCTGGAACAGCAAGCGCGGCCTGGAGTTTCCGCTGTCGCTGCTGTCCATAGCCCTAGCAATCGGACTGATAGGACCTGGAAGCTATTCCCTGGACGCTTTCTTCGGGATTGCTCTCCCGGAGACGTTGCTTTTCTGCGTGCTGGCAGTCGCTGCTCTTCTCATCGATATCATCGGACTTATCATAAGCCGTCCTGCAGCAACTTCGCCCACGGGGGTCAAAGCCAACGCCTCCTAACGAATACGTTCAGCCATCAAAGCCGGGTATATGAACTCTTCGGCAGGCGTATGCGATGCTACAAAATCAGCGGCTGAGCATGTAGAGCCATAGGGAGAGACACGCCAGAACAGGCGGTGCATGCGACTCCACTCGGCCAGCAACTGCGCTGCGCGCCAGCTATGAGTCCGCTTGCGGTGCCATTGAATGACGGTACGCAGCGCATCTATTTCAGCGGGGTCGCTGATGCGATGCAACTCTACCAGTTCGGTATTGTAATGGGCGGGGAAAATGCCCGCCATATCCAGCACGTAGGCCACACCAGCAGACATACCGGCGCCAAAGTTTAGCCCGGTTTCGCCGAGCACGACAACCATTCCGCCCGTCATATACTCGCAGGCATGGGCGCCCACCCCCTCTACAACGGCCAGGGCGCCACTGTTACGTACCGCGAAGCGCTCTCCGGCGCAGCCAGCAGCGAAAAACTGCCCGCCGGTCGCGCCGTAGAGCGCTGTATTGCCAAGAATAGTGTTTTTGTGCGCGGCAAAGCTAGCATCTGCCGGCGGGGCAATGACAATCTGCCCCCCAGTCATGCCCTTGCCCGCGTAATCGTTGGCCTCACCACTCAGAATCAGGCGCATACCAGGGACACAAAATGCGCCAAAGCTCTGACCTGCCGACCCTTGAAGGACACTGGTGATACTGGCTCCCGGCAAACCGGCGTTTCCATGTCGGCGCGCGATCTCTCCTGCAAGGCTGGCTCCGATTGAACGATCATAGTTGGAAATACGATGATGCGTCAGCACACTGCGCTCACCTTCCAGAGCCGGTTCCGCCTCAACATGTAGCTGCCAGGCAACTTTTGAGCGTGGTACCCTCGAATGTGCGGCACGCGACGATTTTCCAGGGGCGGCTGCCAGCAGCGGTGCCAGGTCAATACTCGTCTCCCCGCTGCATTGTAAAAGATCAGCGCGTCCTATCAGATCATCCAGGCGTGCAACGCCCAGCTGCGCCAGCAACTCGCGTACCTCCTCGGCAATCAAGGTCAGGTAATGAATAAGGTGTTGTGACCGACCGGAGAATTTTGCCCGCAGGTCGTCTCTCTGCGTGGCTATTCCGGTTGGGCAGGTGTTGAGATGACACTGGCGCGCCATGTCACAGCCCAGCGCAACCAGGGCAGCGGTGCCGAAACCGAATTCCTCCGCTCCCAGCATCGCCCCAATGACAACATCGCGACCCGTCTTGAAACCGCCGTCAACGCGCACTTTGACCCGTTCGCGCAGCCCGTTCCGCACCAGCACCTGCTGGGTCTCCGCCAGGCCCCGT
>VBFM01000325.1:0-326 GCA_005882595.1 Chloroflexota bacterium
CCGTTACCATGCCGAAGGTAGCTGTGAGTGCCAGTGGAAGTGTGGAGGCGAGAGCGGCCGGGCGCATACTATGCACGACCTGCGCTTTCCAGCCCCAGCCGGGTACTCCTGGGACAAGCGCCATGTTCGATGGAGGCGAGGCATAGAAAAACCAGATGGCTTCGGGCAGCATCAGGATATCCCCGCGCACTGAGAATGGATAATTCCAGAAGCCGAAACCAGCGGTGCCGCGCAGCGTGTTTGCCTGGTCTGCGGTGCCGGTGGGGGTCGCGGCGGGCAGCGAAGAACGCGCTCGTACTTCCATGCGTACAGGCGGTTTCCAGGGA
>VBFM01000325.1:348-4223 GCA_005882595.1 Chloroflexota bacterium
TTCCAGGGAAATTTCGCGCGGGGCAGCCGACCGTAATCATCGATTTGCGCGTCGGTATAATGCCCTTGCCTGGCGGAAGCGAAAGCCATGCGCACGGTCGAGCCGGAAAGCAGCAGATCAGCGCCACCTATGCAGGTTCGTGTCCAGCGTTCGTTCAGTGTATCGGTAAATTCATCAAACATAGCAGATCTTTCGTAGACTGATCACGGCCAGCGAAGGAAATAGAGTCAGAAACTATGCCAGGGGTTTACTTCAACTTGTAGCGGCAAGCGCTCCCTTATTCTGTACATCGAGGAGTTCCTCTTCCAGTTCTTCCCATACCTCCTGTTCTGCATCCGTATGGTTCATTGATTTCTGCGTCAGGATTTTCGTCACACGGCTGCGGAAATCGCCAAAGTACTGCTTTTGCATGGAAAGAGGCGGCATCATCTGAAGCTGTACCTCATTCAATTCGTAGAAATCTTCAGGTTCTAGCGACAATGCCAGCAGGTTTGCGTAATGGTGAATGAGCGTCAGGCGGTATTGGGAGAGAAAATAGTTGAGCTGTGTACTGGAGACGAGCACGCAGCCCGCAATTTTCCCGGAGAATAAGATCGGGTACGCTGCCGCACTCAACTCATCTTCTATCTGGTGAGCGGGCAGAGGATTGTTCTTATCGCGGATATCGTTGTTTTCAACGCCCCGGCACGTGGTGACGCAGTAACCGGCCAGGGATTCCGCGCCCAGGAACATGCCTTTCTGCTCGAGATTCCCTTCCCAGGGGAGCGTCCCAAAGGCGACTGTTTCGCGCAGGCTCCGAATCTTCTGGCTGCGTGACGATTTGATGCAGCGCACAACGGTGATGGCCATGCCCAGGCGATCAGGGTCCAATTGGCGGATGGCGTGCTGAATGATGAGGGTTGCCAATGACCAGAAGCGCAGTTCTTTACGTGTATTGGCGCGAGCCGAGAGTACTGTTGCAAAAAATGAGGATGGGATAACTTTAGACGCCTCGTCTAAAGTGGAGGCCATGGCCTCATCGTATTCATCCCCAAGCAGGTCGATGAACTGTTCACGATATTCGGGCAAGGTATTCAGCAGTTGTTTAAAATTCTGCGGTCGAGGATCTATGCCTCCATTTACCCAACGGTGGAGCGTAATGGCTTTTATGCCCAGCTCTTCAATGATACGCTGTCGAACACGGGTATCTTGAATAATCATTCCCAGTAGTTGACGCCAATCTTTTGCTTCCTCGAACTGCATGACAATACCCCCTACAGTTGAAATTGTACGCAACTCTCCTGGCGGCGTGGAGTCCCCTGGCTTTCGATAGGTGGAAACGCCGTCTTGCTCATCATAGCACACTTTTATTTTTTGAACAGCATTTTATGGCTCAGTTCCAGGGTCTGTGAATAATTGCCAGGGCGACCGCGAGGGTCGCCCGTACAATACTTAATTGCCTGTGTTACATGGAACCGTCTATTGTACGGGCGACCCTCGCGGTCGCCCTGGAAGCCAAATCGTATTCCAAAAAGCTTATTGCGTGAGCGCCAGGACAACAGCGAATCGCCCGGTATTGCTATTTTCCATGCGATTCGAGAAGAAGAGATCGCGCCGGTCTCCAGTACAGATACCACTCACTTCAATGTGTTCAGCGGGAACGCCAGCCGCCAGGAGCTGTGCTTGATTTGAGGCGGCGATGTCGAGGCGCAATGAGGAATAGGTATCGCCCGCGCGATTGGTAGCCTGGAGGGTCGTGAAGTGGGCATGTTCGCGCGCAATTGGATGTGCCTCAAAAGCGGCTCGCACTTTCTCATCTACCTCGTAGCAGCAGGCACCAATGGTAGGACCCACCCCCACATACAAGTCGGAAGGACGGGTGCCGTAGAGATCTTCCAGCATGTGGATAGCTTTCACGGCGATAGCCTGGCTCGTTCCACGCCATCCCGCGTGAATCATGCCGATAGCTCCGTGAACCGGGTCAAGCATCAGCATGGTCGTGCAGTCGGCCACAGCCCAGAACAGGCCTATACCCCGCTTGCGGGTGAGAAGGCCGTCGAGATCTTTGCGCACGATAAGCGCCGGTGTCTGCTGATCGTCGAGGTAGGCCTCCGTCACTTCAAGCATATTGGTATCATGCCCAGGAATCGCGCTGAACAGGCGAGGATGGCCCGGAAGCGTTGCTCTGATACGCGCATAATTCTCCATCAGGGCGGCAGGATCATCCGCGACTGTAGGCCCGGCATTGAGCGTGGCAAAGGGAGGTCGGCTGACTCCTCCCTGGCGCGCGAAAACGCCATGGGTGATCAAGCCTTCAAACTGCTTGAAGATATGAAACTGAAACCAGTTAATAGCTCCAGTAGTGTGCTGTTCCATGTATATCTCCCTCGATGTAATACTCTTCATGTATCTAAACACTCCATCAAGAGCTAACATTCTCGTTGCTGCATCCGAGACGACTAGCCTCTTGCTCTACACGCTCAGCGTCTTCGGGGCGACTCATCTGTTTATAGGTAGTCACAGCCTCAGCAAGCATCTGGCAGCCCTCGGCCTTGCCTGCTGCGTCTCGATATTTGAGTAAAAGTGTTCCCAACAATTCGCATATCCTGGCAATATTTTCGATAGAGATCACCTTTTTAGCAAGAGCAAGCCCTTCACGATAACATATTTCCGCTCGATCAACGTCGCCTTGCATTTCCGCGAGCGTGCCAAGTCCACGCAACGCGATCCCCTCGCTACGCTGATCTGCGCCGCGCTTACAATACTGTAAGCTCTCATTGAAGTAGCGTTCAGCGGCTTCTAACTCGTTGAGGTTCAGGTGGACGAATCCCAGGCCGTAGAGCGAGGCGATCTTATTTCTCCAGTCATCGGTCTCGTCCAAAATATCCAGGCTGTCGTTATAGTATTCCCTGGCCGAGGCAGGGTCGCTATTCCGCAGCAGTACTCCCAGGTATTGCAGCGTAATAGCCTCGTCTCGGCGGAATACAATTTTGCGGAAGACGATCAAGCTATCGGTATAGTACTGACGAGCGGCCTCGAGATCACCTATACCTTTAGATAATATGCCTAAGGAACGCAGCGTAAGGGCTACATTGCGTTCCTCGCCCAGTTCCCGGCGAATCTCCAGGCTTTCGGTAAGATACGGTTTAGCGGCAGGAGGGTCAATGTCGAGAAATAGAAGGCCCAGACTATTGAGCGCCTGGCCTACCCCTTGTCGATCCCCAATCTGCCGGCGAACTTCCAGGCTCTGGGTGAGGTAGTTTTCAGCTCCGGTGGGATCGCTGGTATGCATTGCCAGAATTCCTAATGAGTGAAGAGCCAGGCCTTCGCCCTTGCGATCCCCAACTTTGCGGAACCTTTCCAGGCTCTGGAGATAGTAGCCCCTGGCTTCTGGCATACGACCACCACCGTAATACATAGCTGCCAGGGCATGGGTCGTATCTGCCTGGCGCTGAGGCCAGGGTCCATCGAGATGGGACATGGCATCTATGCCCAGCGGCAGCCACCTGGTGGCCTGTTCAAGTTGCAGGCGCTGTTGCCAGTATTCGCGTAAGTGAAAGGTCAGCCCGGCCATGGTCAGATTGGATTGAGGCTGGTGGTCTTTGGCCCATTCCAGAGCCGAGACCAGGTTCAAGTCGTCGGCACGCAGCACATTTTCATCCTTCCCCTCGATCCAGCGGCTATAGTGTTCGACAAGTGCCCCATGAAGATCGTCAGCGCCGGGTGCTGGCTGCCGAGGCAGAAGTTTACGCACGAATTGCTGAGCGATGCGAATGCCGCTGACGTTGGTGCCAGACATCCTGGCCAGCAATTCACGCGCGAATTGCTGGACGAGTGGATGCAGTTCAATACGCTGCACGCCCTGTGGATTGCTGTCACTTGCTGCACTCTTGCGT
>VBFM01000325.1:4244-7190 GCA_005882595.1 Chloroflexota bacterium
CCGGCCTAGCGCAGCGCCCAGGGCAATCACAGCGTCAATTGTGCAACTCGGGCCTGCCAGCGTTCCCAAGGCGACGAAGAGTTGCTGTGCGGATTGGCCCAGGTGATCATAGCTACTGGCAAAGGTGAGGCGCACCCCACTCGGCGCATCTACGCTGAGCTGGTCATACAGGTTCAAGACAGCTTCTGGTGCGCTCTCCAGGTGCTGGCGATAGTCCCGAATCGTGGTAAATGCACGCTGCCTCAAGTCAGCCGAAGCCAGGACAAGGGCCTGAGCGTGATTGCCGGTAATGCGACAAATGGTCAGGATATCTTCGCACTCCTCCGGGGGAATCATTCGCTCTTTGCCGTAGATAAGCTTGCCAAACAGTTCAACCGCCATTTCATCGCTGAGGACACTGATCTCCAGGCTGTCGTCTACCAATCGAGTATCCAGTTCCTCGCGGGAAGTAATCACGACACTCACCTGCGCAGCCTGTAACAGGTCCAGCAGCTGCTTAAGTTTAGGAATGAGAGCCGCTTCGACATTATCAATGGCAACCAGGACACGCTTACCACTAATGCGTAGTTCGGTGAGGGAAGAAGACAGGCGTGAAGATGTGGCAGCTTTGGTGAGCGCGCCGCGCTCAAGCAACTCGGGGCCGTTTGGAACAAATTTTTCGACGAGCTGGCGTATGATGATTTGAGGGTCGGTGATCTCATTCGCCCGAATCACCCCGATCCCGCCCGGAAAGTCTTCTACGATTTTGGGCAGAAGATCAGCGACAAGGCTAGTCTTACCGACACCGCCCATACCGGCGAAGGCCCATACTCCGGTCGTTTTCCCCTCCAGAAGCCTGGCTCGAAGCCACTGCTGCTCTGTCGCGCGACCAACAAGTCCACTTGACGCAGGTGGCAACGGCAAGATAGCCGTGTCCCTGGGTGGTGTCCACTCATTGCTCTCGACCTTTTGTATGTGTATGTTCTGCTTTATTTCCTCTGTCAGCGCCTGAATAATAGGAGTGATAGCCTTACCAATTGCCTTTCCCATATCCTGGCCCTCTTTCTCTCTCCTTTGCTGCTTCTCACGGCGGTCTAGATACCAGCCTAATGGAAGCAGGACAATACTGAGCAGCATGAAAGGCACAGAGAAATAGGGAAAGTCGATGGCTACCTGGAATACATAGGTCTTCTGAAAATCGCTCAAGCCAGGAAGTTTTCCGAATTGAAAGAAAGCTTCTATGATGCTGCCAATGACAGCCAGCACGATGAAGACGAAAAAGGCGTAAAGAAGCCTGGCAGGGTGGTGTCGATGGATGAAGATAACAACAGGACGGAACCTCTTGACCAGATAGTTCCTGGTGGTGTTCTTCATCAACGAGAACCCTTTGCCAGTAGTTACATTCATCGCTGCGCTCTCTTTCAAGCAAGGGGATATGTTCGAATTTGGACACAATTATGGCTCACTCTGGCATTTAAGTAAACCAGAGTAAATGATGTAGATGATGAGTTGAGTATATTATGGATCAGAAAGCAGTGTCAAATTTATGGTGATTTTTATCATTTATCGAGGAGCTGCTTCGGCTTTTGACGACAATGACGTAAAACAGGATTTCCCTGAAGCCGCAGCTTTGGGAAATCCTGTCTTTTCCTGTTATCTTCGATAAGTCTTATTTGGGACCGGCGTTACGCACGTCGTCGCTGGGCAGGATAAACTGCGTGAAGTTCTTCTTGAAGCGCTCGGCCAGGCTTGCCGCCTGTTGATCGTAGGCTTCCTTGTCGGCCCAGGTGTTGCGAGGGATGAGCAGCTCGGCCGACACATCAGGACAGGATGTTGGTACGTGCAGGCCAAAGATGGGATCGGTCACCGTCTCCACATCGTCCAATGCGCCGCTGATAGCAGCCCTGACCATCGCGCGTGTATAGTTGATGTTGATACGCTCGCCGATACCAAACGGGCCGCCAGTCCAGCCGGTGTTGATGAGGTAGCAGCGCACGTGGTACTTCTCGATACGCTCGCGTAGCAGATTGGCGTATTCACCGGGGCGCAAGGGTAGGAAGGCCGCGCCAAAACAGGAACTGAAGGTGGCCTGTGGAGTAGTGATACCCGCCTCGGTACCGGCCAGTTTGCTGGTATAGCCGGACAGGAAGTAATACATGGCCTGTTCGGTTGTCAACATCGAGATTGGCGGCAAGACGCCAAAGGAGTCTGCCGACAGGAAAACGACCGCTTTCGGCTGGCCTGCCCTGCCCGCTTCGATCACATTGTCGATGAAGTCAACCGGGTAGGCCGCGCGCGTATTTTCCGTCAGGGAGTCATCGGCGTAATTGGGCTCGCGGGTACGCGGGTTCAGCACAACATTTTCATAGACCGCGCCAAAACGTATGGCATTCCAGATCTGCGGCTCGTACTTCTGGGAGAGGTTAATGCACTTGGCATAACATCCGCCCTCGAAGTTGAAGATGCCATTATCGCCCCACCCATGTTCATCATCACCAATCAGGCGGCGGGTGGGGTCGGCAGACAGGCTGGTTTTACCGGTGCCTGACAGGCCAAAGAAGAGGGCCACGTCACCTTTCGGGCCAACATTGGCTGAACAGTGCATGGGCAGCACGCCTTCCGCAGGCAGGATAAAGTTGAGCACTGTGAAAATAGATTTCTTCATCTCGCCGGCGTACTGTGTCCCGGCGATCAAGACGAGGCGTTCCTCGAAGTCGATGATGATCGCCATATCCGAGCGCGTCTCGTGAGTGCGCGGATCGGTATGGAAATTCGGCACGCACAAAATAGTAAAGCCTGGGCGCTCGGAACTCAAATCGCTCTCGTTCGAGCGCAGGAAGAGTTGGCGCGCAAAGAGGTTGTGCCAGGCCAGTTCGGTGATGACCTGGATTGGCATGCGATAGTCGGGGTCTGCCCCGGCTGCGGCATCCAGCACGTAGACATCACGCCCCTGCAAATAGGCTGCCA
>VBFM01000325.1:7195-12428 GCA_005882595.1 Chloroflexota bacterium
ATCCGGCGACATTGGATGATTGTTATCACCCCACCAGATCTTGGCCGCGTATTCCTCATTTGACACAATAAATTTATCTCTTGGGGAACGTCCCGTGTGCGATCCGGTGGTCGCAGCAAACGCACCATTGGAGGCTAATACGCCCTCCTTACGCGCCAGCGCGTGTTCAGTCAGGACAGCGGGTGAAAGATTCCAGTTTATATTCCCCAGGTTAACAAGCCCGTACTCCTCCAGGGCTTTCCTACTCATCATGATGGTCATAGTTTCTTCTCTCCTTTGGGGCGCGCCGGTAACAACATTGTTCACTTCTTACCTTTCGCCTGGTACAGAACAACGCTTTTTGCCTTTTACAACGTTATACCAAACTTCTAGCGCCAACGCAAGCCGGGTCTAAAAAAGACTCATTCCAACGTCTTGATAAGTGTGAGAATCGACAAGTTATCCGACGAATGATACAATTGATGTGTTAGGCAACTCTCAATGATTGGTCTTTAGCGAAGCGAACCGAGGGACATGAACATCTGGAGGTTTCACATGTGCATGACAGTGTTTGCCAATGATGTAGGAACGCAATTGCTGCAGGGAGTTTTCTCGTGGCAGTTTTTACAATTTGTTGTTACTTTCGTAGTTGCCTTCGGTTTCGTTTTGACCAGCGCCACGTTCTTGAGTTATGTTGACCGCAAGGTTCTGGCCCTGGTGCAAGACCGCCTGGGACCCTATCATACCGGTCCGCAGGGGTTGTTACAGCCGGTGGCTGACGTGGTCAAACTCCTGTTAAAGGAGGATATTCACTCGAGCAGCGGTGATAAATGGGTTTTTTTACTCGCGCCAGCTGTCTTTCTCGCACCGATCATTGGAGCCTTCGCTGTACTCCCATTCTCTCCATATATTGAACTACCAGGAATTGCGCTTGCGACTGGCATCGTGTACTACGTCGCCATGAGTTCAATTGATGTGATCGGCGTCATTATGGCCGGTTGGGGGTCGAATAATAAATATTCACTCATTGGCGGACTACGTTCTGCTGCCCAGATGATTTCTTACGAACTACCGTTGGTGCTGGCCCTGGTGAGCATCGTCATGCTTACGAGCGTTCTCGCCGGCGGAAATTCAGGTATTGGCACGGTCTCAATTAAAGAGATCATGCAATTTCAGGACGTGTGGCACAACACGAACAACCCCATCCTCGACTTCCTCTTCGGAGGCTTTACACCCTGGGCCTGGTTTCTCCTGGTACAGCCATTGATGCTCCTGGTGTACTTCATCTGTGGCGTAGCCGAAACCAATCGCCCGCCCTTTGATCTGCCTGAAGCAGAGTCAGAGTTGGTGGCAGGATATCTCACCGAATATAGTGGCGCCCGTTGGGCCATGTTCTTCCTGGGCGAGTATGGAAATATGACCATCGTCTCGGCCATCGCCACGTACCTCTTTCTTGGAGGTTGGAGCGGTCCCGGTGTCTCGTACTTGACTGGATTGGGCACACCCGTGTGGGGGTTGATCGGCAATGTACTCGCGCTCATTTACTTTGTGACGAAGGTGTACTTCGTCTGCTTCATCTTTGTGTGGGTGCGCGCCACGTTACCACGCTTACGCGCCGATCAGTTGATGCAGTTCGCCTGGCTCATTCTTATTCCTCTCACACTCGGAAACATTCTGTTGACCGGCTTGATCTATCTCCTCGCCAACAGCCTGGGTCTGCCGAACTGGGTTTTCCTTATTGTACTTGCCCTGGTAAATTGGGCTGGCGTGGCCGGTTTTATCTGGTGGGTACGTCGCGCTACCACGTCAGCAACGCTGCGTGCGCAGGCTCCCGCGATTCATGCGCAACGTCGTGAAAGCGCCGTGCCTGCTCTTCAACTTTCCCGTTCCATCGAGGGAGATGGGAGCAAGTAAGGAGGGTCTGGTATGGCGCAAGAACACCAGGTATGGGACCTGGGACCAGGCTGGTCAACGATCTCGGCTCATCACGATCTCAGTTTCACGCTCTGGTTCACGGGGCTGCCGGGAAGCGGGAAAACGACGCTGGCCAGGCTGCTCAAGCAGGCGCTGGCCGTGCGGGGCTACAAGACTGAGATCATCGATACTCCGACGCTCTCCAAATGGCTGAACCTCGAATTGCACGTCGAGGAAGAGATTCGCGAGGACCGCAGCCATACCCCCGGCTATGATGCATTCACCACGTATATCTGTACCCTGCTGGCGCGTAACGATATCATCACCATCACCTCTTCGGTATCACCCTACGCGGAAGCACGCAGCTACGCGCGGGAACAGATTTCGCAATTCGTAGAAGTGTACCTGCATTGCCCGGAAGACCTGCGTCAGAAGCGCATCGAACAGGGAGAAATTACCCTGTCGATTGCTCCCCATCTCTACCAGCCGCCAGATACGCCGGAGTTGAGCATCGATACCAGCGGTGAGCTACCAGAACGCAGCGCGCTGCGCGTGATGTGCTACCTTGAGCAGTATGGTCTGATTACACCTCGCTGGGCTGAGATGAATAGAGAGAATGAGCAGGTTGCTATCATCAAGGCACGCCTGCGTGCGTTGGGGTATCTGGATTAACGCTATGTAATCGCTAGCGGGTGCTGCATGTAGAGGCCAACGAAAAGACGCAGATACCCCCCGTCATCGTCGGGATAGCTGCTCTTATGCGTATTGCAGAGATTACACTCGTAGCTGCTGACGGGCGCGGGATTGGTCACGCCGTCGTGCATGGCGTCGATATTCATGGTGCCGCCATTGCCGGGACCAAACAGCACGGCGATCACCCCGGCAGCCGCAAAACTGGCTACGTTCCCCAGAATATATTCGGCCCGATTGTCCTGGTAATGGCCAGAAGTGTTATTCATGGTGTCGAAATACTGGTTGCCCATAGGCACCTGCCACATTACGACGCGGCGGCGCGTATTCTGGCTGAGATCACCGATAAAGGTCAGGTAGCGCGCGAAATTGGGGTAGGTGACGTTGTAGCGGTCCCACCAGGAACGTCCTCCCGGCTGCGCGGAGTCAAAATCCGCGACATCACTTGAAATCACGTCCCAGCTTGAAATGCCCTGCGGGTTGCCGTTGAGTCCCGCGCTATTGAGAAAATTGGCTTCGCTGCGAGCAAGTCCAGCTACGTCGAGCGACGACCTGGTATCGGTGGCGATATCCGCGCCCGCCGCCCAGGTTGAGGCGTGCAGGGCGAGGATGGCATTGCGCGCGTATTTGTCGCGCATATGCAGCAACGCCCAGGCGAAACCCTGCGCGGTATTGGGGAAACCGGCAGCGTCGCCAAAACCCGAAGAACTGACGCTGGCGGGAATGCTGGCCGCGTTATTGCTGCCATGCGAGGCATTTTGCAGAAAACCCCACAGGTCAGGTTCGACAATCACCAGCACCGGTTTCCCAAACGCGCCGATTTTCTGCAACATCAAGTCCCAGTTGGCAAAATAGGCGTTCATCGTTGACGCGCTCGCCAGGTTGGCAGTGTCCTGGTCAATATTATGTCCACCGCAGTAATCAGAAGGATGAGGACCGTTGGTGAGACAAATTTCGTAATAGACGAACGCCGGGATATAGCCGTGCTGCGCGCTCTCCTGCATATAAGAGGTAGCGAACTGGCCCGTTGGCTGCTGCCAGGTCTCCCATCCTCGCCCTGTATTGGCCCCACCCGTCAGGTATTGGTAGCGAAAGGTGAAGGCCGCTCCATTTCTTGAACGCATGTCATCGAGGGCCGAGGCCTGGGCAGGAGGATTCATGGCACCGAAGCTCAAATAGTTTGGAAAGAGCGCAGGTATCGTTCCGGCACCGGGAGGTACAGGGCCGGGATTGGTGGTTCCCTGGGTAGATGGAGATGTCACAACCGGATGTGCACCGTGTGGTACTATCTGTAAGATGAATGGATTGGTATTCATGGTTAAGCTTGTATCCGGCGGCACGAGGCGGTTAAAAAGCTGTCCTGCATACCCTTGATAGGCTGTGAAGAACCAGAGGAGGGCAGCGCAAATTAACGCGATGTATGTGTACAGGCGTTTGCCGTTTCGCGGAAGCCTCACGGTATTTCCCCCAGTATACTGATTTTTCCCCGTTATGTAGTATACATAATCGTTACAAATAGTCGGGAAAACATAGGAAATCTGGGGGGTCAAGTTGCTCGCTTGCCTTAACCGGATTGCATCAGCTTGCGTACATAAGCGACGAACTTATCACCCCGGTCAAACTCATTGTGGAACATGCCAAAGCTGGTGAATCCCGGAGAGAAGAGCAGCGTATCTCCAGGGCGCGCCAGCGAGACAGCGTAATCCATAGCGGCGATGAAATTATCAAAGACGCCGCGCACCGGGTTCTTTCTCCCCTGCCTGGCCGCGGCATCTTGCAGGACCGGCAGTAATTCATCGGTGCCTGTTCCTTTCAGCAAAACCACGTCCCGGCAGCGCTGCACAATGGCGCCGGCCCAGTCCTCCAGTGGGAGGTGCTTGGTATTACCGCCCGCAAGCAGCACAATTGGTTCTTCGAAGGATTGCAGCGCAATTTGCCCGGCAATGGGCATAGTGCTGGTCGTGTCGTTGATAAAGCGCACACCGTCCATTATGGCCACCTCTTCCTGGCGATAGGGTACACCACGAAAATGCTTGATGGTCGTGGCGATGATCTCGTCAGGCACCCCCAACAACCTGGCAGTGGTCGTCGCCAGCAAAATGTTCGCGAGATTATGATTGCCCCTGAGAGGTGTGTCGGTGAAGATAAAGGGAACGATTTCGGAAGACCCACGCGCGAAGCTCCCCCAACGTTCCAGGCTCGCATACCAGGTTTCAGCGGAAGCTTCCTCACCCAGGCGGCGCGTCACTGGATTGTCAAAATTAAAGACCGCCAGGTCGTTTGCGCGCTGGTGACGGAAGATGTTGGCTTTGGCATCGATGTACTCTTCCATCGTGTCATACTTGTCTAGATGGTCGGGATAGATATTGGTCATAACTGCCACCGAAGGGCTGATGGCAGGAGCAGCCATGCCGTTTAATTGTTCACACGATATTTCCAGTACGACCTGCGTTTCGGGCGTGATCTCCGGCAACAGCGAGAGCGTTTCCACGCCTGAGACATTGCCGCCGATCACGCTCGGGGCGCCGGTGGCGCGTATGATCTCGTAAATGAGCGTCGTGGTGGTGGTTTTGCCACGCGTCCCGGTTATACCAATAATGCGACCAGGGCATGCCTCAAAAAAGAGAACGATCTCATGGGTAATCAACGC
>VBFM01000519.1:0-434 GCA_005882595.1 Chloroflexota bacterium
ATCAACCTAAGCCGGGAAGCCAGGCACAAGGCCGGACGATCCGTAGGGCGAGGGCGGAAGATGAGAGGTGGTGAGGGCCTTTATGGTCGCCCGCGGGGTGGAGGGTGGTCGTGTTCCCGCAATATGGAAGTGAGAGGAACAGGGACGCGGGCGACGCAAGCGTCCCAACCCCACATCCTCGTCCACTCCCGCCCCTACGGATGGTGATGGGCTTTTCTTAGGTTGATGCCTGTTGGGCGCCATGAATGGCGCCCCTACACATTACGCATGCAGAATGGAGAGTTGCGAAGACGATGCGCATTACCCTGTTTGCCTTTGGTTCACGTGGAGATGTACAACCGCATATTGCGTTGGGAGTCGGTTTACGGGCTGCCGGGCATAGCGTGCGCATCGTCACGCACGCGTTGTTTGAACCGCTCATCACCCGTTTAGGG
>VBFM01000519.1:536-1985 GCA_005882595.1 Chloroflexota bacterium
ATCGCTGAGCCACTAATCCAGCAAACGATGCGCGATTGCTGGCAGGCTTGCCAGGGGACAGACCTGATCGTGTTTTCCCCACTTGGTATCGGGATTGTCTCTTCCATTGCAGAAAAGCTGGGCGTGCCATACTGGATTGGCGCGGGTCAACCGCTCACACCTACCGGTGATTACGCCATTCCATTTTTTCCCCAGTTCCCGCAGGCTCCAGGTTGGCTGGCTTTCGGGCGCCGTGCCTATCACCGCTCGACCTACCTCTGGTCAGCGCGCCTCTACTGGCGGCTGCTCCTCCCCTCGATCAATAAAGCGCGCCGGGATATCTTGAACTTGCCACCGTTGCATGTTCGATGGCTATACGAAGAGATGAAGCAGCAGCGCATTCCAATGCTGTATTATTTCAGCCCCTCTGTTTTGCCTCGCCCGGCCGATTGGAATGAGCGCAACCTGGTGACCGGTTACTGGTACCTGGACGATGCGCATTCCCACTGGCAGCCTCCCGCGGAACTGGTGAGGTTTTTGGCAGCTGACCCTCCACCAGTCTATGTAGGTTTTGGCAGCATGC
Source organism: Chloroflexota bacterium (assembly GCA_005882595.1). GTDB lineage: Bacteria > Chloroflexota > Ktedonobacteria > Ktedonobacterales > Ktedonobacteraceae > VBFM01. The sequence continues at coordinate 1,099 of VBFM01000519.1, forward strand.
ATACGCGCAGATCGGCCATACTGAGCGAGACCGTTATAAATGCCCTGGTGAGAACGAAGCAGCGCGGCATCCTGGCGACCGGTTGGAGCGGCATAAACACGGCTGATCTGCCTGACAGCATTTTTCCGCTGGACTTTGTGCCGCACGATTGGCTTTTCCCACAGCTGGCCGCGGTCATTCATCACGGAGGCGCTGGTACGATGGCAGCTACCGTACGAGCAGGCATTCCCGCTGTTCTCTTCTGGGGACGGCGCTATTGCGAGCTGGGCGTGATCCCCCCGCCTATTCTACAGAAGCGACTGACGGTAGACCGGCTGGCACGCGCGATAAACATTGCCATCAACGATGAAGCAATGCATAAACGTATGTTAATGCTCAGCGCGCAAATTCGGGAGGAGCATGGCGTGGCGCGGGCGGTGGAGATTCTCTCATCAGGATAGAGAACGTTAGAGCCAGCCCTTCTGCTCGGCGATGTGGGCCGCCTCGACCCGGTTGTGTGCCCCCACTTTCTGGATGGCTACCGAGAGATAGTTACGGACGGTGCCTTCGGAGAGGAAGAGCGAGTCCGCGATCTCGGCAATGCTGGCTCCACGGGTAGCGGCTGCCAATACCTCGCGCTCCCGCTCGGTAAGCGGATTATTGCCCTCGCTGAGCGCCGCCATCGCGAGCGTGGGATCGACGACCCGCTCACCGGCGACGGCCCGCCGGATGGCCGTTGCAAGCTGGGCAGATGGAGCATCCTTGAGGAGAAAACCGACGACGCCGCTCTCCATAGCCTTGCGCAGGTAGCCAGGACGCCCGAAGGTCGTCAGGATGAGTATACGGCACAAGGGCAGCTGAACGTGGAGCGCGGCGGCGGCGGTGATGCCATCGCACCCCGGCATCTC
>VBFM01000326.1:0-10356 GCA_005882595.1 Chloroflexota bacterium
TCAAAATACGGCAATGCCCTTGTATATGCCTGCACAACGTGTTCATGCGCGACGCGCAACTCGTGGGGCTTGCGCACAAACAAATATTTTCCGAAGTGGTAGGAAATGGCCGCGAGAAAGTAGTGGTAGCCTGCCGACACATAATGTTCCTCCGCCTCGGCCTTCTCTCCCATCTGCTCGTGCATGGCTCCGCACTCGGACCACTTCTGGCACCAATCGTCCCAACGTTCAATAGCATTGGTGACGCGCTGAAAGTCGTTGGCATCTATGCCGTTGGAAATAAACCTGGGAGCCCAGTTGTCGATGGCGCTCTGCACAAGTTCGTCTCTGGCCATTGGTTGATCCTTTCCAGATATTGGGTACCTCCGTAGGGGCGGTGGCTTGTCCCCGCCCGCGCGTTTTCGACGAACAACATACACAAATGTGACAAGCCGAAACGCGGGCGGGGACAAGCCACCGCCCCTACGGGACAGTCGGATTACGCGTTAGAGAGCGTTCCTCCCAGGTAGAGATGACCGATCTCAGGATTGTTGAGGATGTCTTCGTGCGAACCCTCCAGCCGCACGCGTCCACTTTCCAGCACAACCCCGTTGTCGGCAATGCTCAGCCCCGTGCGCGCGTTTTGCTCGACCAGCAGGATGGTTCTGCCGCTGCTTTGCATCGTTTTAATCGTCTCGATCACCTGTTTGAACGTTTTGGGGTCCAGCCCCATCGATGGCTCGTCCAGCATGATCAAACGCGGGTCGAGCATCAGACAGCGCGCAAATTCGACGAGCCGCTGCTGTCCGCCCGATAGGCTGCCGGCCCTGTCCCGCGCGCGTGTTTTCACAATGGGGAACATCTCCTCTACTTCGCGCAAGCAGCATGTAGGCTCCCAGCCGCACGTTCTCCCGCACGGGCAGGCTGGGAAACAGGCTGTGGCTTTGCGGTACCTGCACTATGCCCAGCGCCAGAATCTGGCGGGGAGACATGCCAACTATCGACTGCCCATCAAAGGTAATCTCACCTACACGAGGCTTCAACAGCCCGCTCAGCACGCGCAGCACCGTGGACTTGCCCGCCCCATTTGGTCCGACAATGCAGGTGGTCGTGCCCTGCTCCACCTGGAGGTCGATACCTTTGAGTACGTCGCTTCCATCGTATCCTGCATAGACATTGTGTAGTTTCAGTAGCATACGTTCCTTCTCTAGTCTCCCAAATACGCTTCCAGCACCGTCGGATTTGCCCGCACTTCCGCCGGTGATCCCTCGGCAATCTTAGCGCCGCGATGCATGACCATGACCTTGTCGCACAATCCCATTACAAATTCCATATTATGCTCAACGATCAGAAACGTCACGCCGCGCTGGTTGAGGGTGCGAATACGTTCTGTAAGGTAGTTAATCATCGTAGGATTGATGCCACCCGCCGGTTCATCTAACAAGATGACTTGCGGCTCGGCAATCAGCACGAAGGCAAACTCCAACAACTTCTTCTGCCCGTAGGACAGGTTCCCGGCTGGCAGGTTTTTGAGCGATGTCAGCCCCACAAAATCTAGCAACTCCAGTGCGCTCTTCTGTTCATGGGCAGAACTCCAGCGGCTGAACAGCCCTTTCAGGGAATTGCGCTGGACTGCAACGTGCATATTCTCCAATACGGTCAGTCGGGGGAAGATGCGTGTCAGTTGAAAGGTGCGTCCAATACCCAGGCGAAAAACCTTATCCGGCGGGGCATTAGTGATGGCCTGCTCCTTAAAACGTACCTGCCCGCTATCAACGCGCTCATAACCGGTCATCACGTTAAACAACGTGGTTTTCCCCGAACCATTGGGGCCGATCAAGCCTGTAATCGTACCTTGTTCTACACTGATCGAACATGTGTCCAGGGCGTGAATGCCACCGAAGGATTTGGAGATACCCTGCGCATCCAACAAACTCATAAGTTGATTCCTTCTTTCCTTTCAACATTCTCAGCCACTCCATCCGGTGTAGGAAGCGCAGTGACGATGGCATCATGCTCTTGCAGGCTTTGGTGACGGCTCACCTGGTATCTGGCCCAGCGCTCGCTCAACGTGGGGATAATGCCCCTGGGCAGCAGCAGGATAACCGCCAGAAACAGCGCTCCGTAGGCTATCAGGTAATAGCCGCCGTTCTGGGTGAGCACTGAGGTAAAGTATTGCTGGGTCGACTCCAGGAGCAGCGCGCCCAGAATGGGGCCGCTGATCGTTCCGACGCCGCCCAGGAAAGCCATCAGCACAAACGCCACGTCAAAGGTGGCATCGAAGGCAGTGGGCGGATAGATCACAAAAACATAATAGGCCCAGATGGCGCCCGCCATACCCACGATGAAGGCGGAGATGACAAAAGCAGCCAGTTTGGACGGCACAGTCTTCACGCCCAGGCCCAGCGCCCGGTCCTCGTCGTCGCGGATAGCCAGCAGTCCCAGACCATATTTCGAGTTGCGCACCCACCAGGAGATAGCGATTGCCACCAGCAGCAGGATCAGCGACGCGTAATAGAACGGTATATTGTAGAAATCGCCGGTCCAATCGACCGGGATGGGCAGATTCAGGCTGCCAGTGGTGGTGTATTGTTCTGTCAGATTAATGGCCAGCAACTGAAAGATAAAGAATATGGCAATGGTAATGACCACGAACGTATGCCGTCGCACTCGTAGAGCGATCCAACCCACCGGGACAGCTAAGACCGCTGCTACCAGGCCCGCCACAGGAACAAACAGGAAAGGAGTATAGCCGGCCGGGACATTCCAAACCTGGCATATGATTGCCAGCGCATAAGCCCCCGTGCCGAAGTAGGCGGCATGTCCCAGGGAGATGTAGCCGGTATAGCCTGAGAAGATATTCCAGCCCGTCACGGCGGCAGCGAATATCAAGGCAAAGAGCGCGATACCGGTCTCTTCTGAATTGGAGAACACCAGCGGAAAGACAATGGCAATTGCCAGCAGCGCAAGCAGCCCAACCATTTTTCCATATCGCCTGACAATCGTGTAGCGGCCCAGCGTCTCGACGCGATCCAGTTGACGGCTGAATATCAGGCTGGTCTCTTTAAACATTCTCATTGCTTTCTCACCTCCACTTTTCCGAGCAATCCCTGTGGACGAAGCAGGAGGATAACAACCAGCAGGATGAAAAAGACGGTGGTGGCCCAGCTCGGCGACCAGACTACCGTGGTAACATCTTCTATGACCAGCATGCCTAAAGAAGCAATCAGCGCGCCCGATAAACTGCCCATGCCACCGAAGATAATGATTGCCAGCAGGCGCGAGATCAAGTCATACGCGCTGCCAGCATTGAAGAGGTTGGTCGCCCCGTAGGCCATACCTCCGGCGGCAGCCAGTGCGATGCCTATGCCAAAGGTAATCGCCGAGATTCGTTCGACATCAATGCCAATCAATTCAGCCGCTGTGCGATTCTGCATTGAAGCGCGCAGGGCAAAACCGAATTTGGTGCGATAGACCAGCAGGTAAAGCCCTCCCAACAGTACCACTGCCAGCAGGAAACCAAACACATAGATGAAGGGGAGATAGAAAATACCCACGTGAAAGTTGAAGAGGTTAAACCCACCCACTGGAAGCGAGGCTGTGATATACCAGGCGGAAAGTTGGACAGGATTAGCCGAGAAAATGATATTGAGGATGCCCTCGATAATCAACGCCACCCCAAATGTTACCAGGATGGAGAACATCGTACGGTCGCGCTTGATCGGGCGTATAAAAAAGAACTCGATCAGCAGGCCCAGGCCAAACATAAAGGGCATGGTGAGGAGCAATCCTAAAAACAGGTCGATGTGTAGTTGTTGCTCCAGGAAGTAGCTGAGGTAAGCGCCCAGGATGACCAGGGCTCCCTGGCCGACGTTGATGATATTCATCACTCCGAACACCAGTGTCAGCCCGGATGCCATTAAGGCATAGACTCCTCCAGTTAATATACCGAGAATGATTGCTTCAACAATGAGTCCTAACATAAGTTCTCCTTGCATCTGGCCTGACGGCGAAGCCGCAGCACGTAGTGCGTCTGGGCTGATGGCCAGATGGATAAAGACCTCTTTCCATCGATGGAAGTCTGCTAATGACCAGGACTGTATATCCTGAGGGTGCACCGTACTTTACTCTGGTTTGTTCTGCTACTTAACTAATGAGCGTTTGCTATCGGAAAGGGTAAGGTGCCTGCTGCCAGGAGCAGCAGGCGATGCTCCTACCCAACAACATACAGTGAACGACAGACGAATTGAAATGCTAGGGCCAGTTGGGCTTGGGATACTCGGGCTTGGCCGCTGCCTGAGATGCAGGATACACCGAGATCAGCGAACCATGTTGCCACTGGAACAGATATCCGGTTCCCAGAGTGTTTTGCCCTGTAGAATCGAACTTCACCGGTCCCTGCACGCTCTGGTACGTTTTGCCCGAGTGGAGTTCAGCGATAAGTTTCCCATTATCAATGCTGTTGATATTGTTTGCTGCCTGCTGGAACACCTGCCCGACCGCGAAAGCCTCTGCCACATCGGAGCTGATTCCATCGGCAGTGCCGCCATACTTCGCCAGATAGTCACTGACCATCTTAGCATTGTCAGGAGTGTTGATCGTGGGATACCATCCGCCGTTCGGAACGAAGACTCCCTCCGCCGCTGCCGGACCACCAATAGCATCAGTAAACTGTTTGCCCTGGTCGGGTCCTGCTGTCGCAATAATGGCCATTGGATTAAACTTCTGCTGTTTGAAAGCCTGGATGTATGCCACGATATCATTCAGCAACGTGCCGGTAACGATGACCTGTGCGCCAGAAGCAATCATCTTTTGTGCAATCGGTGTATAGTCGGTTGTTTCTGACTGGTATACCTGGTTGGAAACAGTTTTGACGCCGCCCTTTTCCAGCAGCGCTCTCGCGGTATCCACCTGCGGCTGGGTAAATGGATCATTCTGTGTGGCATACGCTGCTGTTGTGGGCCGCTGCCCTACCGGCAGGGATAGGAGATACTGTGTAAAACTGACCAGCAGGTTGGCGACAGGCGCCGAAACGTCGAAGAGGTTGTGCAGCCCCTGGGTAAATACGGAAGGACCACCACCAGCGCCCTCGATCATCGCGTAACCAAAGCGGTTGGCCACCACTGATGCCGGTTTCGTTAGCAGCGAGGAGAATGGCCCAAACACTACATCGTCTTTGTTGACGCTGATCAATTTCTGGTAGTTGGTAACGACCTGTGTCGTACTGCTGGCATCAGAGACAATATCCAGTTGAACCTGGCGGCAAAGTACGCCTCCCTTGGCGTTGACTGTATCCTTCCACAGATTATACCCTTGTTGGAAAGCCAGGCCGTCAGCAGAGAAGTCGCCAGAAAGTGATAATGAAACACCGATTTTGATGGGTGGTTGGGACTGGCCGGTACAGTTTACCGTAGGAGTAGTGCCGGGGCTCCCACTAGTAGTAGTAGGTGTACCAGCGGTACTGCTACCACAGCCACTGAGTACGAAAAGCGCGGCAATGAACACTGCAACACTCTTCAGAACTGGCTTTTTCCATAAAGCAGTTCTTCCTTGCATGAAACTTCTCCTTTGTCACTAAGATGTTACCACTATGGTAACACCTGGTTCTTTATCACCATGTACTAGGTGTGTGAGCAAACTGGTTATTTCACAAATTGCCGAAAGCAATGCTAAGATAGTGTTTGCTCCCCTGATAATTACGTTCTATTAGTCCAGGCACTTACCACTCTGGCAAAGCCTTAACCTAAAAGTCCTAATGGCTCCTCTATGTAGCTGGATATTGTATCCAGGAACTGCGCTCCGCGCGCGCCGTCTACTGCACGGTGATCGCAAGAGAGCGTGAGTACCATCATGGGCTGCACGGCAGGCTGACCATTGACGGGCACAACCCGCTCGGCTATACGGCCTACAGCCAGAATAGCCGCCTGTGGTTGATGAATAATGGCGTTGAAAGCATCGACATTGTACATGCCCAGGTTGCTGATGGTGAAAGTGCCACCACTTATATCCACTGGTCGAAGTTTCCCGGCTTGCGCTTTTGCCACGAGTTCCGTACGCTGCCGGGCTATCTCGCCCAGGCTAAGTGTATCCGCCTGGTGAATAACCGGCACAACCAGGCCCTCCTCAATGGCTACCGCCAACCCCACGTGTACTTCTTGCTTCAGGATTACTTTGCCCTCGCTCCATGACGCATTGAGGCGTGGGTGCATCCGTAAAGCCGCCGCGACAATTTTCACCAGCTGGTCGGTGTAGGTAACATTGCCGGTAGACCGCTTCAGTAGTTGCTGGCGCCAGGTAATCAGCCGGCTTGCATTCACCTCGCGCGCCAGGTAAAAGTGTGGTACGTTTGTCCAACTCTGCGTAGTGCGCTCCGCCATGATACGCCAGGTGTTACTCAGGGTCAGTTCGCCTGCACCATTTACCATCGCTGCAGGCTGTTCCGTTACCGGAACGAATCCGGCAGTTTCTTCCGCTGCAGGGGCTACATTTAACGCACCCGCCGCCAGTACATCTGCCGCCAGCACTGCACCCCCTGGTCCGCTGCCCTTGATCGCCGCGAGGTCTTTCCCCTGCTCGCTCGACAAACGACGCGCTTTGGGGGATGCCATGGCCAGCCGCGCTGTAGGGGGGCGATTTTTCGTGTTCGCAATCTCTCCCACTTTCTCCTGGCTCTGTAGATATGTCAGGACATCGGCTTTTTGAATGCGCCTCCGCTTTTTGAATGCGCCTGCCCGACGATCTTACCTGGCTCAAATCCAGATTGTGTTCCGCAGCTATACGCGAGGCGAGCGGGCTGGCAGCCGTTGTAGGGGCACGATTTATCGCGCCCACGTCACCTGTAGGAACCCGATTTGTCGCTTCCGTTGCAGGCGCCTGTGACACTTCATCAGGAGCGAGGATGGCGGCAATCACCTGCCCAACCGGAACGTCGTCTCCGGCAGCAGCCGATACGCGAGCGAGCACGCCACCTGCCGGCGCTTCGATCTCCACCGTTGCCTTGTCGGTCTCGATTTCCACCAGTGGCTCTCCCTTTGCGACCCGCTCGCCCTCCTTCTTGAGCCACTGTAGTATCTTGCCCGTATCTTGTGACATCCCCAGCGCTGGTAGGATGACATCTGTAGCCATCGTTCGTCTCCTGTAGAAATATTTGGTCCCTACGCGCGGCGTTGCTGACTCGTACCGGCGGGTACGGCTCCTGGACGATTGCCATTCGACTGTACATTCAGGTTCGATTGCGTCTCACGTGTTGTGGCCAACGGACCGGTCGCGGTATAATAGCGCACGCCTGCCACCAGCAACTCCTCCGCCGGAAAACGCGTAATCACCTCGCAGCCGTCCTTCGTCACCACCAGTTGCTCCTCGATACGCGCAGCCGACCAGCCATCGGAGGCGGGCCAGAACGTCTCAAGCGCAAAAACCATGCCTTCTTGAATCACCTCTGGGTGGTCGAGCGAGACCAGGCGGCTGAAAATGGGTTTCTCCCAGATCGAAAGCCCCACGCCATGACCGTATTGGAGCGCGAAAGCGGCCTCTTCATTCGGAAAGCCGAACTCTTCCGCTTTGGGCCAGAGCTTGACGATATCGGCAGTGGTCACGCCCGGCTTGATGGAGTTGATGGCCTTATCCAGGATATCCCGGCAGTACTTGTAGGCGTCTACCTGTGCCTGCGACGCGCTGCCAATGACGAACGTGCGATAGTAGCAGGTGCGGTAGCCCATGTAGCTGTGCAGGATGTCGAAGTAGGCAGGGTCACCGGGCCGCAAGGCGCGGTCGGTATAGACATGCGGATGGGGGCTACAGCGCTCGCCAGAAATGGCATTGACGCCTTCGACGTGCTCGGAACCCAGGTCGTACAGCACCTTGCTGACCAGGCCGACGCACTCGTTCTCACGCATGCCCGGCTTCATAGCACGGTACAGCTCGTCATAGGCCGCATCCACCATCATGCAAGCTGTAGAGAGTAACGTAATCTCATCCAGCGTCTTAATCAAACGCGCCTGTTGCATCAACTGTTGCCCATCAACCACCTTGATGCCTTCCGCTTGCAAGGCGAACAGCACCGGCAGTTCGATCGCGTCTACTCCTAAAGGTTCGTTGAGCAGTCCGCGCGCTTCCAATTCGACGCGGATTTTGCGCGCCACGTCCTCGGCGCGGCCAGCTTCGGGCAGCATTGCTCCGCGCAGAGTAGAAATACCGGCGCGAGATCGTTCACCCAGCCAGGGGCAGTAGAGCTGGTGGTGGCGCGCCGCCGAGCCGAAGTCCCACATGATCGGCTCATCGTCCTGTGGCAGCAATGAGAAGCGCGCCAGTTTGTCCATCGCCCAGGTACCAATATGCGTTGCAGTGATGTAGCGTACATTGTTCATGTCGAAGCAGAGTAACGCCCCCATCTCCGACTCTTTGAGCAGTTTCTTGATGCGCGCCAGCCGCTCATTGCGCAGCCGCTCAAAATTTACACGCTCTTCCCAATCTACGCCCATCAAGCCATAGGTTTTGATCGCCATGACTGTGCTCCTTCGTTATCTGTAGGGACGCGATTTATCGCGTCCACAATAAACGCCGCCTGCAATCAGACGCGATAAATCGCGTCCCTACACCAGTTAGATTCGACCACATAATGTCTTAGCTACCTCCACAACCGAGGCGGCGGTAGGAACGGTGAGATCTTCCAGAACGGGTGAGAATGGCACCGGTACATCCATCGCACCCATGCGCTTGACCGGGGCATCCAGGTAATAGAAAGCTCCCTCGGCGATGACCGCGGCCAGTTCAGCCGTTACACCATAGCGTTCGTAGCCTTCGTCCATCACTATTGCGCGACTGGTCTTCCTGGCGGATTCGATCAGCGTGTCCTTATCGAGGGGGAACGTGGTGCGAGGATCAACGACTTCCGCGCTGATATCGAGCTTCTCCAGCAGTTCAGCCGCGGCCAGCGCGATCTGCACCATACTGCTTGTTGCTACAATGGTAATGTCGGTACCGGCGCGCTTGATATCGGCGACACCAAAGGGGATGGTATAGTCGTCCTCAGGCACGGGACCTTTCAACTGGTACATCATTTTGTCTTCGAAGTAGATCACCGGGTTATCATCGCGGATAGCTGTTTTCAGCAGCCCTTTGGCATCGTAGGGGGTTGAGGGCAGTACCACTTTCAAGCCGGGGACGTGGCTGACCCAGGCTTGCAGGCTCTGGCTGTGCTGTGCGGCGGTGCGGCGAGTAGCGCCCAGCGTGGTGCGCACAACCATTGGCACTTTGAGCTTCCCACCGGACATATAGTGGACCTTGGCTGCCTGATTCACGATCTGGTCCATCGTCAGCGCGATGAAATCGCCGAACATGATATCGACGATGGGACGCATGCCCGTCATAGCTCCACCCACACCCAGGCCGGCGATGCCGGCTTCAGAAATAGGCGTATCAATGACACGCGAGGTACCGAACTCTTCAACCAGGCCTGTAAGCACTTTGAATGCCGTGCCAGCCTCGGCCACATCTTCACCCATGATAAATACACGCGGGTCGCGCCGCAATTCTTCGGCTAAGGCTTCACGGATGGCCTGGCCGAGAGTGATTTCACGCACGCTCTGGCCAGCGTTCGAACTCACAGTGGTACTAAGCATAGACATCTTGATCCACCTCGCTAGGGTCTGGAAATGGTGCGTTGAGCGCGAATTGCTCTCCCGCCTCGACTTCGGCTCGCACCTTCTGTTCGATCTGCTCAAACGTGCTCGTATCAGCCATGCCCTGTTCAGTCAACCAGTCGGCAAGCAGTTTCAGAGGATCGCGTTCTGCCTTCCAGTGCTCTTCCTCTTCTTTGGAGCGGTAGTAGGCCCGCTGGATGTCGCCAACGTGATGCCCGAAGAAGCGATACGTGTTGCAGAGTAAGAAGGCTGGTCCCTCGCCCTGGCGCGCGCGTGCGACCAGGCGCTGCACCGTGTCATAGACTGCGCGAATATCCTGGCCATCGACTGTCTCGGCCGGGATGCCGAAAGCTTTGGCTCTGGCGCTTATATCTCCGGCTGTGGTCTCGGAATAGTGGGTATACTCGTTGTACTGGTTGTTCTCACACAAGTAGATGACTGGGAATTTCCACAACGAGGCCATATTCATGACCTCGTAGAGTACTCCCTGGCCAAGCGCGCCATCGCCAAAGAAGCACACGGCCACCTGGTCGCTGCCACGCATCTTGATCGACATAGCTGCCCCGGTTGCGATACCTGCGCTGCCTCCCACGATAGCATTTGCCCCCAGGTTGCCAGTGTCCTGGTCAGCGATATGCATGGAGCCGCCTTTTCCGCGACAGTAGCCAGCTTCCTTGCCGAGTAACTCGGCAAACATACGGTCGACCGAAGCCCCTTTTGCCAGGCAGTGCCCGTG
>VBFM01000327.1:0-1355 GCA_005882595.1 Chloroflexota bacterium
CTCCGCAGTGATAGCAGCATGAAATACTCCTTCTCTCCTTCCTTCTCGCATGTCTCCATGCGTATTCCTACAAAAAGAGGTATTACGGTACCTCTGTTCATCAGGTATGAGAAAAGGCAGAAAAACTTGCAGGATTTGGATGAATTTTTTCCTGGCTGAATTTTTTAGAATCGGAGGCTTTTGTGATTTACCACAGACCTTCGTCAATTATAGTAGAAGAGGCGTGCTTGAGAATAGCCAACGCATCTGAGGAACTCGCAGGGGGAACTCTCCCTACCATGAACACCTGATACATTCTTGCGTTCAGATGAGTGCGCAGCATTTCGCGTGACAACGACGTTTCTGAATGCATTGAAGTACGATTGATAGGTATCGGAAAGGTGAAAGGGGATCTTATGATTGAACGGTGCAGTGACCTCGAGCGAACCATATACAGCGCTGCTGAACGTGCTATTCAGCGCTGTGCGCGAGAGTTGCTCACGGTTGAAATGGTAGCGGCGCAGGTGAGGAAGGAGTGGGAAGAGCTATCACCAGGGAACGAAGAACCTTCTCAAAAGCTATTGAATCGCCTGGCTTTACGTTATTGTAGTCGTACACTCTACCGGGCATGTTGTTCTTCTCAGACTGAGATTCGCAATTTTGCGTTCGCAAACCTCCGGCGCTATATGGAGCAAACACTACGTCAATCAAAGTATGCCTCCTCTCTCACTCCTTTCGCTGCTGAAGATGTGCTGCAACAAACCCTCGCGGACCTGCAAAAGGCATTCCTGCAAGATCCACCCGGCGGCCCAGATGACCCCTCAGCATTCCTGAAATGGGCGCAAACCGTCATTCTCCGTCATGCTTATGCGTATGTAGAAAAAGCGCGACATGAAATGACGATCTCGCTTGAGGAGCAACCCGAAATATATATAGAAGAGGTGGTGGATGGGAAAAATCACGATCCAGAGGAAGACGCAATTTCCAGGGAATTGCATCAAGCACTCAAAAATGCTATTCTATCACTAAGCAATCCGAACTATCGGATCGTACTTATCGGCATCTATCTTGCCGGTATTGAGGAATGCGAACTGGCAGCGCGTATGGGGGTACAGCTACAGGATATCTATCTGTGGCGGCATCGAGCGTTAAATGCTCTCCGCAGCAAACGGGAGGTGGTAGAGGCTCTACACATCTGGCTGCGGTAGCAGCAGTTCGTCGCGGCGGGTATGCATTGATGCATGACTGCTACGAACTAAATGGAGAGAATAAGCATGCGGTGTGAAGAGCTTTATCGCCTGTTGAACATCTACTGGCAGCAAGACGATAGAGATATCGCGTATAATCTCATTTCTGCGCATATCTCTACCTGTCCC
>VBFM01000327.1:1506-7084 GCA_005882595.1 Chloroflexota bacterium
AGTCGCCATTCACCTGGGAAATTGCTCTGCCTGCCGCGACCAATACCGAGAGCTGGAGCGGCTCTCCGTCTTGGAAGAAAGCGACGAGGTAGTGGATATCTAAAGCTACTCCTGTGCCCTCGCCCTGGCCCTTTCGTGCTGTGTCAGGTATTTCTTGCGCAGGCGAATATTCTGCGGCGTTACTTCGACCAGTTCATCGTTATTGATGAAGTCCAGCGATTGCTCCAGGCTCATAATGATGGGCGGCGTCAGGCGCACGGCAATCTCGGAGGTAGAGGAGCGAATATTGGTCTTCTGCTTTTCCTTACACACGTTGACCACCATATCCATAGGCCGTACATTCAACCCGATAATCATGCCCTCATAGACCGGCGTTCCGGGTTCAATAAAGGTATCACCGCGCTGCTGGGCATTGTTGAGTCCATAGGTCATAGCTACACCCTGTTCGGAGGCGATCAATGCTCCCATGCGGGTGGTGCCGATTTTGCCCATCCAGGGTTCGTAACTAATCAGCAAGCTGCTCATAGCGCCGTTACCCTGGGTCAAGGTTAGAAAGGCGTTGCGGAAGCCGATCAAACCGCGTGTCGGAATGTGGTATTCCAGGCGCACATTGCCCAGGCCATCGTTGGTCATATTGGTCAGTTGCGCCTTGCGCGCAGCCAGAGTTTCGGTTAGGACACCAATGTAGGAGTCTTTTGTGTCAATAACGAGCTGTTCAATCGGCTCAAGCATGTGCCCATTTTCCTCGCGCGTGATCACTTCGGGGCGCGACACCTGAAACTCATAGCCTTCGCGCCGCATGGTCTCGATAAGTACGGAGAGATGGAGTTCTCCGCGTCCAGAGACGATAAACTCATCGGGCGAATTGCCATCCTCCACACGCAGGCTGACATTCGTCTCCAACTCGCGATAGAGACGCGCGCGCAGTTGACGCGAGGTAGGATATTTTCCTTCACGCCCCGCGAACGGGCTGGCATTGACGCCGAAGGTCATCTTTAAGGTGGGTTCGGTGATGGCTATGGTAGGCAGCGCCTCCGGGGTATCGACATCAGCAATGGTCTCGCCTATGTTGGCGCTGGCAATGCCCGTCAAGGCTACAATATCCCCGGCGTAGGCCTCCGGTACTTCCACTCGCTGCAATCCCTTGTAGGTCAGCACGAGATTGATTTTCTGGCGCGATACGACACCATCCCGGTTGATATACGATACGAATGTATTGGGGGTGATACGCCCTCGCACAATTCGCCCGATGGCATATTTGCCTTTGTAGTCATCGTAGTCAAGCGCGGCCACCAGCATTTGCAGCGGCGCATCCACGTCTACCAGCGGAGCCGGTATGGTATTCACAATCGTCTCGAAAAGTGGCTCGAGGCTGACCCGTTCATCGTCTGGACGGTACATGGCGACGCCATCCCGTCCGATGGCATAGAGGACGGGGAAATCGAGGTGCGCATCCCTTGTCGCCAGTTCCAGGAAGAGATCCTGCGTCCACTCGTAGACCTGCTCGATGCGCGCATCCCGGCGATCAATTTTGTTGATGATCACAATTGGCTGCAGGTTGAGTTCCAGCGCCTTTTGCAGCACAAATCGGGTTTGTGGCATAGGGCCTTCGACGGCGTCGATCAGCAAAATGCAGCCATCGGCCATGTTCAGCACGCGCTCAACTTCTCCGCCAAAGTCGGCATGTCCCGGCGTATCGATGATATTGATTTTTATACCGCGATAGATAATAGCGGTGTTTTTTGCCAGGATGGTGATGCCGCGTTCGCGCTCCTGGTCGTTCGAGTCCATAATCAAATCGCCCACCTGCTGGTTATCGCGAAAGATGTGGCTCTGCTTGAGCAAACCATCAACCAGGGTGGTTTTTCCATGATCGACATGAGCGATGATGGCAACATTGCGGATATCTTCTCGTTTGACGAAACGTTCTGTCTGGATCATTGAATCTAAAACCTGCATAAGCTTTATATATAACTCCCTAAAGGCAATAAGAAAACCGGACGGCTTTAGTCGCCCGGCGAATTTGATGACTTTTTACCGATTTCTACACTATACATTTTATCCCGTCTAAGGGATTACGTCAAGCTCAGTATGACTCCTATTCACAAATGTACTGCTTTGAGCATCGCGAGTTCCTCCTGGCATGCCGTTTCCAGGTTGCTTCGTTGTGTTTCAGAGAGGAAGCTGGAGCGAACCGCATTGAGCACAACCTGGTCGATTGCCGTCACATCGAGGTTAAAGCGAGTCACAAGCAACAATAACTCATCGCTTAGTGTCGTATTGAAGAGAAGCGGATCATCAGTACTCACATTGATATTCGCCCCGGCAGCATACAGTTGTGGTAATGGGTGGATTTCGTAGTTTGGGTACACTCCAAGCCGAACATTGCTGGTCGGTGTGATATCCAGTGGAATGCGCTCCTTGACGAGATATTCTACCAGCCTCGCATCCTCGATAGCCCTCACGCCATGTGCAATGCGCTCAGCTCCAAGTGTGTGCAGCGCACCCCGAATGCTCTCCGGCCCCGCCATTTCACCGGCGTGAGGAACGCTGTGCAGCCCGGCGGTACGTGCTTGCTCAAACCACCGGCCAAATCGTTCTGGAGGCGCGCCCTTTTCTGAACCGGCCAGGCCAAGCGCGACGACCCCGTCGTCCTTTCCCTCAATCGCAACACGTGTCGCATAGTCGGCCATTGGCTCAGTCAAGCCTGCATCAGACCACCGGCGCACGATATTAAATATCCATTTGATAGTGACGCCAAAGTCAGCCTGGGCGCGGCTGCGTCCACGCTGTAAACCAGAGAAATAGGTATCATGCGAGATGCCAAAGCGGTGATGGGTACTGGGTGTAAATGTTATCTCAGCATAACGAACATTGTTCCGCGCCATCTCAGCGCCAAACTCATACACAATGAGTTCATAGTCTTCAATCGTCTTTAGACAACGAATGGCCATCAGAAAGATTTCAATAAAGTGATCAAAGTCGCGATAGGCAAACAACCGGCGGAGGGCAATCTCATCGTGTGCGGGCAACTCAACGTGATTACGCTCCGCAAGTATCAATACGGTAGCAGGTTGAATCGTTCCTTCCAGGTGAACATGGAGTTCGACCTTGGGGATAGCGCGTACATAGCTTTGGATAGACATGGTGTCTCCTGTAGCTGTTACGTAGTGTGTTTTTCTGAATTGTACGATATCTAACTACTGGTGCTAGCCCAGCAAAGTGAAAGGAGGACATCTCAAACATGGTATACTCCTTTAATGAGCACACAAATATGACTCTAGGAGTATTTCTATGCCCAATCCCATACGCATCCTCGCCGTCGATGTCGGCACTGGCACACAAGACATCCTGCTCTTCGAGAGTGGAAAGACAATTGAGAACAATTTTAAGATGGTCATGCCCTCACCCACGGTGATTGTCGCGGAACGCATCAAACGCGCAACGGAACGTGGTCAGGCTATCCTCTTGACGGGCGTCACAATGGGCGGCGGTCCCAGTCATTGGGCGGCGCGCGATCACGCTCTGGCGGGCTACGCGGTTGCCGTGACGCCGGAGGCCGGGCGCACCTTTGATGACGATCTGACAATGGTTGAGCGCATGGGGTTCGAGCTTATTGATGAGGATGAGGCAGCGCGACGTATAGCAGGCGGAACATGGCTGCATATTGTGCTACAGGATTTTGATGCCCAGGCCATTATTCACGCGCTGAGCGCTTTTGATATCGATCCAGCCGTTGATGCGCTGGCTATCGCGGCATTCGACCACGGGGCCGCGCCGGCTGGAGTAAGTGATCGCCGCTTCCGCTTCGACTTTATCGCGCAAACCGTGCGCAGGAATCCCATTCCCAGCGCATTTGCCTATGCTGCGCAGGATACACCCGTTGATTTGACGCGCCTGCGTTCGATTGCGCAAAGTTCCGCACATTACCTGGAATTAAGCGGTTCGCAGCCTGGCGCGCCGCTTCTGCTGATGGATACCGGCTCGGCGGCAGTGTTAGGCGCACTAGAAGACCCACTTGTGAGAACGCAGCAAGAGAGCATTCTTTGCAACATTGGCAACTTTCATACACTGGCATTTCACCTTGTACGCGGGCAAATTGCAGGTATCTTTGAGCATCATACCGGCGAAATTGACCCTTCTCAGCTTGAGCGGATGCTCGTGAAACTGGCAATGGGAACGCTCACAAACGAGGAAGTGTTTGACACAAGTGGACATGGAGCATTGATACTCAATGGCGACCATACCAGAGATGCTGCATCCCCTGCCTCCACTTCCTTTCCTTTCCTGGCGGTGACCGGTCCGCGACGCGAGATGCTGCGTGATTCGACGCTTCATCCTTACGAGGCCACACCGCACGGAGATATGATGCTGGCGGGCTGTTTTGGGCTGCTGCGCGCGTTCGCGGATCACTACCCGCAGATGGTTCCTGCTATCGAGCCATCATTGCTCCAGGCGCGTTTATAGTGTGTTTTTCGTCACCTCTATTTTTTAGGGCGTAAAGGAATGGGGCTTTTTCTGGTGCGAGTGGTGTTGGAAGAGGTTCCTGATGGAGACTGCGGTGAGGCTTTTTTGGGCTGGATACGCGAGACTTTTTCTTTAATCAGTGATATCTGCGAGTGGACTGCCTGTCTGGACTGCTTGAGCTTGCGGGCTATTTCGGATGGGCGTTCACTACTGACCAGGTACCGGCAAATGGTTTCTTGTTTTTCTGTGAGGTCTACTGCCGGGTGTTCAAGGGCCGTCTTCGCCAGGTCTTCGAGTTCGCCATACTTACTACGTCTATAATCATCCAGATCATCGGGAGAGAAGAGCCACCGGTCAACAACGCGCACGCCTGGTATACGTCCGGCCTCAACAAGGTGCATAAAATGCCAGTAACTCAAGTCTAGTTGCTTTGCCGCCTCGTGCGTAGTAAGCATACCATTGAGATGCTGCAAGTTATAATGTAGTTCATCGCTCCTGAGGGCCATGGCGGACGCCTTTCTACGGATTGCCGTTATTCAAAAAGTGCCGTGCAAAGACATTCGTAATCATGGTGAGTATACCACAGGAGAAGGGAAATTGGCAAGCCTGGATAAGTTGAGCAAATGTTCCACAAGTATAGCTAACCTCTACAATGCAGTCCTACAAAGACGCTCTAGAGAGGTACTATTCAATTATCCAGGCTATAGCTGTGCCGGGATGGCGGGTTAACGCTGTGTTGGGAAGAGCTGCGGCACCTTTAGGGCAAGCCCGATGTCGCCAGCGACCTTGAGTTGGCCGCTAAAGAAGGCACTCTGTGGATCAAGTTTGCCGTCAGCTATTTTCAACCAGTCTTGATCGCTGACGGTAAAGGTCACATCAGGTTTATCAACCCCGCCCGGAATCAATTCGCACTTGCCGTCGGCAATCTTCAGAGCATATTTGCCTTCTTCGGCCCCGGTAATATTCCACTGAAAGGTCTTGTTCATGCCTGCGGCAGCCGCAGGATTAAAATATGTAACCATTGTCGCGAAGGTCTCTGCAACGGTCATACTTGTTACACTCCTTCTCATAAGCATGCAGGAAAAAGCCCCTGCTGGCACTACAGTAGTAT
>VBFM01000328.1:0-18004 GCA_005882595.1 Chloroflexota bacterium
GCCGTCGATGGGCTTGGCGCGACGTTCGCGGTACTGCTCGCTCAGGATTCGCATCACTTTGCCCTTGTGTTCCCAGGGGCAGTTGACGGTTGTGCGGCTCAGGTAGTAGGCCGGGAGGTCATCGACCACTTCCGAGAGGCGCATGTCGAAGGTCGCCAGCAGTTCCAGCAGTTTGACGATTGCCAGCATGCCATCAAAGGCAGGTTGCAAGGCGGGGAATACGAAGCCGCCAACGCCGTCACCGACCAGCACCACTCCTTCGCGACTGGCGGCAGTCATCATGGCCTGCGCCAGCACTTTGGTATGCATGATCGTTCCGTCGTACCGCCTGGCGATGTGCTGTAGGGCGCTTGGAGCGGAGACGGGCGCGGCAACTGTACCCTTGCGGTGCTTGCGCAGCAGCAGGCTGGTCATCACCGCCAGCATCTTCATCCCATCCAGCACGCGGCCCCGGTCATCTACCACCGAGATACGCTCGCCGCCGGGATCGATACGAATTCCCAGATCGTCGTTTAAGGTCGCGGTAATCGTGGCGAGCCGCTGCATATCTTTCTCGATTTCTTCGAGAGGGCGCGCGATACGTGTTTCCTCCTGATTGGTGTTCAGCACAATCACTTCGCAGCCCAGACGATTGA
The DNA here is from genome assembly GCA_005882595.1 of Chloroflexota bacterium. Classification (GTDB taxonomy): domain Bacteria; phylum Chloroflexota; class Ktedonobacteria; order Ktedonobacterales; family Ktedonobacteraceae; genus VBFM01. The sequence continues at coordinate 636 of VBFM01000328.1, forward strand.
AGATACCGGGCAGCAGTTGCAGGGTGCTGCCATTAGCGTAGTCCATCACGATCCGGAATTTACGGTGCTGGATCAGCGGAACGTCAACGATTTTCATCATGCCATCGAGGTAACGGTTAATGACATTCGCGTTTTCCAGGACTTCAATCGACCCCAGGTCGTCCAGGTAGACACGGCGGAAGTCTTCGCGGAAGAAGAGATTTTCGATCTTGCGCTCGGTGGTTTTGTTGATGTCCGTGCCATTCTGATCAAAGAACTTGATATCCACAACCCGTTGATCGTGCGGGGATAGGCGCACATTCACACCGCCAATGGCATCCGTGTTGCGCACAAAGTAACGAGCCACCGGAATGGGTACCTGGTTGATATCTTCAACATTGACACCGGCCGAAGGCAGGCCCGCGATCACTGCGCGTTTAATCATGCGCGACGTGCGATGCGAGGAGTCGCGATTGATGCAGACGATGGAGCCCTTTGGAAGTATAGCGCCGTAGGCTGCGCCGAGTTTAGCAGCAAATTCAGGCGTCAGATCGACATTTACCAGGCCTGTCACTCCGAAACGGCTAAACAGGCCGCGTTTGCCCTGCGATCCCCAGATGATGCTGGTATTGATGACTGCCCCTGCCTCAATCTCTTTATCGGGCCAGATTTTGACGTTGGGTTGAACAATGGCCCCTTCTTGCACGATGGAGTTATCGCCAATCACCGAGCCTTCGAACATGACCGCTTTGCTTTTGATGCTGGTCGAAGAGCCGACAATCGCCCCGCGCAGCTCCGAGCGTTCGCCGATGAATGAGTTGTTCCATACAATGCTGCGATCAACCTGGGCGCGCTCATCGATAATCGAATACTGGCCGATGGTGCTCGGACCATGAATAATGCTGCCCGATTTCACCTTGCAATCCTGGGCCAGGTAGATGGGGCCATATAACTGCGCGTCCGGCTCAATCTGCACCCCCTCCTCACACCATATATTGCCGCCAATGTTCTTCGCGGGTATATCCACGTCCACGCGATTCTGCAAAGCGTCAGCATTGGCGCGCATATACTCGCTGAGGTTACCGACATCACACCAGTAGCCGTTGGCCACGTAGCCGTAAATGGGATCACCTTTCCTCAGCATGTACGGAAACAGTTCCTGGCTGAAATCGTAGGGCTTCTCCTTCTCGAAGTACGCGAAAATTTGGGGGTCAAGCATATAGATACCCGTATTGATGGTGTCACTGAAGACCTCGCCCCAGCTTGGCTTCTCCAGGAACTGGGTAATATGGCCTTCCTCGTTGGTGATAATGACCCCATACTCCAGCGGATTGGGCATATGCGCCAGTGTCAGGGTGGCCAGCGCTTTCTTCTCCTGGTGATATTTGATAATATCGGTCAGGTTATAATCAGTGAGCGCATCGCCACTGATCACCAGAAATGGCTCGGTCAACTGTTCTTCCGCGTTCTTGACGCTGCCCGCCGTACCAAGCGGCACATCTTCGCGCGAGTAGGCAATGCGCATCCCGAACTGCGAACCATTGCCAAAATAGTCTTCAATGTTACTCGCCAAATATTGAACGGTGACAATCACATCAGTGATACCGTGGCGTTTCAACAAATTGAGGATATGTTCCATGACTGGTTTCCCTGCAATCGGCACCATCGGTTTGGGGCGCCGAATTGTTAATGGTCGCAGCCTCGAACCTTCCCCTCCGGCCATAACAACCGCTTTCATGGAGAGGCCTCCTTAGTCATCAATTAAAATAGGTAGATAGGAAAAATATGGGGGCGGCGCAGCTACTGCTACGCCGCCCCCATTGTACAACATAGGCAAAGAACGCCGCAAGCTCACCCTTTGTCTCATCCCCACCGGTCACCAGTCGCTTAAGCGTCCATGTTCAACAAGCCAGCGCACAAAACGGTGATAATTCGTTTCCCGCGTCGCCTGCCATTCTTCATACTCTTCGCGCATCTGGATGAGCTTGCTAGCCTCTTCCACGGTAAAGCCCTCGTCCAGGAGGGCATCAATGAGCAGATCCATATACTGCTGCATGCAACTTCCTCCTTTGCTTGTCCAATCAGGTCAACTGTCTACACGATTTGTCTGAAAGCTGTCTAGAATACAACTTGGTACAGCTTGTAATAGAAAGACGCCCTGGTAGGTAAGATTGGGCACAGACAAAACAGACAAAAGTGGGAGTCCATTAACAGGTAGCCAAAAACCTTCCCATCTTCCATCTTTTTCACATGCTACTATACATAGTATAGTATATAGTAGCAAATAATTCTAAGAGCGTTTGGTGTTGCTTTAGCACGGCTTTTCTGGGAGTTTTATGGTTATTTTTGCTAGGACGCCTGGATGGGCTTTCTGGGCTGTTTCCCTACGACCCATGATGAATAGCGTATTCAATCTCAACCTGGTGGTCATAATAATAACTAAGCGCGTCATAGACCTGTGCAAGGGTGAGACGATGAATACTGGCGATTTCTTCGGGGTCTTTGCCAGATTGAAAGAGCAGGATGATATGACGCACACCTGTACGAGTTCCTTCGACAATCGGCTCTCCACCATAGATAGCGGTATCACGAATAATATAGGGATGCGCGGTGCGTTCAATGCTCATCGTCATAGACCCTTTCTTCATCTATGTGTAGTGTAATCGCAAATTTTCAGATCGTCAATGGGAATTTTGTTTTCCTGAGAGATCGAGACATTTCATTGTTTACTTGCCAATTCACGAAATATTCACAATAAGGCAGAACTGTGAAATCGCGTCATCAAGCTTCAGAGGCTGCTTTAAGCATAGTAGTGACGGTTGAGTCTAAACGAATTTTCATCAAAAGCTTGACAACGGGACAAATGCAAGGTATTATAATCGCAACGAAAGGAGGTGGTGTGTAATGGACCAACGTAGTCGCTGCACAGGCAGCGTGGTAGTTTCCCACACCTTCCAGATGAGAGGTGACCGGCGCTAGCCGGTTAATCATCGCTGGTAGGTGCATTTAATAATCCCTACCTGTGCGGCGTTCCCCAGAGCGATGGCGATCATAGACCTGCCGTTGCTCTGGGGTTTTTATCCACAGTATCGCACTTACTCAGTCTGTCTGTTTTTCACCGCGTCGGCGGGTTAATGCCTATCTCTATACTACCGGCAAAACCACCTGGGCCAATCTTCTAATCGGGCCTATTTAAGACAGATTGGTTCACTTCTTCTAAATACCGATTCTCTAATTTGAGATAAGAATGGATAGTATGTTACGGAGCGCGCTCGATATCGAAGCGCTTGCGCGTCACCTGGATACTCAGTATTTTGGTTGTGGAGATCGGTTACTGTATTTACCAACAGTGAACTCGACAAACACGTTGGCAATGCAACTGGCCCAAGAGCGGCCAGAAGAAGGGTTGGTGGTACTTACTGATAATCAAACTGCCGGAAAGGGCAGGCAGGGCCGTCGTTGGGTAGATGTGCCGGGATGCAATGTGCTTTCATCCATAGTGCTCCTGCCAGGGTTTCCGCCGCATTTGCTTGTCATGATCGCCTCGCTCGCTGTCGTTGACGCAATCGCCGCAACCTGTTCGGTGACGGCAACTATCAAATGGCCTAATGATGTTCTGATTGGAGATCACAAAGTTGCTGGCATTTTGATTGAGACCAGCCATGATCTTACAGGGCGCCTGATAGCCGTCATCGGTATCGGTATCAATGTCAACGGGCGTATTGAGGAGGTAACTGAGCACCTGGCGGAACAAGCTTCATTTGTCGCCCGGGCTACAACGCTTGAGACGGTCTGTGGGCATACCGTTCAACGCGAAGCATTGATTGCCCACCTGTTGCAGCGTATCGAAAAAGACTATCTCGCGCTACAACAAGAGGCCGCAGGTGATCTGCCGGGAACAACACCTGCCTCTCGGTTGATTCGAGAGCAATGGCGAGGCCAACTATCAACTCTAGGACGCGCTATTACAGTGCGTCAGGGGAAATCAATAATCAGCGGGGTTGCTGAAGACGTGGATGGCAACGGAGAGCTGTTACTCCGGCGCCATTCAGGTGAATTAGTGAACATTACCTGGGGGAGCGTGGAGTATCCTGCCGGGTAAACACCTATCGATTAAGATAGGTAAGGTTATGGAAGCCTGGTAGGATAAAGGAACCTATCAGACAAAGAAGGGAAGCAGAGATGGAAACACAATTCCTGACGGACGACGGACGACAACGTGCACTTACTCAGCTGGAGTTCCTGCGCACAGTCAAGCGTGCCGAGGTTGCCCAGTACCTTCATGAGGCGAAGGAATCGGGGGATGTCATCGATAATGCCGCCTATGAAGACGCAAAGAACGAGCAAGCACGCCTCGAAGGGCGTATTTTGGAACTGGAGCGGTTGCTTGCAACGGCCAAGCCCATTAGCAAGCTACTGACCGACGAGGTTTCTCTGGGTTCTATTGCGCACCTGCGCACTCCCGATGCACGAGAGTACCACTATACCATCGTTGGCGCATTTGAAGCTAAACCGACGGCAGGACTGATCTCCAATGAGTCTCCGGTGGGTAAAGCGCTGCTGGGCCACAAGGTAGGCGATCTGGTGATTGTCTCTACGCCTGGCGGTGTGAAAGAATATACCATCTACGAGATCGAGTAACCCTTCCCAGGCAGTAACAGCAACCAATCGACCTGTGGCTTTGAGAGGCCACAGGTCTTTTTTTGTGTGCGCTAATAAAGCGATGACAAAAGCGAGAAAACGATGTTACAATGGTTTGCACAAATTTGTAGAAGAAAGAGGCACTTTATGACAGACGAACGAGCCGTGCGTTTACAACGGCTGCATATATTACGCGAAAAGGGCATCAACCCCTATCCCAACCGTGTGGAGCGCACCCACACCATCGCCGAGGTCCTGCAACACTTTGACGAATGGCAGGGAGAAACAGGGGACTACATACTGACCGGGCGAATTCGCCTTCTGCGTGAAATGGGCAAGGCTGCCTGATCGAAGATGGAACAGGGCGTATCCAGGTCTACTTCCGCATCAACGATCTTGGGGAAGAGGCGTACAAGACCGTCAAGCTGCTTGATCTCGGTGACTTTATACAGGTACGCGGCTTTCTTTTCAGGACGCGCACGGGAGAGCCTACACTACACGCTCGAGCGTTTCACATACTCGCAAAGGGGCTGCGTCCCCTGCCGGAGAAGTATCACGGGCTGGAAGATGTAGAGACTCGCCAGCGCAAGCGCTACCTGGACTTGATCGCCAATGGAGACGAGGCGCGCAACATCTTCATGATTCGCAGCCGCACTATCAGCGCCATGCGCCGTTACCTGGACGAACACGGCTTCATCGAAGTCGAGACGCCCATCCTGCAACCGCTCTATGGAGGCGCAACCGCACGCCCATTTATCACGCATCATAATACGCTTGACCGCGATTTCTACCTGCGTATCGCGGTTGAACTCTACCTCAAGCGTTTGATCGTGGGCGGGTTTGAACGGGTCTACGAAATTGGGCGTGATTTCCGCAATGAGGGCATAGACCGCACCCACAATCCCGAATTTACGATGATGGAGTGTTATCAAGCCTACGCCGATTACAATGACATTATGGTGTTGGTCGAGGAAATGGTCAGTTTTATTGCCCAGGAGGTGAAAGGCTCACCACGCATCACCTACCAGGGGACCGAAATTGATCTGACACCGCCCTGGCCACGTATCCGCCTGCTGGATGCCATCGCAGAGTTTACCGGCATCGATGTTGAGCGTTTCCCTGACAAGGAGAGCCTCGCGGCTGAGATGCGCGCCCACGGCTACGAAGCCGATCCCAAACTCGGTCGTGGTCGCCTGATCGATGATCTCAAGGGCGCAATGTTCCGCAAGGGCATTCCTGCGCTGAAGCAGGCCTTGTTCCTGACGGATTACCCTATCGATGTCTCGCCCCTGGCGAAGCAGCATACCGAGGTACCGGGGCTGACGGACCGCTTCCAGCCCTTTGTGGGTGGCCTGGAACTCGGCAACGCTTTCACGGAGTTGAACGACCCGCTCGATCAACGCGCCCGCTTTGAAGACCAGATGCGCCAGCGCACCCAGGGCGATGAAGAAGCCCAGGTACTCGACGAAGATTTCCTGGAGGCGCTTGAAATTGGCATGCCCCCTACCGGCGGCCTGGGCATCGGTGTTGATCGCCTGGTAATGCTGATGGCCGATCAAGAGTCTATCCGCGATGTGATCCTCTTCCCGGCGATGCGCAAGACGGCGGAAGAACAGTAAGCGGAGGCAACGAACCGCCTTCGCCGAGCAACTGCTTCCGCCAGAGCAGGGAAAAGTGGCCCTGGAGGATGCGCTGCTAATCCTGAATCGGCAATTCGACGCACAGGAACGTTTACACTGGCAAGTAACTGCCCCTTAAAGTGGAACACAGGAGCATTAAGGAGCATTAGATGAAGAAGAAACTAACGGGCATTGTTACCCATGTTATGGTTGGAAACGATAAACGCACGCTCGAAACTTGTAGAGTACCCAGGGTGCAGGTTACGTTCGAGGGATTTGTGGGAGACCAGCACGCGGGCTTAACGCGCTTATCAGATGTGCGAGTGCCGCATTATCCACGCAGAACCATCATCCGCAATACGCGCCAGGTTTCCATGCTCTCTCTGGAGGAGATGGCGGACATCGCGGCGGCGCTGCAATTGCCCGAAGTCCTGCCCCAGTGGTTAGGGGGAAATCTAGCGTTTCAGGGCATGCCGGATTTAACGATGCTTCCGCCCTCGACGCGCATCTTTTTTCCTGACGATGCAGTACTGGTCGTTGATGTTGAAAATATGCCCTGCACCGGACCTGGTGAAATGCTTCAACTGAAGTATCCGGATATTCCTGAGCTGGTGCAGTCTTTCCCGAAAGCTGCAATGCATAAACGCGGGCTGGTGGGGTGGGTGGAACGACCTGGATACATCAACGAAGGCGATGAGGTCTGGCTGTTGCTGCCGACGCCTGTTACCTACAGCTACTGAGAACGCCCAAAAATGCTTGACAATAGCCCATGCTAATGCTATAGTTGCTCTTGTCAGCAAGGGCGCTTAGCTCAGTGGGAGAGCGCTTCGTTCACACGTGCGCCGTATGAGGCGTGCAGTTCGCAGTCACGACAGAACGTGATGCCACTGGTGTCAAAAGTGGATAAAGCGGCGACTTACCTAGAGGGGAAACCCAAAGGGGACAATAGCATGTCGCTACAAAGGCGGAAAGGCATAGGTACCTAATCCTTGTCCGTCAGCTAAGCTGTATATGGTTAAGCCTGCATTGGTTGAACCCCATCCGAGCGATCTAGCGAAGGTTCTACGCCATCACGGTACTATAGGGCGTATGCGACGTTTCGGTACAAACGGTGTGAGTGTGCCGAAAGACACCACGTCGCAGCGATGCCGCATTGGGCGGTAACCGGAGAGTGGGGAACCTAAGTACAGCGCGAGCGAATTGCATGAGACTACGGGATCACCTAACCCGCGAGAGCGGTACGGTGACAGAGCACCCATAGTACCTAGTAGGAACGCCTATACAAAGCGGGACGAAAGGGAAGGGGTGTAGAAGGTACCACCGCCGGTCTATCAAGGTTGCGATGGATGTCGCACAAGACCAAGGGTAGACTGTCGGCTAGGAAGCCCTAGCGACTGTAGGTTTGTAAGGAGGGATTTGTAGAGCGTTAGTCAGAAACATCAGGAGGAACAATTCTGACGTAGAAGATCAATAGGAGACCCACATGCAAGAGGATGCGGGTAACTTGAAATGTCTGGAAAGATTAGAAGTTATCCGTAAGCTCAACGGCGAAAACCGTGAGTGGGTTAACGACGATCTTTACAGACTGATGCTCAGGAAGGACATGTATGTCCTGGCGTATGAGCGTCTGAAATCCATACCAGGGAACATGACCCCTGGAACGGACGACGAAACGCTAGACGGGTTCTCTGAGGAAGAAATCGACAAGATCATCGAACAGATGAGAAACGAGAGCTACCGATGTAAGCCCGTTCGTGAGTCGTTCATCCCAAAGGCAAATGGGAAACTCAGGAGATTGGGTATACCCTGCCCCAGGGACAAGATTGTACAGGAGGTAGTACGAATAATCCTAGAGGCGGTCTACGACTCACCTCAAGGCGCGTACTTCTCCGATTGCAGTCACGGTTTCAGGCGTTCCAAATCCTGTCACAGTGCGGTGAGGGAAATCCAGAAAAAGTGGTCAGGCATGATCTGGCTCATAGAGGGCGATATAAAGTCCTGTTTCGACGACATCGACCATCATAAGTTGATCGATGTCTTGAGAAAGAAGATCAAAGATGAACGGTTTCTATCGCTCATCTGGAAATTCTTAAAGGTGGGATACCTAGACCTCGAACGAGCAAGGCATGACTCACTGGCTGGAACCCCACAGGGAGGCATAGCAAGCCCAATACTCAGCAACATCTATCTGAACGAGCTTGACGAATTCGTGGAGCAAATACGGATAGATCTAGAGCAAGGCAAGGAACGCAGACCCAATCTTGAGTACAAACGTATTGAAGCCCGACGGTACAAGCTGGCGAAAGCTGGTAAGGCCGACACCAGGGAGTTCAAGAGGTTGGGAAAGCAAATGCGGAGTCTCCCATCGCTGGACACACACGACCCGAACTTTGTCAGAGTTAGGTATGTGCGCTACGCCGACGACTGGCTAATCGGGGTGATCGGAAGTCATGAACTGGCGAGGGAAATCAAAGACAGGGTTGGTGAGTTCCTAAAGAACGAATTAGCCCTGACTCTAAGCCAAGAGAAGACCAAAATCACCAACGCCAGAACGGAAGAAGCCGAGTTCTTGGGGTACAGAATTCGGAAGGGCAGAGGAAGGGACACCCAAAAGGTCACGGTATCCACTAACGGCTCTGGAAGGCTGTTCAAACGACGGTCAACCGGAATGGAAGTGGTACTCAAAGCCCCAATGGACAAGCTGATAAAACGGCTCAGTCAAAAGGGTTTCTGTGACGGAAAGGGAAACCCAAAGCACAAAGCAGGGTGGACGGTGTTAGACGAAGACCAAATAGTGAGCTTGTATTCCTCTATCAACAGAGGGATACAGGAATACTACAGGCCGACCGATAACTGGCCCGAACTTCAAAGAGTGCAGTACATACTGAAATACTCTCTGGCTAAAACTCTGGCGTTGAAGAAGAAAACTTCGATTACCAGGGTGATGAGAGGGAGGGACATTAGTGTCCAGGTCACAACCAAAAAGGGACAGGTCAGAAACATAGTGTTCTACAGAAACACGGACTGGACGGTAAAACGGGATGCCTTCAAGGACAGCCCCGAAGTCGATCTAGTCGCGATGAACGTGAGGCTGAGGACACGAAGCAAGCTAGGACTACCGTGTATGGTGTGTGGCAACCCGAACAAGGTTCAAATGCACCATGTACGGCATATCAGGAAAATGGACGATAAAGAGCCAAAGGGCTTCACAAGAGTCATGGCGGCACTAAATCGTAAACAGGTCCCGGTATGTAAAGCGTGTCACGAGAGGATACACAGGGGAGAGTACGACAGCTTAAGCCTTAAAGAACTGGCGTATGACTTGCGGAAGATCAGAATAACATCTGGTCTACCAATAGAAGCGCTAGACAAACCGGAAAGAGACTCCAGGAAGAGAGCCGATGCAGTGGGCGTCAGCCCTGAGCAGGAGCTCAAAGCATTCTACTTGGAGTTGATGACCAAAAAGGCACCAGCCTAGACCAACCTTGTAATGTCCAAGAGGGTAGACCTAGTACCTGAACAACCGAATACAACGACGCACCAGTAGACTCAAAGGACCTTGTCTGTCGCTGGGTTTACTCGCCGGAGGTCATACCTACGGAAACGCAGGGACTACTGGAAAAGCGCGAAGTTGTGTGTATGCGGCTACGCAAACTGCAAGCTGTGAGGATAGTATCCCACCGACGATCTAGCCCATCGTCATCTAAATCACAGGTAGCAGGGGTAAAGCGCAGTCACGGCAGTCCGAAGAACTCCCCGCAAGGGTTGAAGGGCAAGAGTAAGACTCCATACAACGACGCGAAGCGTTGAGGTATGGAGTTGTTTTCTTGATCTCGACTTCTTATTAGGAAACCTGTAGTCATTAAGGCTTCCTAGTGGGTACCTTTGGAGAGCCGTGTGCTATGAAAGTAGCCCGCACGGTTCGGAGGGGGGCGGCTGGAGACGTGCCTTAGAAACAGGTAACGCGCCGACCGCCTACCCTATCGAAGAGGCCACTGGTTCGAGCCCAGTAGCGCCCACTCGTACAAGGTTCACTCTTTTCCCCGGATGAAACCGCCCATTGTTCGCTTGACTATCCGCTTTTTTCCCACTACACTGTGAAGAAAGATGCCCCTTTTGTACTATGTCCCCTGTAGTTTTTTACATCTTTGCAAACATTGAAGCGAAAGAGAACCATTTCTCATTGAAGAGCGGAAGATGCTCATATGGCTTACGATTTTGAGGCAAAACGCCAGCAGTTACTCGAATCGCTCCGCGCGACTGCCATACATGATGAGCGTGTACTGGCTGCGATAGGCAGCACTCCTCGCGAAACCTTTGTGGATCAGGCACACTATTCCCAGGCCTATGAAGATCGTGCCTTACCTATTCTTATGGGGCAAACTATCTCGCAGCCACTGATGGTTGCCACTATGACGCAGGCCCTGCAACTGCGCGGGCCGGAGCGCGTTCTGGAAATTGGTACCGGTTCTGGCTACCAGGCAGCGGTACTGTCACAGCTGGCTGCGCATGTCTACAGCGTCGAACGCATTCAGCAACTCGCCTGCATCGCTGCGAGGCGTATGTCAAAATTGGGGCGGCAAAACGTTACTATCTATGTCGGGGATGGCTCGTTAGGCTGGGAAGATGAAGCGCCATATGACCGCATCCTGGTGACGGCTGCAGCGCCTGAAGTGCCTGCGCACCTTTACGATCAGCTAGTAATATGGGGCATGATGGTGATCCCAGTTGGAAGACCTGACCACCAGGAGTTGTTAGTCGTGCATCGCGCGCCCTGGGGACCAGAAACGCGCTCGTTAGGTGGGTGTCTTTTCGTACCACTGGTGGGCGAGGAAGGTTGGCAGGTATGAATCAATTTTCTTTTTGGGTTGTCGAATAGAGAAAATAGCATATAATATAAAGAGAGCGCCTATCATTGTGCGCTTCGGTAGAGCAAGGAGAATTGGCATGCCGGGTATGCATAGCAGCGTTCACGTTACCAATATTCTGGGCCTGGTTGGTTTCCTGGTACTATGGATTGGATTCTTTGAGTGCGCCAAATTACTCATCGCGCTGTTCAAGCACGATTCACTGATCGGATGGGCTATTGGCCCGCTCGGCGTCACCACACTGTACCTCCGAGAACCCTCGACGCCGTTCATCCTGTTCAACGCCATTTTTCCTGCCGTCGTCTCTGGAAGTGTTCTCTACCTGGGACTATTCACGGCATTTCCCAGTCCTCTGGCCCTACCGCACTATCTCCTGGTAGAAATACTGATCGTTAGTGGCGGTGTGCTGCTGACCAGTACAGGGGATTTTATCAACGCGCTGCGTGACCTGCGCTATCCTTTATGGGGAGAAGCTCGTATTTTGCGCAGCATCCAATACCTACGCGCAAGCTGGGCTTCTATCCACTTTACTCCGTTCGGTGTATCGTACTTGCGTGACAAGTTCGATTCGAATCCGACCGATTTACTCCAGGCATTTTAAGCAAGCAGTTAAGGCGCCGGTAACGTACTCGTGCGGGGAACGCGAGGAAGCGTGAAGTAGAAGGTGCTGCCGGTACCTTGATGGCTGGAGAGCCAGATACGTCCTCCATGCGCCTCTACAATAGCTTTTGCGACGTACAACCCCATTCCGATGCCTGAGTATTGACGGCTGGTCGCATTGCGCACGCGGTAGAAACGCTCAAAAATGTGGACGAAAAATTCCGGGCTTACCCCGATGCCCTCGTCGTTTGACTGTGACTTGCTTGCCCTGCGGGGAAAACTTGATGGCGTTATCAAGGATATTGCCGACGATCTGGCCAACACGTAATTTATCCGCCACGATCTTGCTATCCTGGGACGCAATATCCAGGTAAATGGTATGTTCTTCCGCGCTGATCTGCGCCTGGCGCACGCATTCCGCCAGCACATCGGCCAGGTAAAAGCTGGAGTATTGCAGGTGCAACTCACCCCATTGCACGCGCGAGAGGTCGAGCAGGTCATTGACCAGTCGTTCGAGATGGTCGGTCTGGCTTTGCACAATATTCAAGCTGCGCAGATCATAGCTTTCCGGCAAGTCTGCTATCGCGTTGGCGGGCAAGGCCTGGCTGGCTCCACGCAAACGCCGCTCGATACGGCGCATCAGGTGCTGCGTATACCCCTTGATTGCCGTTAACGGCGTGCGCAGTTCATGCGAGACAATCGAGACGAATTCGTCTTTCAGCTTCTCAATCTGCTTATGCGAAGTGATATCATTGAGGACTGCCACCACACCGAGTAGGCGCGTCTGAGTCTGGCTGGATTCATATAAGGGTGCAGCGCTGATACTCAATGTCAGGGGAACGACCTCCCCCTCGGCTCCTGCAATCAATTCCCGGTTCATGACAATATCACCGGCTAAGGCCTGGTCGACAATGGTTGCCAGGTCAGCGAGCCAGGGTACGTTATTACTGGCAGCCAGTTGACGCAATGGAGTGTGCGTTTCTTCTAACTGGATCTGGGTGTGCGCAAGCAAATGCTGCGCCGAGCCGTTGAGGGAAGTGATGGCGCCCTTCTCATTGGTAATCAGCAAGCCTTCGGCCATACTACCGAGAATAAGCGACAGGCGTTGACGTTCGAATTCAGCAGAGCTCCACAGAGCCATCTGCCGTTCGCGCAGGCGCACATTTTCCAGCGCGACTGCCGCGTAATCAGCGATCATCGTGGTTAATTGCAGCAGATCGGCATCGAATGCGCCCTCCTGCTCATCGAAGAGACTGAGCATGCCGATGATGCGGTTCTCAACGGTCAGGGGAATATTGAGAAAATCGCCAATAGCGGTGACACCGGTAGGAGCAGGTGTGCCGGGCAAGGCCAGTTCATCGGGTGCATCCAGGTAGGCCATCAACGCCAGTTCTTCCGCCGTAACCCTGGGGAAGTCGATGGCATCGGCGGCACGCGCGATACGTTCTATCATGGCCTGTAAAAACGGCTCGCTGAGAGGGTAGCTTGGGATGATGGAAAGCTCAAACGCCAGCTCGGCAGGATCACCTTTAAGTAGAATGGTGCAGGCAGAAAAGCGGTACAATTCTTGCAGGGTTGCCAGCAGCGCATGGTGTACCTGAAACCGATCTATCGCCGCTACGAAGCGTTTCCCCATAGTATTCAAAAACTGCATCTGCTGGCGTAGAGCAGTCAAGCGATCCCCATTTTGTCCGATGAGGGAGCGGTACGCGCTAGCTGTAGCCTTTGACTCTGGTTGCACGCTGCCCTCCAAGTCCATGTGTTACGGCATTTGTTCGAGTTGCCGCCTCACTTCCTCGTGAAGAGGCGGTACAATTAGATCCCCCGTGAGTTCTTTCAAGCCAGCAAAGCATTCTTGTAACAGCGCATCCAGACCTGCAGCAAGCTGCTGTGGGATGACACCGCCCAATTGCTCACGCACAACCGATGGAACAACCTCAGTGTAGGGCATCTTCTCTAGAAAATGAAGAAAAGGATACGTTTCAGATACGCGCCGGGCGGCACCCTGTATGAGGACACGGGTGGTGGCTTTACCTAGAAATGGGGTTACGCGATCATCAATGGTGCGTATGGCCTGCAGGTAAGCCTCCGTTACCTTTTCCTGATATGCAGAAGAGGATTGGCCAAATCCAGGTGACATAAGCATTGGTTCCTCTCCCTTCACTGCTTCTTTAATCTCTCACTAGGTTCATTATACCATAGTTCAATTGTAAATTGTAAGTGGGTAGCCAATCAGTAATTGCGCGAAATGCAACAATGTAAGAGTTTATCATATACAATGGGATTTTCAGACATATACATGCTGTACTACATTGTGTTCTGTATGTCATTACATTGTGGGGGCGTGACAATGCAGGTCAACAAATCAACCAGGCATCTTATTTCATTATTCAAATGAAATCACACCAGCCCAAAAAGGCGCGCCAACCACAGGCGGAAACCGCGCAGAGGCGGTTTGCCACGCTCGTCTAAATCTGCTGCCATATCAATTAAACGCTGTCGGCCTGCTTGTTTGCGTACACGTGCATCTTCTGCCTCTTCTTGCACGGTGTACCGTTCGCGCTGCTCTCCAATGGCGGTGGCAAAATGGTCGGGGCGAATCAAGAATGGAGTTGGGGGGATGGTGGGCTGCGTTGGAGCCGCAGTCGATGGAGGTGTTGTGGCTTGATCTCCCTCGATTTCTTCAGTCACCTGTACGCGGCCGATCGTCAATTTAGGAGCGATCCATTCACGTAAGCCTAAGAGAGCAGCACGCCGGCAGATGGCCTCGATGTCCGCGCCGCTGCGTCCCTGGGTCAGACTGGCCAGTTCTTCCAATGTAATTTCGGGGGCGAGTGGTCTGCCCTTTGTATGGATGGCGAAGATGGCGCGGCGTTCGATCTCATTGGGATAGGCTAACTCAACCACCAGGTCGAAGCGGCCAGGACGAAGCAGCGCGGTATCGATCAGTTCTGGGCGATTGGTGGCGGCTACCACAATCACGCCAGCGCGCCCCTCGACGCCGTCCATCTCGGTGAGCAACTGCGCGATGACCCTGTCTCCCACGTGTCCGTCGATATCTCCACCGCGATGGGGCGCCAGGGCGTCTATCTCATCGAAGAAGACAATACATGGCGCGGCTTGCTTCGCCCGGCGGAAAACTTCACGGATGCCCTTCTCGGATTCGCCGACCCACTTTGAGAGCAATTCCGGCCCTTTAATCGAGATGAAGTTGGCTTCACATTGATTTGCCAGCGCGCGCGCAATCAGCGTTTTTCCCGATCCCGGAGGGCCAGAGAGCAAGACGCCGCGCGGCGGCTCAACTTTAGCATGGGAATACACTTCCGGGTAGCGCAGTGGCCATTCCACGCCTTCGGTGAGCAGCGCTTTGACCTTCTCCAGGCCACCGATATCGTCCCATGACGTTTCGCTGACCTCGACGTAGACTTCGCGGGTGGTCGATGGCTCGATCTCGCGCAAAGCGGCCTGGAAATCCGCCATCGTGATATTGAGGTTGACGAGCGTTGCGTAAGGAATATAGCCCTTCTCGTAGTCGATATGTGGCAGCACACGCCGCAGTGCGATCATGGCGGCCTCGCGGCACAAGGCCTCCAGGTCAGCGCCGACGAAGCCCGGCGTTAATTGGGCCAGGCGCGCGAAATCGACATCATTGGCCAACGCGGCATCCTTGCTGTGAATCTGGAGTATCTCCGTGCGCCCGCGCACATCAGGCACGCGCAGGGAAATTTCACGATCAAAGCGGCCCGGACGGCGCATGGCCGGATCAAGGGCGTTGGGCTGGTTCGTCGCGCCAATCAGCACGACCTGGCCGCGCGATGCCATGCCGTCCATGAGGGCTAGTAATTGCCCAACAATGCGCCGCTCGACTTCGCCGCCCGTCTCGCTGCGTTTGGGTGCGAGCGCGTCAAGCTCATCGATGAAGATGATGCTGGGCGCGCGCCGCTGCGCTTCCTGGAAGACGGAACGCAGGCGCGATTCGCTTTCGCCATAAAATTTATTCATGATTTCGGGGCCGTTAATGATGAAGAAGGCTGCGTTCGTCTCGGATGCTACCACACGGGCAATCAGGGTTTTCCCTGTTCCAGGAGGGCCGTAGAGCAGCACACCTTTGGGCGGTTCAACGCCCAGGCGATCAAAGACTGCCGGGTATTTCAGGGGCAACTCGATCATCTCGCGAATACGCTGCAGTTCTTTGCCAAGGCCACCAATATCCTCGTAGCTGACACGCCCAAGGCCGCCGGGTCGTGTCGCGCCACGCGCCTGTGCTCGCACGATGGTTCCTGGATGCACGACGACCGCTTCGGTATCGGTGACCGGCTGCGGCTGTGGGGGAACAAGCGTTTCTAATTCGCCCGTCACACGCTTGCGCACACTATAGCTGGGTGTCGCGGGCGTTGTGCCGATGATGAGAAATTCACGCGGCGCGGCTCCGGGTGTGCCGACGCGTATGAGGTCGCCGATAGTAACGGGCAAACCAACCAGGTAACGGGCGATATACTGCAAATCACCCTCCTGAATAGGCGCCCCTCCGGTAAGGGGCAGCAATGTGACCTTCTCGGCATTCTGCACTTTCGCTTTGCGCACTGTCACGCGCTCACCCAGACCTGACGCACTGTTCTGCCGCACCTGGCTATCCATTTGGATGGCTTGCTGCCCCCGATCAACGATGCCGCTCGGCACGACTTTAGCGGCGGTGGTACGCGCGCCGGTAATCAAAATGGTATCGCCCGGCTGGCAGCCCAGTCGAGCTATATCGGCGGCATCGAGGCGCGCTACACCGCGCCCGACCTGGAAACCCTCGACAACGGCGAGCTGTAATTCGGGGGAGCTATTTACTGTATCTGTATTGTTTAGAGTATCTTCCGCCGGAAGTTTGCTTGTAGTTCTATTGGTTGTAGTTGGCTGGCTGCCGGGGTTGCTGGCCGCTCGAAGTGAGTCCTCCATACGCTGTTCCCTTTTCCATAATTCATGATGATAGCTATTACTACCTTATCACATGTACGTGAGGAAGAGGGAAAAGTTGAACGGGGATTCGTCATACAGGCTGCGTGTCAATGGTGCAATTGCTCTGTCGTTTTCAGAACAATTCGTCCTGGTTTCTTCATTCTTGACTTGACCCTTTTCTATTCTCTCGTTACGATAGGCGCGGCTCTCTCGTTACAATAGACGCAGCCAGTCTTCGAGAAATGATTCAAGCAATATCTTGCTCTTGCCAGGCCATTCTAGAAAATGGATAGAATAAATGAGAACCTATTCCCGTGGTGATTGAGAGACATGGTGGTTCTGCATATGTAAACCAGAAAGGATAGACCATGAAAGATGCCTCTTTAGAGAATGAGCAGCTTCCGGTAGTGGATGAAGAGTCAAGTGACTCAACAACTACAAAACAGAAGGAATCTGCTACGAAAGGCAACTCGTTCTCTAGTCGCTTTACCGAATTACGCGCAAGATTCTTCCAACTCCTACATTTGTTTTCGCCAGAGCATCCCTTTATCGCTGACAAACGGGCACGTATTTTCCTCATTTCCTTCACGATGCTCTTCTTCGAGTTGCTCTGCATTCGCTGGATTCCCTCGTACGTGCGCTACCTGAGTTATTTCACTAACTTCATCTTGCTGGCCTCGTTCCTGGGCATCGGCCTGGGGATGCTGGCTGCCCGCCG
>VBFM01000329.1:0-13017 GCA_005882595.1 Chloroflexota bacterium
CTTTATGGCCGATGAATGGACGCGGCTCAAAGAGAAATTGTTCAATCAGCAGATTGATGCCATAGGCAAGGAGACAGGCGAAGGCTACCCACAGCACCAGTGCGCGCCGCTCCTGGAATATTTCTGCCTCACCGGGTCGCAGTGGGCTTCTCCGCCAGGACAATGGGATGCCCCAGACCATAAGCAGGAGCAGCGGCCAGCAAAAAATCAAGGTATTGGCGCAAAAGACCATTAACGCATCAAACAAGGGATGCGAGCCAGCAGGCGCGTTGATGTCTTGAAAGAGTTTATAGTTCAATTGTAGCAATTCAGAGAACAATGGGATATATCTCTCCTATCAATTTGGATAGGTACATTATAAGGCCAGAGATACAATTTTGCCAACTGATAGGGAACAAAGTAAGTATCAAGATTGCGGATGAACTCTTTTACCTGTTATCATGATATGCGAGAGTTATCCATCCCCATGCCTAAAGGCAGGGGCCTTTCGCCGCAATTGGTAAAAGATTTTCTACGTCGATGTAAGGAGCAGTATGACAACTACATCCAGTTCGGAGGGTAATGCAAGACCACTGCGTGTCGCGATTATTGGCTATGGACTCGCGGGGGCCGTATTCCACGCGCCACTGGTCGCTGCTACAGATGGCATGACGGTCGCGGGCATTGTGACGAGCAATCCTGAGCGGCAGCAGCGCGCGCAACGCGATTTTCCATCCGCGATTATCCTTCCCTCAGCCGAAAATCTCTGGCACGATCCTTCTCGCTTTGACCTGGTAGTCGTGGCATCCCCAAACCGTACTCATGTCCCCCTGGGTATAGCGGCAATGGAGGCCGGGCTTCCCGTCGTGATTGACAAGCCGATGGCGGCAACGGCTGCTGATGCCGAGCGGTTGATCGCAACGAGCAAGGCCACGGGGAGGCTGCTCACCGCTTTCCAGAACCGGCGCTGGGATGGTGACTTCCTCACCGTCCGCCAGCTACTGGCGACGGAGCCAGAGTTGCTGGGTTCGATCATCCGCTTCGAGTCATGGTTCATGCGTTACCGTCCGGTGCCGCGCCCTGGTGCCTGGCGTGAATTGCCCGATCCAGAAGAGGCCGGGGGGTTGCTCTATGATCTTGGAAGTCACTTAATCGACCAGGCGCTGGTGCTCTTTGGGCAACCGCTGCGTGTCTACGCCGAAGTAGAGAAGCGACGACCGGGGGTACTGGTGGATGATGACACGTTTGTCGCGCTCCAATTCGCCGATGGTGTACGCGCGCACCTGTGGATGAGCGTTCTCGCTCGCATTCCTGGTCCCCGCATGCGTGTCAGTGGGCTGCATGGTACCTATGAAAAGTGGGGGCTTGACCCCCAGGAGAGCGCTCTCCAATCAGGCATGCGACCAGGAGATGCCGGCTGGGGAATGGAGCCGCAAGAGCGCTGGGGACGGCTCTCTACAGATATAGGCAAGCTACACTTTGACGGTCCGGTGGAGACACTGCCCGGAGCGTATGAAACTTTCTACTCGCTGCTGCGTGATGCCCTGCTACACGGGGGTGAGCCGCCCGTGGACCCTGCCGGAGTGGTGACTACGCTGCGGGTCATCGAGGCGGCTCAACGGAGCGCGCAGAATGGCGCTGTGGTGGAATTGTTCTAAGCGCGTAACGTTATGTGATGGGTCTGCGCTTTTCCGCGAGATCGGTTCCTGCCTTGTGGACAGATTGACTTAAGCGGCCCTGTTCCGTTTGCGGCCGCGTGTCCTCCTACCAAGCAGGGCGAAACCCACTATGCTGGCTAGCCCAGCAAACGGTGGCACAAATGACGACGATAGTATCTTCTGGGAGGAACTGGCTGAGTTACAGATAAACGTCACTCTGTATGGACCTCCGGGCCAAGTAAAATCGTAGTGACCACCCGCAGGGCAATCAGCATGGGGAATAGTTACCAAAACTTGTACTGTCTGGCCTGTAGAGAGCGACCCATTTTGTGGTAAGTTCGTTCCAGGTAAATCACTTTCAGCGGCTGCATTCCAGTTGACAGTGCCTGGACCACCCGTCTCTTGTAGTGTATTGGTACACTCGTAGAAACCATTACTATCTGCAGGACAGTTGCCAGTGACCGAGACCGTGATTGTCGGTGGCGGGGGTGGTGTACAATTCCACGACACGGTAACCGTATTACTCCCCTGCCCTGAAAATGTAATATTTCCATTTTTGCAGCTAATCGATGTAAGCGACACTGTTTGTGAAGACTGGCCCGGTGTCAACTGCCCACCGGATGGATTGATGGTACCACCTACACCGCTGCTGGAAGACCAGTTCAGTGTCCCTGCTGGCGTCTCGCTCACGGTTACTGAACAGGTATAGGTTCCATCAGTATTTTTCGTACAACCACTGGACTTTTGACTCAAACTAGTTGGCGTTACTGTAAGTGTCGGCGGCGGCGCCGTACAACTCCAGTTCACTGCGAGTGTCTGTGGGTATCGTTCTTGCATGGGATTGATGTGATGGAAACCTGAGCTGAACCGCCTGACATGAGCGTTCCACTGGCTGGAGAGAAGCTCACACCTCCCACGCTATCACTCGCGGACCAGGCTATATTGCTGGTTGAATTCGCACCTTCGGTCAGAGTCACAGTACAGGGCGTTGTTACTCCACAAGTACTTGAGTCTAAGCTGGTTGGACTAACTGACCATGTCGCCTGCTGTGCGCAGTTCCACGACGCGGAGATGGGACTTGCCGCCCCTGAAGAGTCTGTAAAGGTGAAGGTATCGTTCTTGCATGGGATAGACGAGATGGTTACTTGTACTGAACCGCCTGACGTGAGTGTTCCATTGGGTGGAGAGAAGCTCACACCTCCCACACTATCACTCGCGGACCAGGCTATATTGCCTGGAGAGGCGGAACCTTCTGTCAAGGTAACTGTACAGGTCCAGGTTGATTTACCGGTACAATTACTTGTACTCAAATTAGTTGGATTAACCGACCACGTTGTTGGTACAACGGTAGGTGACGGCGATGGCGTCGGTGACGGGGTTGGTGACGGCGACGGCGTCGGGGAAGGAGACGGCGATGGCGTCGGTGACGGGGTTGGTGATGGAGACGGTGTCGGCGACGGTGATGGAGAGGGCGTCGGTGACGGAGTCGGCGACGGGGTTGGTGATGGTGATGGGGTTGGGGTTGCGCTGCTCAAAGTAAGGGTGACTGCTATTTGAGCGGTTCCACCGTTCGATTTGATGGTAATCGTAGCTGTATTGAGTCCCGAATGCAAACTACTGTTACTGCTATCGGCAACTACCTGCACTGTGGAGGGTAATCCTCCAACAGCTACGTTCCCGCTGGTTGGGCTGAGGGTCAACCAACTCGCGCCGCCCGCATCGGCCTGCCATTTCAGCACCAGTGTTCCCTGGTTGGCAACGGTTATGTTATTAAAGACCTGCTGTCCTGGTGGGAGCTTGCCGAAATCGAGTGTTGACGGGTTGACACTCAGTTGCGCTTGCTTGATTGTACTGGCGGGGCCAACATGCACCTGTACTGGAAGCTGGGCACCGCCCCCATTGGTAGAATGAACCTGGATCGACGCGGAATACCCTCCTATCTTCAGATTGCTGGCATCGACAGTCACATAGAACGGTTCTTGTGCGCTATTGGGTTCAACGGTCCCTGCACTGTTGGTGAGTTTCAACCAGGACGAGCCGTCGGGGGTGGCGTTCCAGGTCAGTTGGGATCCACCCGTGTTGCCGATTAACACCGATTTGACGACTTTGCTGCCCATGGGTATCGTGCCAAAGTCCAGTGTTGAAGGAGTCACGGTGAGATGCGCGGGTACCGCCAGGACAGTAAAGGATAGGGTTGCACTGCGCGAACCAAGCCCTTCTGTCGCATGAATGGTATGTTGGCCGGGAGACCAGGTTGGTGACGCAGCCACATCGGCATCAAAGGTGCCATTAATACCTACGGTTGCCATCTTATTTGATGTAGCCAGTTGTTCGGTCTGGCCTGTAGTCATCAGCAATTGCGAGGCGTCGGCCGCTCCAGAACCCGCTCCAACACTGGCAATGCTCTTTTCCTGCGGCCCGATAGCGGTGACAGGCAAACCGTTATCGAGGGTGAAGGCTACACTTCCGCCTGGAACGAAGCCTTTGCCGTGAATATGCAAGGTGCCCCCAGCAGTAATGGTACTTGCACCACTCAATGAAAGCCCGGGAGCGTTGGCAAATACATAGAGTACGCCGCTGGCTGCCAGTACGACCACAGCGGTTAGGACGACGATCCCCCATTTTGTGGCCGCGCCCACCGCCACTTTTGTAGTAGTAGCGCCCGCTTTCGTTACATGTGGAAGGTGAGTTCTATGAGCAGGTTGTACTGTGGCATGCAATTGATGGTAATGTTGCGGCTGGGGATGCTCATGATGCGGAGTTGGCTGCGCGTGTTCCACTGGATGCTGCGGCTGCTCCCAGGTCCAGTCGTGTTGAGGCGCTGATTGAGCAACATGGGGTATAGATGGCGCAGCATGAGGCGCTGCTCCACCCGCTATGGGAGGAGTGCCAGGAGATGCAGGTGACATGCCAGCTGACGGCGTTCCCGGAACCGAGGGGACGCCGCCAATTTGTGGAGTTCCCTGGATGGCAGGCGCATTAGCGGCGGGGAACTGGCCATAACCAAGAGGTGTAAATGGCAGTATGGCATCAGGGAAAAAAGCTCGATTCTCATCGGTATGACGTTCACCTGGTTGCTGTAATTGTTGGGCCTGTTGATTGCCCTCATCCAGTTCCGACCAGTCATGTTGGATAGTCGTACCGGCATCGCTTTGTTCTAATTGGGCATAATCTATTGGAGGATGGAATGGATTTTTGAGGAGGGATGGAGTTCTCAGGGCAGGCAAATCCGGCTGGGAAAGCCTGGTGACATCTGACGCACCATTTGTCTCATTGCCAAGTAAGTGTCCGCAAGTGCCACAAAAATGCGAACGTACAGGTAGTTCTGATCCACAATTATCGCAGTATTGCATGGTCTTTCCCCAGGAGCTAAAGGTTGCGCTACATAAAAAGAAGTTCAAAGAATTTTCGAGCGTTACATGCAATTCCCCAGCATAGTTTATCAAACTTGACGCGAATATACAATGTAAAGAAGGGGTAATTTCTCACACTTCTCGTCTTGTATTTCGCAGTGATCATCTTATATACGACGATCATCCACTCTTTTAGCCTTTAACTCAAAACGTGGAAGGGTGCCCGGCTCTACTACCTCGATGGGAACACGTAAATTGAAAGCGATGTGTAATGCTTCTTGCAATGGAGCGGCAAGAGTGGAA
This sequence comes from Chloroflexota bacterium, assembly GCA_005882595.1. Taxonomy (GTDB): domain Bacteria; phylum Chloroflexota; class Ktedonobacteria; order Ktedonobacterales; family Ktedonobacteraceae; genus VBFM01. Next base: position 5,294 of record VBFM01000329.1, read on the forward strand.
GGACTTTCTACCTGTAATGAAATCTCATCCATTATGCCATCGCGAGTCACGATGATGCGGTATTCCTGTACTTCTGGGAAGCGATGCAGGATGTTCGCAAGCGCTGAGGGATAAAGGTTGACACCTCGTACGATCAGCATATCGTCCACGCGCCCAAGCACACCGCCCGGTAAGGCGAGAAAGGTGCGACCACATTCACAGGAATAGCCGCCGTGGCGCACGAGGTCGCCTGTGCGATAGCGAATGGCCGGGCTGCCCCAGCGTCCCAGGTTGGTCAAGATCAACTCCCCAGTCTCACCTTCCTGGACGGGCTGTTGATTGAACGGGTCTAGAATTTCGGCGATGAACTCTCCTTCATTGACATGGAGGCCCTGCTGCACCTGGCAGGCGAATCCATACGCGCCCATCTCGGTCATGCCCGCGTGGTCGTAGGTGCGCGCATTCCAGGCCTGTTCGATGCGCTGGCGCGTCGCGGGGATGGACGCGCCTGGCTCGCCGGCGTGGATTGTCACACGCACAGTGGATGCGCGCGTATCCATGCCGTGCTCCCGCGCCACCTCCGCCAGGCGCAGAGCGTAGCTTGGTGTGCAAACCAGCACAGTTGCTCCGACCTCTTCTATAGCGCGCAGGCGCTGCAGCGAATCCATGCCGCCACCAGGAACCGTCAGCGCGCCTAGACGCTTGGATCCTTCGTAGGCGGACCAGAAGCCGATGAACGGGCCGAAGCCAAAGGCCAGAAAAACGACATCGTCGCGGCTGACGCCTGCCCCCCGGTACACACTTGTCCAGCAATCGGCCCACCAGTCCCAGCTTTCGTGGGTGTCCAGGATTTTTAATGGTCGGCCAGTAGTGCCGGAGGTCTGGTGCAGGCGAATATAGTCAGCAGGCGCGTAGGTCAGATTGCTGCCAAAGGGGGGATACGCTTCTTGATCGGCCACGAGTTCTTGCTTGGTGGTGAACGGCAGGAGGGAAAGCTGCTTCAAGGACTCCAGAGTGATGGATTTATGGTCTGCCAGGAGCTTTTGCTCATAGAAGCGATTATGCGGCAAGAGACGCGCCAGGCCCATTTGCAGGCGGGAAAGTTGATGGGCCTCGATCAGAGAACGAGAGGCAGTTTCCAGTTGAGACATCCTAGACCTCCAGCAGTTCATGCAGCGCGCGGCGTATATAGACAGGCGTCACCTGCTTGCGATAGTTGATTGTCAGATCTGCATTGTCGAGTGGCTTGGCACGCTTTGCCGCCAGTGATGCCACCTCTTCAAGCAGTTGCGGAGTGGGATGCTGGCCGACCAGGCGGGCCACCGCGTCATGCACCTCTACCGGGTGCGATGCTACCGCGCCAAGTGTAAGGCGCGCGTTTGCCACTGAGCCATCGGCAGCCACGCGCAGGGCAGCCGCCACGCCGAGGATGGGAAAATCGAACGAGCCTATATAGGCGCTGCGCCAGCCATCCGCAGGCGGAAGGAGAATTTCAGTCAGAATTTCATCGGCAGTTTTCGTATATGGATGCATGCCATCGTCCTGGAAGAGCTGGCGCACCGGGATCACACGTTCGCCGCGCACACTGACCAGGCGCACCTGGGCATCCAGGGTGACAAGCACAGGTGCGGTATCGGCTGAGGAGATGGCCCAGCAGCGCGGGCTACCAGGGGCGACGAGGCAGATATCGCCATCCTTCTTCATGCAATAACCAATGGAATGGCGCCAGAACTCGGTTTGATTATAGTAATTGCAGCGAGTATCCAGCAGTACATTGCCGCCGATGGTGCCAGCATTGCGCAGTTGTGGCGTCGAGACGGCGGCGGCGGCAGTGGCAAGCGCGGGATAGTGCTGCTGTATGAGCGGGTGTTCGGCGAGGGTTGTCAACGTGACACCCGCCCCGATACGCATACTCTGTTCGGGCGAACCATCGATGCTCTTGAGCGCGGCGATTCCCCGCAGACCAATCAATACAGGCGGCGTGAATTGGCGGCGTTTCATGTTTGGATAGAGGTCGGTGCCGCCCGCGACCAGCATGGCCTGCTCGCCCTCCCCGGCCAGCATCGCCGCCGCCTGCTCAATCGTTACCGGGGCGAGATAACGGAAAGGAGGAAGCCGCAGCATCAGCGAACTCCCTTCTCTTCCGGCTGCCACTTAATCAACCTGGTTGGCCAGGGAGATGGCGCTTCACTCGGCATCACCTGGGGGCGAGGAGCCCAGCGCGCGGGGGTTACTTCGGCACGTAGCTTATCCGCGGTGATGGGCGTCTCGTCGATACGTACCCCGACGGCATCGTAGACGGCATTGGCGATGGCAGGTATGACGGGATTGAGCGGCCCCTGCCCGGCTTCCTTGCCACCAAAGGGACCTTCGCGGTCGGGAATTTCTACCAGAATAGTTTCTATTTCGGGCGTATCAAGCGTGGTGGGCAGTTTATAGTCGAGTAGTGATGGTATCTTATGACGGCCCTTGCGGAAGATTTGCTGCTCCATGACGGCTTCGCCGTAGCCCATGTACGCGCCGCCCTCGACCTGACCAGCCACCAGCAGGGGATTGATCGACTGTCCCACGTCGTGCGCAAGCCAGAGTTTTTCCACGACCACCTCGCCCGTCTCTACATCAACGGCCACTTGCGCGACACAGGCTGAGTAAGAATAAGCGGGCGATGGGCCAACACCCGCGCCTTTATAATCCCCGTGGATGCCCTCCGGTGGAGCGTAAGAGCCGGAAGCGACCAGCGCTCCATAGCGCGCTTCGGCTAACTGTACTGCCTGAATAAAAGACAGGGACGTGCCTGGATCGTCTTCGTCATAGATCACGCCGTTCTCCGCGCGCAATCGCTCTTCAGGCACGAGTAATTGGGCGGATACAGCCTCAAAGAGCTGTCCTTTGAGCTTGAGCGCAGCGGCAATGGCGGCGTTCCCCGCCATGAATGTCACGCGGCTGGAATAGGAGCCGAGATCAACGGGCGTCAGGGTTGTGTCGGCGGTCTCCAGGTGGATATGTCCTGGTTGCACGCCGAGTTCTTCCGCTACGATATAGGCAAGTATCGAGGTCGACCCCTGGCCGATATCGGTTGCCCCGCAGTAAACGGTCACGCCGCCCCCGCGATCAAGACGAATCTGCACGGCTGAGTGCGGCAGGTCATTCCAATAAATGGGTTTGCCTGCGCCACAGATGTAGGACGAGGCGGCTATGCCCATACCGCGTTTGATACTAGCAGCATTACCCTCTGGCAAGCCTAAACCAGCGGAGGGCGACCGCAAGGGTCCCCTCCCCTCATCCACACCTCCCCCGCCCCTACTATGAGACGGAGGTGGGGAGATGGCGGTATCGGCAACATGTCCATTGGAAGAGAGCGATGTCATAGCTTGTGCAGAGTGGAACTCGTTCCAGTGTGAGCGGGCGACTACCTGGTCGAGGCAGGGGCCGAGGGCGCAAGTGGTGATGCGCAGGCCATTGATGGTATGTGTATAGGGTTCGATCAGGTTGCGGCGGCGGAACTCGACGGGGTCGAGGCCGAGGTCGTGGGCGATTTTATCGAGATGTACTTCGACGGCGTAGCGGGGTTGTGTCGTGCCGTGGCCGCGTTTGGGGCCGCAGGGCGGCTTGTTGGTGAAAAGGCGCATGCCTTCAAATTTGTAGCAGGGCAGCGTATAAGTAACCGTTTGCAGCGCGCCGGTGTAGTAGGTGGTTGCGATACCGTAGGAGCCATAAGCGCCGCCATCCAGAAATGAGCGGAAATGCATGGCGGTCAGGGTGCCATCACGCTTCACGCCGGTCTTGATCCACATTTTGACGGGGTGACGCCCGCGATGTAGTAGAAAGACTTCTTCGCGCGTGCAGGTGATCTTGACGGGTCTGCCGGTGCGGCGTGATAGCTCGCAGGCGCAGATTTCGTGGGAGAACGGGTCGCTTTTTCCGCCAAAGCCGCCGCCGACGTGCGGCGCGATGACGCGCACATGGGATTGCGGCAAGCCCAGCACCTTGCTTACCTCGCGATGGACATAATGCGGAGTCTGTGTCGAGGACCAGAGCGTGAGTTTGCCGCCGACGGGATCGGTAGGCATGGGTTCCCAGTTGGCAACGCAGGCATGGGCCTCGATGGGCGCGTGATTGTTGCCTTCGTAGTAAAACCAGTCTTCGCGCACATAGTCTGCCTGCGCGAAACCAGCATCAACTTCGCCAAATTCATAGGAGACGGCCTTGTGAATATTGCCGATACGCGCTTCATCGTTGATTTTGATGTCGGGGTGCGCCAAAGCCTCGTCGATACTCATCAGCGCAGGTAATACTTCATACTCTACTTTGATAAGTCTGATGGCTTCGTCGAGGATGTCGGGGTCAAGCGCAGCCACGGCGGCCACGGGATCGCCTACGTAGCGGACTTTCTCTCTGGCCAGCGCGTATTCATCCTGGCTGGACGGCAGAATACCAAATTTCTGTGGCAGGTCTTCGCCCGTGATGACGGCCAGCACACCGGGCAACTCTAATGCCTGGCGAATATCAATCGAGAGGATACGCGCGTGCGGATGCGGGGAGCGTAGGAGCCGCCCGTATAGCATGCGAGGAAGCATGATATCATCGGCATACAGCGCCCGCCCGGTCACTTTGGCATAGGCATCGACTTTGGGTAAGGGATTGCCAATATAGGTATAGGCGTGGCCCTGCTCATTTCGCGCCGTTTGACGCGTTTTCATGATGCACCTCCGCCTGTTTTCAGGCGCTCAGCAGCTGCATCAATGGCTTCGTATATCTTGGTATAGCCGGTGCAGCGGCAGAGATTTCCGGCCAGGGCCTCTTTCATCTGCTCTCGTGTCGGTTGGGGATGTTCACGCAGCAGCGCAGCCCCGGATAGCAGGATACCGGGAGTACAGTAGCCGCACTGTGCCGCGCCGAGTTCCGCGAAGGTTTCTTGCAGGGGATGGAGTTTCCCCTGCTGTTCCAGTCCCTCAATTGTGGTGATCTCGCACTTCTGCACCTCGATGGGTAGGGTCAGGCAAGAAAGTATGGGTAAACCATCGATCAGGACGGTACACGCACCGCATTCGCCCAATTCGCAGCCGTGCTTGGTGCCGGTCAAGCCCAGGTCCTCACGCAAGACTTCGAGCAGCGTATGATGCGGCAGCACCGCCAGTTCGTGGCGCTCTCCATTTACATGCAGGGTAATTAATTCGCGCAACCCATCCTCCTTGTATGCAGCTAAGGGTAGATGTATGTCTGTAGTATTCCCAGCCCATATTTCTTCTTGTACATAGTCTAATTCATCGAGAAACAAATGTCGAGGAATTGCAATCTAGCGGGTATGCTACCATTTTTCCTTGTTTTCTCGCTCCAGATATGGTAATCTTAGCTCATAAAATGTAACCAGCGGAGGTATGCACATGTCAGCCATTTTCTTTTCCTCCAACAGTTTGGCTTCTGAGTGTGCCTGGGTCTAAGACAATTGAAGAGGATGACTTCTCCAGAGGCATTGTACTCACTCGCAGTGTCATAGCGTTGTGATTCCAATGTTCCACTTGACTACTGATAGCAGTAATTGCTTGTAGTTGCTCCTTTCGTTTTCAGCCATTGGTGCGCTCAGCCCCATGGTTTTTTATTGCCCACTTCACCGAGTGTACTATGGGGCTTCCCTCGAAGTTTTTTACGAAAAAGATTGGGATTCACTTCAACGCCTATGGGCGAAAGGAACAATACCTTTATGGTTTTTCAATTTCGGCGCTACTGGCGCTTGCTGGTTAATTACCTCAAGCCGCAGTGGACCAGGGTTGCATGGTTGGCCGCGCTAGTGTTTAGCAGTATCGGCTTGCAACTGGTCAACCCGCAAGTAATCCGCTTCTTCATCGACGCGACCCAGGGGCGTGGCCCGCTGGGAACACTGCTGATTGCAGCTGGGCTGTTTATTGCTATTGCACTGGTGCAGCGAGTAGTTGCCTTCTACGCCACCTATGTAGCTGAAAACGTGGGCTGGACTGCCACCAATGCTCTGCGGGCAGACCTGGCTTTGCATTGCCTGCGATTAGACATGTCGTTCCATAAGAAGCGCACTCCAGGCGAGATGATCGAGCGGATCGATGGCGATGTGACGGCGCTCGCCAACTTTTTCTCGCAGATCGTCATCAAGGTGCTGGGAAACGCCTTCTTGATCATTGGCATCCTGCTCTTGCTGTTCCGCGAGGATTGGCGCGTCGGACTGGGGCTTACGGTCTATAGCCTCCTGACAGTCATTGTCTTGAGCCTGTTGCAAAATATCGCAGTCAGTAAGTGGGCTGCTGAACGGCAGGTGTATGCCGAAACATTTGGCTTCTTAGAAGAGCGCATATCCGGTACAGAAGACATACGCGCCGCGGGCGCCGAGGCTTTCGTAATGATGCGCCTGTACCAGTTTTTGCGCAGTATGCTGCAAACGAACCGCACTGCCGACATGATGAGCAACCTGACATTCGCCAGCACCAACACGCTCTACGTGATCGGGTACACGGTGGGACTGGCGCTTGGCGCATACCTGTACAGTCAGAAGCAGGTCAGCATCGGCGCTGCCTACCTGATTGTATTCTATATCGGCATGCTGTCGAAACCGCTGGAAAGCATTCGCGAGCAAGTGCAAGATTTGCAGGAGGCCTCAGCCAGCATGGAACGGATTGAGGAACTGTTGCATACACAGAGAGAGATTCAGGAAACAGCGCGTGCCGCGCTGCCAGCCGGGAAAGTGCAGGTCGAGTTTCGCGGTGTCTCTTTCAGCTATGATGCGCAGGAGAATGTGCTGCAGGATGTGTCGTTCCAGCTCCAGCCGGGCAAGGTGCTGGGGCTGTTGGGACGCACGGGCAGTGGCAAATCAACGTTGGCCCGGCTGCTCTTCCGCCTGTATCACCCTGGGGCCGGGAGCATTTTGCTGGATGGCGTGGATATCCGCAACATCGCTCTAGGGGGTTTGCGCGACCACCTGGGGATGGTCACGCAAGACGTGCAGTTGTTCCACGCGAGCATACGGGATAATCTCACGTTCTTCAGCAAACGCGTCGCAGATGACAAGATCGAGCGCTTGCTTGACGAGCTGGGATTAGGGCAATGGGTTCAATCACTGCCGGATGGGCTGAATACGCGCCTGGCAGCGGGTGGTCAGGGACTTTCTGCGGGCGAGGCGCAGTTGCTGGCCTTTACACGCGTCTTCCTCAAAAATCCAGGGCTGGTGATCCTGGATGAAGCGTCATCCCGGCTCGACCCTATGACCGAGAATCTGTTGGAACGGGCGATGGACCGGTTGCTACAGGATCGCACGGGTATCATCATCGCCCATCGCCTGCGAACAGTACAGCGGGCAGATGAGATTATGATTCTGGAGCATGGGCGCGTGGTCGAATACGGTGCGCGCGCATTCCTGGCGAACGATCCTGGCTCGCGCTTTTACAGGCTGCTCCAAACCGGGCTAGAGGAGGTTTTAGTATGATTACATCTAAGCAGCATAGCCGGCGTCTGAAGACCTGGCCCTTCAACTGGCAACTCATCCGGTATCGTCCGTGGTCGTTTGGGATACACTCCTTCTTCCATATGCTGTTCTTTGCAGCACAGGTGGTGCCCGGCTTGATCGAGAAGAATGTCTTCGATACGCTCACGGGTGCAGAACCTGCGACTATCAGCCTGTGGACGCTGATTGCCCTCTACATCTCAGCGGAGCTGGGACGACTGGCAACCTCGTTCGCGGATGTATGGACCGGTGTGACCTTCCGCCGCACGGTTGGGGCGCT
>VBFM01000518.1:0-1313 GCA_005882595.1 Chloroflexota bacterium
ATCAAACGGCGCGCCAGCGGTGTTGACCAGGGTCAGCCGCTGGCCTCGCAACGCGCGAAAGTCCACGATGAGATCGGCGCGCTCGGCGGGCGCGAGGATGAGCCCATCTTGTGGCACAGCCACCGGCCGACCGAGTAACCCCCCATCCGTACCGATCTGGCTAATTTTGTCGAGCGCTACCTTCCTCTGTTCGTCGAGAAGCACGAGTCGATAGAAGCGTGAGTTCGACCCGTTGAGCAGGCGTAGCCGGTACTGCCGCGCTTCGACCGGAAGGTACGGCCAGATGGTGCCATTGACGAGCGTGAACGGGCCAAAGAACTCCATCGTGCTATCTTCGATCTTGTGCAGAAGACGACCTGTCAGTGAACCGTCGGGTGCCGTATCCAGGTTGCGGTCCTGGAGCAGCAAGGGGATCTCGTAGGGGCCACCCGGCAAGTGCAGCGCTGCTTCCTCGGCATCGCGGATCACGTACAGTCCGGCAAGGCCAGTATACACGTTGAACCTGGTAATGCCCATGGCATGATCGTGATACCAGAGTAACGTGGCTTGCTGGTCGTTGGTATAGTCGCTCGTGGTGATTTGACCGGAGAGGGCGCCGTTCTCGGTCCAACCGTCGCTGTTGGCTATCGTCCGGCCTCCATGCAAATGAACGACCGTCCAGGGCGGAAGCGTCGCTACAGTTGAATTGGCCGGTCTCCCACTGCGTCCAGGCTCATTTTGTGAACCATCCGGAGCGGTGACGGCGGTGATAGGATAGGGCTGATCCCCAGGGAGAGTGTTGATCCATTCGACCTGAAGGCGTTGCCCACGCGAGACCTCGATGGTGGGTCCTGGCAGCGAGCCCTCATACGTCCACACCTCGCTTGGTGGAAGCTCCGAGTGCAATTGAACCCGTGCTGGACGCATATGTACCCGCAGGATATAGTGTTGGTCTGCTTTTATCTGGGGTCGCAATGTAGGTGGGACTCGCAGACCATCCTTGAACTTAGTCAGCGACGTTGGTCCGGTTGATTTCTCCATCGTAGCATGCTCCCTTCACTCGTCCAATTTGAAGATGTAGGCCGGACGCCCACAAGAGATGTTAAGGCCTCTTGTGGACATCAGGTGTGTGCTGCTACACCGCCTCCTCCTGCAACACCCTGCCTGTAAACTGGCTGTTGTACAGGTCGGCGTAGAAGCCGTGCTTCGCAAGCAGCTCCTCATGTGTTCCCTTTTCTACGATGGTGCCGTAATTCATGACCAGGATCAGGTCCGCGTCGCGGATGGTGGAGAGGCGGTGAGCAATCACGAAGTTCGTCCTGCCCCTCATCAGC
>VBFM01000330.1:0-4586 GCA_005882595.1 Chloroflexota bacterium
TACTGTCTATTTTGAACATCGCTCCGAGCTGGCTGGCGGCGTGTTTGCCCTGCGCTAGCTCCTCAGCCAAATCGCCTTTTTTCGGGAAGACGATGCGCCCACCAACACGGCAAAAGGGAGCAGCGTACTCTAATAGGGTAGGGAGTGAGGCAACAGCGCGCGCAGTTACAAGATCGAACGATGCACGGTATTGCTGCTGGCGCCCCAGCTCTTCAGCGCGTCCATGCACAGCTTTGATGCCCCGAAGGTGAAGCGTCTCGATCACATGTTGTAAGAACGTCACTTTCTTGCCTGTCGCCTCCAAAAGCACGATCTTCCATTGTGGCCGAAGTATCTTGAGTGGAATCCCCGGAAAGCCGGCCCCTGCTCCAATATCGAGTACACGCGCCTGGGGTTTATCATAGACCGCCAAAAGGGATAACGAATCCAGGAAATGTTTGAACAGTATCTCATCTGGATCGGTAATGGCCGTGAGATTGAAGCGAGCATTCCAGTCGAGGAGTTCTTGCCGGTAGCGCAGGAATTGGTCAACCTGTTGATCGGTGATTTTCGTATCAAGCTGACGAAGCCCCTGTACGAACAGCTCAAGCGCGTCCTCTTGCGACATGAAACCACCCTCAATTGAAAAAGGAGGGGCGCCAGATTGCGCCCCTCCTTTTATCTATACGATAAACTTCCGCTTGCTGTTCAGGTAATCGACCAGCAGGTACTCACCCAGGTTATTCTTGTCGGCGTAGAATGTGCGGCCACGATTGATCTCCGCCATCTGGTTAACAAAAGCCACCATCCAGCGATCATCCTCGAGCATGAAGGTATTGATAGTGATGCCATCGCGTGTGCAGCGCTGCGTTTCGAGCAGCGCCTGTTGCTCGGCGAAGGGGTTTGGCGGATAGCCGAACTGCCAGCCACCATCCTCATACCAGACGGTAGGCCCACCATCGGTTATCATGATGATCTGCTTGTTGACCCCGTGATGGCGCGAGAGGAGCTGGCGCGAAAGCATCAACCCGTGCGCCATGTTGGTGCCCGTGTCGTTATCGAAACGGCTCATCTCTACCAGTTCCTGCGGCTTGTATTCGCGGGCGACGAATGAAAAGCCCACGACGTACAGGTTATCACGCGGGAACTGCGAGCGAATCAGGCTCTCCAGGGCCACCGCGACCTTTTTCGCGGCAGGCTGGCAGCCGTTGTAGATCATGCTCATGCTCAGGTCGATCATCAACACCGTCGAAGACTGCGTGGTAAATTCGGTACGATACACCTCGAAGTCATCTTTTTGCAGGGTGACAGGCGTACCGATGCCGCGCCTATGCAGGGCATTCATCAGCGTTTTTTCCAGGTCGAGCAGGAATGGATCGCCAAACTGGTAGGCTTTGCTCTCATCGGTACGTTCGCCGCCGACACCTCGGAACGGGCTGACATGGCGACCAAAGCCGTCGCGTTTGAGCTTGTTGAAGATGTCCTGGAGCGCCTTCTGGCCAATCTTGCGAATGCCGCGAGCCGTCAATTCCCAGTAATTGCCCTTTTTCTGGATATAGCCCGCTTCCTCCAGGATTCTCATCAATTCCTTGAGTTGCTCGACCGATTGGTACTCGTCGTCGCCCAGCAGTTCCTTGACCTTCTCGCTGTCGATGGCATCGAGGTTATCCAGGCGGCGCGCTTCCTGGAATTGATCTTCCAGGCCCTCCATCTGCTGCAAGCGACCCATCATGCGCATAGCTTCATTGAGAGGCAGCGATTCATCGCCTCTAAAGGGGAAACGTGTGCGCGCCTGCTCCATGGGCATGAGGGCTTCGAGGTTCTGCGCCAGTTCCATCATGTCAACGCGGATGCGGTCATCTCCCATGAGTTGTTCCATGAGATTTTGCAGCTCCTGCCGCTGCTCCGGCGAGAGGTTGTCCATAATGCCCTGCATGGCCGCCATCTGCTGCTGCATCTGTTCGATCAGGTCATCGAGCGAATTGACGCCGGGGAAGTATTCCCCGTGCTTCTGCATGAAGGAGTCGAAGTCGGGTTCTCGTCCCTCCTGCCGGTCGCGCAGCATCTTATTGAGGTCGCGAATCATCTCGCGCAGCTTGGCGATGTCTTCCGGGGTCATGTTTTGCAGGGATTGCTGCATGCCCTGGAAGAATTGCTGCATCATCTGCTGCTGCAGGCTGGCGAGCAGCTCATTGAACTTCTCGCGCGCCTCGTCGTCCATGAAGTCGTACTCGGACAGACCCTTGATCTGGCCGGGGATATCCTCGGGAAGCTTCTCAAGATACTCTTGTTTGCGCTTCGCGATCATCTCCAGCATCTTGCGCTTCTGCTCAGGCGTGAGGCCATCGCCGCTTTCGCCGGATTGCCCCTGTTCTGATTGCCCAGATTGTCCTGATTGCCCCGACTGGCCGGATGGTTGAGCATTCGCGTTGGGCTGGGCATCCCTGGGAGATGCTCCTCCGTCTTGCTGCTGGTCAGAAGGCTGGCTCTGCTCTGATGGCTGCTCCTGGGTTTCATCCAGGCGGTGCTGGATGCCTGAACGCTCGAGGTTCTTGATTTCTTCGAGTTTCTCGCGCAGGTCATCCATGACGCCGGAGGCCATGTTGTAGCGGTTGAGTTGCTCGTTGCGCTGGTTGCGCATGCGCTCCATCAGCTCGCGCAGGCCCATGGTGCGGCGCCCATCTTCGGAACGTATGCCCTCCTGCATGAGGCGTTTGAGGGTCTGCTGCAGGTTGCCGCCTTCGAGATAGTCATCCGAGAGCGCGTTCAGAATATCGTCCGCATCCAGTCCTTCGATGCGTTGCGTCCCATCCCAACGTGAATACCCGTAACGGTTCTTATAAAAGCGTTTGAACATGGGAATGGTCCTTTATCATCTATCGCCGGTAACGCGTTTTGCCGTTAACCTCATCCTTATTAAGCCGACGGTTCAAGTGCAGGCCTTCGAGAATAAACTCGACGGACGATGCGATGCTGGCGGGACTGCCCCGGCCATTGAGTTTGTCAACGGCCTTGCTGAGTCCGCCTACCTTGGAGAGCTGGTTGACGTACTCCATCGAAGGGAGATCATCGCCTACCTGCACGTTCAGTCCACGCTCGAAACCCGCCACCAGTTGTTCAAATTCGCGCACTTCAAAGTAGTCACCGAAGACTTCCAGGATAGCGCTGTTCACGAGTTTCTGCACCACACGCTCTTCCTTGACATCGCCTACGGTATCAAGCTCGATCTTGCCACAGGTCGAGGCGATGATAGCGGAAAGGTCGCTCACGCGCGGAGCAATCTGGCGCTCTTTCAGGCGCAGGGCGCGGCGGCTCGCATTGCTGAGGACGTTCTCAAAGTTAGAGATCGAGACACGCACACTCACCCCTGAACGCTGGCTGATCTCGTTGCTGCGGCGGGCCTGCTGGGTAATGCTGGCAATCACTTCCTTCATAAACTCCGGGAAGATAATGTCCATGCCCTCGGTAATGAAATGATTGCTTTCAGATTCCATGATCTGAATTTCGTGTTCGACGGTGCGCGGATAATGCGTGCGAATCTCCGAACCAACACGGTCTTTCAACGGGGTGATGATACGCCCGCGATTGGTGTAGTCTTCCGGGTTGGCGCTAGCAACGACGTACACATCCAATGGCAGGCGAATTTTATAGCCACGAATCTGCACATCGCGCTCTTCCATGATGTTGAGCAAACCCACCTGGATACGCTCCGCCAGGTCCGGCAGCTCGTTAATGCAGAAGATGCCGCGATTGGTGCGGGGGATCATGCCGTAGTGGATGGTGAGTTCATCCGAGAGATAGCGTCCCTCTGCCACACGCACGGGGTCTACCTCGCCCACGAGATCAGAAATGGTGATGTCGGGCGTCGCCAGTTTCTCACCATAGCGCCTGTCGCGCGGCAACCATGCAATCTCGACGCGATCGCCGAACTCTTCTATCTTGTCGCGGCAGGCCTTGCATATGGGTTCAAAGGGGTTGTCATTTATTTCGCACCCATCGATCACGGGGATCACATCATCCAGGAGATTGACCAGGTTACGCGCCATACGGGTCTTTGCCTGGCCGCGTTCGCCAAGAAAGATGATGTCCTGCCCGGAGAGAATGGCGTTTTCGACCTGTGGGATAACGGTCTCCTCATAGCCTATAATCCCAGGAAAGATGTCTTCCCCTCGACGGATCTTTTGTATTAGATTTTTGCGTAACTCTTCTTTGACCGAGAGTACTTTATATCCACTTTCTCGCAATTCACCAATTGTGCGAGGTCGGGTAGTGATGGTCATTCCGTTTAATTGCTACCTTTCTTGGGGGTTGGCACATGTGATGCATGTCTGGGAAAGGGGCCAAATCTACCAATCCTACATGATCCCACTGCACCAAAACAGGTGGAACCATAAGTATTCTACCGCCTAATGAGTGAAAGCGCAAGTGCAGAAGTACTTATCCAGGAACTTCGACATCTGCCCAAATGACGGACTCGCGGTATTGATTGGCGCGCGAGCCGCCCGGAAGGAGCTGTTTCGCCACCTGTTCGAGCGAAGCGCGCCGCTGTGTAAGCGACATTTCAGGATTGGCCCTGCTGGGGTCATCAACAACCCAGGGGGACATGG
>VBFM01000330.1:4644-10381 GCA_005882595.1 Chloroflexota bacterium
GTGTCGCTTTTCATGGTGATGGTCGACTGACCATCGAAAGCGACATCATAGAAATTGCCAACTTGCATGGGACAGATATTACAGTAGAGATGCTGATAGTCGTCCTGCACGGAACCGAGTACGGAGTTAAGCCACTCCTGGGGCTGCCATTCCCAGGTTTTGCAAGGAGTTGCCCACAAGGTGTCGTTGGCGTCGTTCTGTATCACAATGCGCGTTCCCTGGTGATCTAAGGCACGCAGGTACTCCGGGGTGAAGGCGTCCAGGCTGATGGCGATCCCAACTTTGCCCATCTCCGTATCAAATGGGCGAACCTGCTGCAAATCGCCGGGTGTTAAATCCAGCGTGGTCTGTTCGCTCTCCGTGAGAAAAACTTTGTCGGTTGTGCCGATGAGTTCTCCATCTGGCCCCCATAAAAATGCCGTGTTGTAGACGCCTGGGCCATCGGGCAAATAGACTTTGCCGACGCGCTTGCGCCCGAAGCGACTAATATCGATCTGAGAATTTGAACATTGCACATGCGGCACTATAGAACTCGCGGATAGGTATACCTGGTGCCGCGCAGCCAGTTTGCTCAACGTCGTAGTAAAGGGTCGATACATGAGATCGGAAAGGGAGAGCAGTAAGGCGCGCACGGAAGAAATACCGGGATAGAGGTGGCGATAGTGAAAGATGCGGCGAGCGTATCCCAAGGCCAGCATGGTTATAGCCACGTTGGAGGTTTGCATATGACGCGGCAGGTAGCCACGTTTGCCGGCAAGCGCGAGCGGGAGGCCCAGCACCTCTCCTAACACGACCAGATTTGGCCGGTCCTTTGACAGATGAGGTACGACCAGCGAGACAATACGTTCCAACTCGGCTGAAAAACATTCTTCAGAGGCTGCTGCTTTGAGGTTGATGCGATTGCCCACAGCGATCAAGCGAGCGGGTCGCAGCTTGTTGTTGAACTCATCCTTTCGAGCATCCATCGCAGACTCCTGTCTGTCACTCAATCTTACATTCCTCTCCCGCCCCCAACATTCCCGGTGTGAGTAGCACAAGTCTACCATACCTGTACAGTACCGTCGAGGGGGTTTCAGAAGCACTTGACTTCTCAAAAAGCTCAAGAAACGCTCAAGAAATCGGCTGAAATGCTCAAAAACGCTCAAGCAACTCTAGAATAACCGCAGGAGTTCTTGATATTGAAGCTCCGGCATTACTATACTGTAGAAAGAGCTACATTCTAACATGTCAGGGAGCAGCTAGAATGGATAACCAGGAGCAACAGAATTCGGAAGAGAGCGTTCCTGCAACGGCAAGCGAGGCCAGGCCTCAGTTGATCGATGACGACGACCCTACCAGGCTCGTTCGTGCCGAAGTGCTGCCAGGAACGTTTCCCGGCAATGAACGAGTCCGCGTCGTGTTGAACAATCAACGGGCATTTCGACGTATCAGCACGGGCGTGCTTGAGGCCACCGAATTTACTCAGGCCCCCAGGCGTGGCCTGGCAAGGATATTCTATCAGGTCAAGCGAGCCTTGATCGGGGCACCCCTGGCGACGGCCCAGGCGGAGCAGGAACGACTGAGCAAATTCAAGGCGCTTGCCGTGCTCTCCTCGGATGCCATCTCCTCGGTTGCATACGCGACCGAAGCTATCCTTATCAGCCTGGTGGCAGCGGGATCGGGTGCGCTGGGGTTGACATTACCGATCAGCTTCGCCATTGTCGGGCTGCTCGTGATTGTTGCTATCTCATACCGCCAGACCATCCCCGCCTATCCAAATGGTGGTGGCTCCTACATTGTAGCCAAGGACAACCTGGGTATGCTCCCTGGTCTCGTCGCGGCTGCATCCCTCATGATCGACTACGTACTCACTGTTGCCGTCAGCGTCTCCGCTGGCGTATTGGCCCTTGCAACGCTTTTCCCTGGCTTAGCATCAACCACAGACGTTGTGACTATCGACGTTGCTTTAGTACTGCTAATCACGATCGTCAATTTGCGTGGAGTACGTGAGTCCGGCTCGATTTTTGCCATCCCCACCTACATATTCATTTTGAGTGCACTGCTGCTGATTATTGTTGGTTGCTTCAAATCCTTCTTTGTTCAGCATAACCCCGTTATCGGTAATTTCCAGTTTGCGAAAGTCACTGAACCCCTCTCACTTTTCCTCATCCTCAAGTCATTTGCCGCTGGCTGTTCTGCAATGACCGGTGTGGAAGCTATATCAAACGGGGTGCCTGCCTTCAAGAAGCCGGAAACGCGCAATGCCCGCACAACGCTCACCTGGATGGCCGTCATTCTCGGCACCCTATTCATTGGCATCACCGTGCTGGCGACCTCTTATCACATTGAGGCAAATTCAGCGAGTAACCCGACGGTGATTGGTCAGATTGCCTTACAGGTATTCTCAGGCCCTTTGTATTTCATGTTCCCGGTCTTTCAGATCGCAACGCTGTTGATCCTCACACTGGCAGCAAACACCAGCTATTCTGACTTTCCGAGATTATCCTCGCTGCTGGCAAGAGATAAATTTCTGCCCCACCAGTTCGCATTTCGGGGTGACCGCCTGGCGTTTTCGATAGGGATCATTTTCCTGGCATTACTGGCAAGTCTGCTGCTTATCGTGTTCCAGGGTAATACGACACAACTCATTAATCTGTACGCGGTGGGGGTTTTCATGTCGTTTACGCTTTCGCAGACCGGCATGGTACGTCACTGGTGGCGGCTACGCCATGAGCACAAAGGCTGGCTGCGCAGCATGGTTATCAATGGCCTGGGAGCGTTGACCACACTGCTCGTGAGCCTGGTCATTGCCTCCACGAAGTTTTTGGAGGGTGCCTGGATCGTCGTTATACTCATCCCACTGCTCGTGCTGATGTTTCTTGCCATCCATCGTCATTATCAGACGGTTGAACGGGAACGGATTGTCAATATTCCCGCACACCCAAAGGACATACACCATCGTCTGATTGTACCCATCGCCGGACTGGATCGCGCGGCAATTCAGAGCCTGGCCTATGCCCGCTCCATCTCAAAACACGTTATCGCTGTGCATGTCGCCGTTGATGCGGATGAGGCGAATAAGCTGCGCGATACCTGGCAGCAGTGGCAAAAGCAACTGCATAATGATGAAGAAACCCATCTGGTCATCATCGAATCTCCGTATCGTTCGCTGACACGTCCGCTGCTTGCTTATATTGATACAGTGCATGAGTTATTCCCGGATGATACGCTCACCATCATCCTCCCCGAATTTGTCGTCGCACACTGGTGGGAACATCTTTTACACAACCAGACGGCGCTGCGCTTGAAAGCGGCGTTGCTCGCACGTCCTGGTATTGTTGTCACGGACATTCCTCAGCATCTGCGTGGCCGGTAAAGTCGAAGCCATAGCCAGGTAAGAGGGTAGAGCAAATACCGGCGCAGGAAAAAACACATCATACCCAAAAGCGTAAAACCACCCAGGCCACATACGTAGCCAGCAACAGGCTACCAAAGCCACGACTTAAACGACCCCTCAAAATGAAGAGTAAGACGCCCGCGACGAGTGCGAGCGCGAGCGGCATATCCAGGATGAGCAGGAAACGGTCCCCCAGGACGCCTTGCCAGAATAACAGCGGCAGCACGATGCCCAACGCGATATTGATGCTGCCGCTGCTGCAAACCTCCTCGATACAGGCCGCAGCTTCGCCTGTGCGCACCAGGCTAACTGCCACGACCGTGTTGGGTAATGATGTTGCCACCGCGAGTACCAGCAGGCCCGCGAGGACAGAAGGCAGATGCAGATCGGCGGTGAGCGTTTGCCCGGACTGAACCATCACCAGCACGCCGCCCAGCGCGATGGCTAAGGTGAAGATGATTTCACTACCCAGGCGCACAAGTGAAAGCGGCGCTTTCGGTGCTGGGTGCTCATGATGATGCAGGGTAGTCCCCGCGCTCCCATGCGAGCGCCTGAGAATGTGAACGAGGAGCGCGCCAAAGATACCCAGTACCAATACCCTCGTGAGCGAAAGCAGAATGGCTGAGAATCTGGACGCATGCAGGGTTGTCACAAGTGATTCGCCGGGAAGCCAGAAGATAACCACGAATGAAAGGAGAGTGATCACAAAGGCATACCACGCGATCACGCGTACATCCCGCTTCTCCCGAACGTCCAGCGTCATCCCCGCGTGCTCAGGTGTAAGCCAGGTGCAGAGCCCGAGAATAATAGCGATATTGTAGATATTAGAGCCAACGATAATGCCGATGCCCACATCCTCGTGACCGCTCAGAATCGCAATAACGGAGGAGACATAGTTGGGTATATTCGCTCCCAGGGCGCTTAACAGGCTCAGTATGCCAATCGAAAGATTGAGCGCTTCGCACAACTCCTCCAATTTACGTGTAAAGCGCGCGGAGGTGGCGATTACGATCATGAGCGAAACGAGAAAAATGCCAAGCGCCATCGGCCAGGATGAGAGAACGCCGGATGAAAACATGTTGTGCTAGCCCACTTCCTCGTCGGCATTGAAGCGATAGCCAACTCCTGAAATGGTGAGGATAAAGCGGGGGTGCGCGGGGTCCGGCTCGATTTTGCGGCGCAGCTGGCCCACGTAGACATGCAGGTAATGCGACTCGGCGCCATAACCGGTCCCCCACACCTGAGAGAGGAGCATTTGACGTGTCATGATCTTGCCGCTATTCTTGATGAGGGCTTTGAGCAGGTCATATTCTGTGGGCGTCAGCTTGACTTCCTGTCCGTTGACCTGGACGAGGCGATGCACAAAATCAACGCTCAGTGGCCCGGCTGTAAAGATGGGTTCGGTGCCGGATTCAACCTGGGCGGTATGGCGCAGCGCGACGCGTATACGAGCCAGGATTTCATTCATTCCGAACGGTTTGGAAACATAGTCATCGGCCCCCAGATCAAGCGCCTGCACTTTATCGCGCTCGGTATCCTTGATCGAGAGCACAATGATCGGTAAATTGGACTGCGCTCGCACACGCCTGCAGACTTCCAGTCCACTCATGCCAGGCAAACCCAGATCGAGCACCATCAAATCCGGCCGGTAATGCCCAATCGCTTCTAAAGCCTCCTCGCCGCTCCCTGCCGTAAAGACTTCAAATCCATGCGCCGATAAACTGCGCTGCAAGGCGCGCAAAATCTCAATTTCGTCGTCAACGACCAGAATACGCGCTCCACTCTTACTCATGCTTTCTTTATTCCTTCTGCTTCACCAAGAGGCAAGGTGAATTGAAATATAGCGCCTCCACCTTGACGGTTCTCAACCCAGATGCGCCCGCCATGGGCCTCGACCAGGCCTTTGCATACCGCCAGACCCAGCCCCGAACCGGTGGTACGGGTGGCTTTCGTCTGCGTCTCCATCACGCGGTAAAACTTGTCAAAGACACGGTCCAAATCTGCTGCCGGTATGCCAGGGCCGCGATCAGCTACACTGATCAGCATATACTCTCCGTCAAGCCGTACACCAATGTCGATGGGCGATTCGGCTGGTGTATAGCGCACAGCGTTTTCAAGCAGATTGGTTAACACCTGGTCTATCTGCAAATAATCCAGCTTCACCGGCGGCAGATCGGCGGGTAGGTCTGTATGCACGACGCGCCCCTGCAATACTGGCTGCATGCGGGCCACCACGTCTTGAATCAATTCATTGATAGGATACCACTCTTTTTCAGGTTTGAGCGCGCCTCCCTCGATACGAGACATGTCGAGCAAGTTCGCCACCAGGCGATTGAGCCGATCAGCCTCGCGCACGATAGC
>VBFM01000331.1:0-5138 GCA_005882595.1 Chloroflexota bacterium
CTTGTGGGGTCACGGCCCCTACATCCAATCCGGCAGGCGCCTTGAGGCGTTCGATCTGCTGTTCGGTTAAACCGGACGAGCGTAGGTAGCTCCGGCACGCCTCAGCCCGTTTATGGCTCCCCACCATGCCAACATAAGAGGCGGGGCTGCGCAATGCCTGCTCCAGCGCATCTTCATCATACTGCCCGTGCGTGGCAATCAAGACGTACGTGCGCTCGTTCACCTGTAGCTGGCTAAGGTCGGCAGAGGTGAGGTGCGTTACCGAAAAATCGACAACCTGTGCAAGTTTACTTAGCGCCGCGATCACAGGAGAGTCGCCGATGAGTAAAAGCTGAGGTTGGGGTACATGTGGTTCCATATATATATCCAGGATGCCGCCGCTCGTGCAGCTCATAGGGAAGAGGCGCACGTGGTCGCGCACTATTCCTGTGTCTGGCGAGCCAAGACGCAATAAATAGGGATCATCTCCCTCACGCAAAATACGCAGTGCCTCGCGCAAGACGACGGGCTGCGCACAGTTGCCGCCTATCCAGCCCGTCATACTTCCGTCGGGCCGGATAATGGCCTGTGCCCCAGGCTTCGCGGAAGTTGGGCGCTCGCACCAGACCACTGTGGCCATCACAAACGGTTCACGAGCCTGCTCCAAACGGTAGGCAAGCTCAAGCAGTGTTTCAGTCATGGTAATTCCCCAGAAAACAGCAATGCAGGGTACGCTTCAATGTTTTTCGCCATAGAAGCAAACAGGTGTAGGGACAAGGGGCGGTGTGGGGCGGATGCGGGGGCCTTGTGCTTGTCCTGGGTGCCTGCTCGCTTCCCCACCCAGGACAAGCACAAGGCCCCCACCCTTCCGCCACACCGCCCCTTGTCCCTACAACCTTATGCTAGTCCGATGTCAGCCCTTTCTCCTTCAGGATATTCCACACCTTCCAGGGAGTAACGGGGATATCGATGTGGCGCACGCCGACATGCGCAAGCGCATCGACAACCGCGTTCACGATGGCCTGGGGCGCGCCCACGGTGGGCGATTCACCGACACCTTTGGCTCCGATGGGATGATGCGGCGAAGGGGTTACGGTTCTATCGGTCTCCCAGTGCGGCGTCTCCATCGAAGTGGGAATCAGGTAGTCCTGGAAGTTGCTGCCGAGGACGTTGCCGTTCTCGTCGTACGACAGCTCCTCGTACATCGCGGGGGCAAGCCCCTGGGTTAAACCACCGTGAATCTGCCCCTCGACAATCATCGGGTTGATGATGGTACCGCAGTCATCCACCGCCATGAAGCGGCGGATATGAACCTCCCCGGTACCTCGATCGATATCCACAATACAGATGTAGCTGCCGAATGGGTAGGTCAGGTTGGGCGGGTCGTAGTAGTTGACGGCCTCTAAGCCCGGCTCCAGGTAGGGCGGGCAGTTGGTATAGGCCGCAAACGCCAGTTCCTGAATGGTCTTGCCCTTGCCTGGTGAGCCTTTGACGAAGAAACGTCCAGGCTCCCATTCAAGGTCTTCCTCACCGACCTCCAGCAGGTAGGCGGCGATCTTCCTGGCTTTGTCGCGCACCTTGCGAGCAGCCAGCGCGGTAGCCGCGCCAGCGACCGGCGTACTGCGGCTGGCATAGGTGCCAAGACCATAGGGAGCGGTATCGGTGTCCCCGTGCTCGACATCGATATCATCGGGCGACATGCCCAGTTCGGCCCCGATGATTTGGGCGAAGGTCGTTTCATGTCCCTGGCCCTGCGTCTGCACGCCGATGCGCGCAATCGCCTTGCCGGTTGGATGCACACGAATCTCGCAGCTATCGAACATCTGGATACCTGCGATATCGAAGTGCTTGCCGGGGCCGGCGCCGACGATCTCGGTGAAGCTGGAGATGCCGATGCCCATCAGTTCGCCCCGCGCGCGCTTCTCCGCCTGCTCGCGCCGCAGCCCCTCGTAGTCCACGTTCTTCATGGCCAGTTTTAGCGCGGCCTCGTAGTCGCCGCTGTCATAGGTCCAGTTGAGCGCGGAGCGGTAGGGGAAGGCTTCGGGCTTGATGAAGTTCTGCATGCGCAGCTGAGCCGGGTCTTTGCCCAGATCGTGCGCCAGGGTATCCATGATGCGCTCGATCAGGTACGAGGCCTCGGTGACGCGGAACGAGCAGCGATAGGCGATGCCGCCGGGGGCTTTGTTGGTATGTACGGCGTCCACCTCTACAAAGGCGTGCTTGAAGTCATACGAGCCGGTGCAGATGTGGAAGAGGCCAGCAGGAAACTTGGTAGGCTGGGCCGCCGCGTCGAACGCGCCATGATCGGCCAGTGTATAGACACGCAGCGCCTGGACGGTTCCATCTTTATCGGCGGCTACCTCCGCCTTGATGTGATAGTCGCGCCCAAAGCCGGTGCTGCACAGGTTCTCGGTACGGTCCTCGATCCATTTCACGGGCTTGCCGGTGGTCAGAGAAGCTACTACCGCGCAGACGTAGCCGGGATAGATGGGTACCTTGTTGCCGAAACCGCCACCGATATCCGGCGAGATGACGCGAATGCGGTGTTCCGGCAGACCGGCGACAATGGCAAGCAGTGTGCGAACCGCGTGCGGAGCCTGCGAAGTCATCCAGAGCGTCAGCTTACCCGTCGCCTTCTGATAGTCGGCCACGCAGCCGCAGGTCTCAATGGGAGCTGGGTGAATGCGCGGGATGTACATCTCCTGCTGAACAACGATGCCATTGGCCTGGGCCTCGGCAAAAGCGGCATCGGTGGCCTCGCGCTCGCCCGTTTCCCAGTGATAAATCTGGTTGGTGGGCTGCTTCTCTTTTTTGTCGGGGCGCAGCAAGGGCGCATCGGCATCGAGCGCTTTCTTTGCATTCACCAGGACCGGCAGCGGTTCGTACTCTACGTCAACCGCCGCTACACCATCGGCGGCGGCATAGCGGCTGGTGGCCACGACGAAGGCCACTTCCTGCATCTGGTAATGCACGCGGTCCAGGGCCAGCACGGCCTCGGTGTCGGCGGAAAGCGTGGGCATCCAGGCAAGCCCGGCCGCGTCCAGGTCTTTACCCGTAATCACGGCCACCACACCTGGAACCTTCAGGGCCTCGCTGATATCGACGTTTTTGATCAGGGCGTGTGCGTAAGGGCTGCGCACGATGTCGCCATAGAGCATGCCGGGCAACTGTACATCATCGACGTAATTGCCCTGCCCGCGAATGAAACGAGCGTCCTCTTTGCGCTTGTAGGCTTCTCCCAGCGCGTGAGAAGGTACTTGAGTGGCCATTATTCACCTCCTTGCCCGGCACTCACCGGAACCGCTTCAGTGGCCTGCATCTTATCGGCGGCGTAGCGTATTGCTTTGACGATATTGACGTAGCCGGTGCAGCGGCACAGGTTGCCGGAGATGCCGACACGTATCTCATGCTCGCTCGGGTTGGGATTGCGTTGCAAGAGTGCGAGGCCGGTCATCATCATTCCAGGCGTGCAGTATCCGCACTGCAGCGCGTGTTTCTCGTGGAAGCCCTCCTGAAGGGGATGCAAATTGCCGTTTTGTTCGAGGCCCTCCACGGTCATAACTTGACGGCCATCGGCCTGTACCGCGAACATGGTGCAGGACTTGGTGGCCTTGCCATCGACCAGGATGGTGCAGGCACCACACGAGGTTGTGTCGCAGCCAATATGCGTGCCCGTCAAACGCAGGGTATCGCGAATCCAGTGCACAAGCAGGGTGCGCGAGTCGACATCGCCTTCGTAAGGGGTCCCATTAATTGTTACCGTAATATGGTGGGTACTCATGCTATTCACCTCCTGTAGCACGGGCAAGCGCTTTACGCAGCGCGCGAACCGTGAGGGTGCGCACCATGTCGCGTTTGTATTCGGCGGGTCCGCGCGTATCGCTGGTGGGCTGAGCGGCGGCGGCGGCAAGATCGGCTGCCGCGTGGATACTGGCGTCATCCAGGGGTTTACCCAGCAGCACTTGCTCGGCATCGCGCGCCTTGATGGGCGTAGGCCCAACGTTGGTCAGGCCGATGCCAGCATAGGTGACATTCCCACTGCTATCGAGCGTGATATAAGCAGCAGCACCGGCTATGGCATAGTCTCCCACCTTGCGCTCCAGTTTGAAATACGCTCCTCCGCTGCGTTCGGTCGGGGCAGGAATACGCAGTTCAACGAGCATCTCATTGGGAGAAAGGGCTGTCTCAAATGAGACATCGGTGAAGAACTCCTCGATAGGCACGATCCGTTCTCCTGCCGGGCCAAGCGCGACGACCTTAGCTCCCAGCGCGAGCATGGTAGCGGGATGATCGTTGGCGGGATCGGCGTGCGCGATATTGCCGCCCACCGTGGCCCAGTTGCGCACAACAGGGTCTGCGACCACCGAAGAGGTATCGAGCAGAATGGGATAGCGGTCTCGAATGAGACTGGAACTGTCGAGTTCCACTTCGCGCGTCAGCGCGCCAATGTGCAGCGTGCCATCCGCCTCCTGAATGTATTCCAGGCCAGCAATACGATTGATGTCAATCAGCGTGGTTGGCCCGGCGATGCGGAACCGCATGAGGGGAATGAGGCTCTGGCCTCCGGCCAGAATTTTGGCGTCACCGCCATGTTGATCGAGCAGGGCAACAGCTTCGTTGACACTGTGCGCTACCAGATAATCGAAGGAACCAGGAATCAAGTTATCACCTCCAGAGTCTAAAATACGCAACTTCCTGCGCTTCAACGGAAAAAACGCCAGACAACGGGGAGGTTGGTTCTCAGGCAATACAGTACCCGATCTTTATTCAGTGTAGCACGCAGTTCTAAGAGGTGTTACCCACGAAAGCAGGTATTTGGAAGTATACCAATGGGGGGAAGTTACCCGAAAAAGACTGTGAAACAAGCAATGTTATTAAATCGATAAACTTGAGATAGTGTGCAAATACCGCGCAAAATGCTCGGTATTATTTTTGAATGGTTGAGCTTTACCATGCAACGTGAGGAGGTGGAGAGTTGGAAACGGGGTCTGTGTGTGTCGCGGTTCATGGAACGGTTCCTTCCTTGTTGGGATGAGGTGCTTGCTTTTGCGCAGAAAAGCCGACGAACGTATGGCTGAGCAGTCTCTAACTTGAGTATAGCTGGTGGGGAAAATTTAAGGCGGGGTGGGATTAGCAGGGCGGGGGCAAGCCCGGCCCGT
>VBFM01000332.1:0-395 GCA_005882595.1 Chloroflexota bacterium
CCGATTATCGACCGCTACGCCAATGTGCTTGCCACTTCGGTCCCACAACAAATCCTGATGGCGGCGCTCGGTCTGGTTTGCTTTGGACTGGCCGCCTACCTCTGGAGGGCAGAGTATCGTGGTCACAGCCTGCTCAGCAGGTTTATCAGCCACGCCTAGAATCAGGGGAAAGCTAGCCAGGCTCTCCCTCCATACAAGCCAGGCGAGATACCTGGAGAAGGCACCTCGCCTGGCTTTCACTCTGCTCGCGTCGTGGTTTTGCAAGAGCAGCCCATCTGTGGTGATGGGTACGGAGCATACGATGACGATCGGCCTTTGGTTGCGGTAACACGACATCCTTTGCCGCTGAATATCCATGATGGGCAAAGCCTTGATCATGCGTGACGTGAGCCGCT
>VBFM01000332.1:476-6160 GCA_005882595.1 Chloroflexota bacterium
TCGTTTGAGAGATCAAGGCATTATCCTCTTCTTACAGAAGCCGCTTACCTACTCAAGAGGAGAATGTCATGGATAGCACTCGTCAGTCGTTGCCTGGACGAGCTTGACCACCTGGGCCAGGCGTAGCGCTCCCTGGGCCGGAGCTGCCAGGGCCGCAACCAGGCGTGCCGCCGGAATGAGCGCGGTCTCGGAGAGTGCCGAGCCATCGAGCGGGACGAGCGTGCAGAGCGGTCGCGCAGCATCTGAGCTTGACAACAGAGAAGCAGATTTGCTCTCCCGCAGGATAAGGGTGTGCACCGTACTCTCGTGAGCCAGGGTGTGCGCAACGCTGCCCAACACCCAACGGGTGAAACCTGTCCTGCCGTGGCTGCACAGCACGATGAGATCGACCTCTCCTGACCGGGCTACTGCCAGGATGTACTGAGGGGGTAGCCCACAGGCGACCTCGGTCGAGATCCGGATTCCCGAAAATCCTGGACATGTGGCCACCGTTTTGAGATAGTCGGTCGCCGTGCTCACCTCGGATTCGATCACCTGCTCGCTCAGAAGTGGGGCTGCAGCTAGCCCTCCTCCATAGTCAATTGGTGAGCTCACCACCTGGAGTAAATGAACGGAGCCACCTGAGGCGCGCGCTATACGCGCCGCTACGGGTAGCGCCTCCTCCGCACGAGCGGAGCCATCCAGAGGGACCAGTATTCGTTGAAACATCGTAACACTCCTTCTCCTTTCGTCCTGTCTAGAGACAAGCGCTGCGTAGCAGCGTTGGCAGGACGGATAGGTGCCTACGAGTAGCGTATACTTTGCCCATCACGTGCGCATCACGAGAAGCCACGCCATGCTCACAAAGCGCTCACAAGGCCACAGATGCATCAGCTAGCGCTTGACCACTCCGTCCCGTCAACGCTATGGCGCACGTACTTTCTCAGCTTCAACTCAGCCTTGTCACAAGTTCAGTTCATACATACATGCTATGCTTGTTCGGAATGCATTCACGCTGTCAAGTTGTGAGGCGAACGTGAGGGACGGCTATGCTTTGGTGAGTAGATTGTGATACGCCTTCGATATGCTTACAGTAGCATGGTTCTTAGCTGGAAGCAGGTTTGTCAAAAAAGGCGAACCTCATGCAGGATCAAGAGATCTTTTCGGAGGGAAGAGGAGGTGTTCGATGAAACGACTCTCCAAAGTTCATAGAATAACATATATCCTACGCTTCGCCTTTCTCAGCCTGCTCGTAGCAGGTCTGCTCGCCGCATGCGCAGGACAGCCACAAAATCCTGCCGGGACTTCTACCCAGGACCCTCCAATGCCACAACTCACGGTAGATACCCATGGCATACTGGATACGACAGGAACAGTCCCCCAGAGTTTCATAGCGCAACTGAGGTCGCGATCTGATGATGTGCAAGCACACGGGTATCAGATCGCCGTGGTAATCTTCAATGACCTGGCGAGCGATCCTCACCAGTTTGCCACCGATGTCTTCAATAAAAACGGGATCGGATCGAAAGACACGAATAACGGTGTGCTCTTCGTCCTCTATCTGCAGAAACCGGGCAAGGATGCGCACACTCCCTGGCTGACCTACATTACCGGAGGTGGGATATCGGGAGCACTTCCCGATACGCTAATGGACGACTACGCCCAAACCACGTTTGTCCCTGCGCGTGCTCAAGGACATTGGCAGGATGGTCTGATGGCTTTCTACGACAAAGTCTACGCTGCCGAGCAAGACCCAGCCGTAGCCAGGGAATGGCAGGCCACACATCCTTTTCCATCGAGTGGAGCCAATCCCCCTGGTAGCACAAACAGCAGTCCCGACCCGGTAGCAATAGTCATACTCGTGTCTCTCGCCATCGTCTTTTGGCTCGTGATAAGTGCTATCGTCGCTGCTCGTCGGCGGGAGAATTTCTTCTATACGGCATTCCGCTTACTCGGGCGCGTTTTACTGATTCTTGCTTTACTTAGTAGAGGTACAAGAAGAGGCTCTTCCTCTGGCAGGGGAGGCGGTGGCGCTTGGGGAGGCGGTGGCAGTTCACCATCATCAGGTGGCGATGTTTAAACTCAAATGAAAGGATACTCGTATGTACGACAAAGAACAGCTCCCAATGTACGACAGCCAGCCAGAGGACGGCGAGAGGCCAGGCTACGGTCGCTCCTCGTCTACCTATGGCGAGATGACAAACCGATCTATGGGAGAAAAAGTGACCCCGCCGAAGCCTTTTTGGACTCGCGCCAAAATCATCTCAGCAATCGTCATTGTCGTGGTATTACTTGGTGGCGTTATCTGCATTAGCCAGAATATCGCCATTCAGCAACGGCAATACGACGTACAAGGGAAGATTGGCCTTGTCTGGAATGAGGTAGATAGAGCATCACAACTGCTGCAACAGGACGCAGCCTTGCTCAACTCAACCATCGCCTCCCAGAACGATGCCATTACCAAGATCGCCCAGGCGCGCAGTAATGCAGCAGCGCTCAAAGCCAGCCAAGGAACAGGCGATACCAACGCGGCGCTCACGGCGGCGCAACAGATGACGGGCGGCATTCGGGTCTTCGTCGAGAACTATCCGGATTACGGGGTGGGAAGTAATACTCATTCGGTGCTGGTGCAGATTGAAGGGTCCTTCAACCGTATCGAGTACGCACGGACTCAGCTCATCAACACACAGACGGACTTCAACAAGTGGCTCCTGACCCAGATTCCTATGAACCTGTTCTACCATCCGGTGCAGATTTTGGGATCAAACGCCAACCCGGCCGAGCCAGTACCGGTGCCACCCTATGTGCAGCCCACACCATAGCCGTAGTGCATTTCAAACGAAGGGTGGTGAAGACCATGACAAAGCATAGTCCCCAACTCTCCAGCGACGGTGTCGACCTGATCGCGGTGCGGCAGAACATGCTCGGTATTAAGGAGCGCGCAGAGGGGGCAGGGCCTCCAGCTCCGGCGATCGTCTACACCGAGCTGACCCTGTGGGTGGTCACTTTCCTGGGCTTTCTGGTAGCCGGGATCACCTTTGGTCTGGGTAAGCTGATCGGGAGTGCTGTGGGGTAGGTACTGCGCGCTCAAGAGCAGTTGGAGTGGGCTTCATCTGTTCCATCTTTCCAGGGATCACCAAACGGATCTCTCCTGTTTCCAAAAGCACATCTCGTCCAGTTTTTGGAGATTGTGGCCTATTAGGCCATCTGGGATGCGATACCGGTACTACCCCATGAACACAAAGGTCGTCCCGACACTATTGGGCGTAAATGCATCTGGCATCATTTGAGCAATACGTTGCGTAGCGCGCCATCCCGTGCAATGGGCAGGCACAACGACCGCCGGATTGATCTTCTGCAATGCCTCAACCGTTTGAGGGATGATTGGCTCGAAGAGCGTCCCGCTGAGATGAAATCCTCCCAGCAACGCATAGATGTGCTCAACGCCTGTCTGCGCACGCGCTTGCCGCAGTATGTTAATCACGCCTGCATGTCCGCACCCAGTAGCCACCACCAGCCCTTTATTGCGTATATGAATGACAATGGCCTGGTCATCATAGACCCATGGATCAGGTTGCCAGGTTCCATCGGCCTCGGCTTGCTGATTCTTCAATCCCTGCTCAAAATCGGTGGTACGCTCGATCTGTCCCGTCACCAGCAGTTTGCCATTGATCAGAAATGATGGGCCGCGTTCTACTATGAGCTCTATCCCCTCCCGCTCCAGGTCATGGAGTGACGGAGGAGGTAAATCCAGGATGCTGTTATCGTTATAGACAAGACGACGTTTGAGGAAGGCATCAGGATGGAGCAGAATGGGCATACGTCGTGTGCCAAGCTTATCGAGGAAGCCATCCAGCCCGTGTGTATGGTCAGTATGACCATGGCTCAGGACAATGGCCTGAATGGTACTGAGGTCAACGCCCAGTACGGCGAGGTTGTGCAATGCTCCGTCAGGCGTCACTCCAGTATCAAAGAGAATTGTCTCACGCTTCCCCTGGTCAATCACGGTGATCAACAAGGAAACACCATGCTCGGCACGCAATTGATTTTGTATGAAGCCATAGTGCGGCAGCGGGAAACGATGCGCCAGCTGAGTTGAGGACATCAGCAGATCAAGCGAGTTATCCATGATGGTGGTGATTTCCACTCCATCGACAGCAGGTAATGCGAGTAACGGAGGCATGATAGAAGCTCCTTTCTGAAAAAGACTGGAAGCACACTCCCTCCTGTATTGTATCCCAGGGAGACCTGGTGAAGGGGCTTTTCAGACCCGCTTTTGCATCAGGACTTCACATGAGAGATGAACAGATGAAACACGCACTCCTGGAGGAAGCTTCTGCCGCAGTAAGCGTGACGAGTTAGCAAGGATACCCAGGTCCGGCAAGGACTGTACTGTGGCAGCCAGGATCGGCGGCAAGATCCCAACGCGGCAAGCGAGAGACCCGCCAGCCGCATGCCTCGCCTGCCGGGTCTGGAGGCAAGTAGCCGACCAGCGTACCCAGGAAGAAGTCGGTCGAGAGCAGGATGGCTTCGAAGAAGATCAGAGCTCCAACGCCGGCTACCAGGCCGATCGCGGTGCTGATCAGCAACCATTTGAGTAAGTAGCGCGGGCTCTCTAGGCTCGATCCAGCGCGGCGAAGATGAAAAAGACGTTGGAAGAACGTTGGCAGACCAACAGACAGCATCAGTAATCAACCTCCTGCACCTCACGCCATTGTATCAATAATGGGTGGGTAGTTAACCAAAAATAAGCACAAAAAAGGAAGCGCGGCATCAAGACTCGCTTGTGCCGATGCCGCGCAGGATAAGTTCAGCGACGGGCCCCGCTTGCTGGACAATCTCGCGCTCTGATCGCCCGAGTACCCTGGTAGAGAGGATGTACGACTCCGTCAGGGACAGCACCATAAGCGCGGTGGCCTCAATTTGATGAGTGCGGATCTCTCCCCGCGCCTGGCTCTGTTCCAGCATTAAGGCGATCACGGCCACGTAATCCCGCAGCAGTTTGGTGGCTTCCGCCTGAAAAGCGCGGTTGACCCCATACAGGGCGCTCATGTAAACATTGAAGTTATCGCTCTCTTCCTCAGCGAGCCGAGCAAAGGCGCGGAAGAGCCGTTCCAGACGCTGCGGCAGCGTCCCCTCGGGAGCCAGGGCCACACGGATCACCGTCAGCTGCGCCTGAGCGATGGAACGCAGCATCTCCAGGAACAGGTCGCGTTTATTCTCAAAGTACAAGTAAATCGTGCCCTTGCCGATCCCGGCCTGTTCGGCGATGACATTAATGTTCGCCTGGTCGAAGCCCAGGCGGGCAAACTCGCCGGCCGCCACACGCATAATGCGCTGGCGGGTGGCTTCGCGCATCTGTTCATCAACGATCTTGGGCAATGCACCCTCCTCACAGCACGAGCAATGTGATGACCATCTGCCCGGCAATTCCTCACCTTAAAGTGGGCACCTGGTCATTTATTCTACCTTCAGTATATGCATAGAGCAACGCTTTGTCAAGCACTTGAACCTTGCCTAACCTTACTTGCATCCAGCAAAGTAACTGCCGCTCGTTACATAATTGTTGCTGCTATGCGTGCAAATCTGTGGACCTGGATTTGATACGAGACTCCTGTCCCACTTTCAGTGTCACTACAGAGCGCTCAAACCGATCAACAGCACTCCAGGGTACGATTTGTGGCTGGTGACGTAGGCCAAATGTC
>VBFM01000333.1:0-10564 GCA_005882595.1 Chloroflexota bacterium
TGCTCAAGCGTATGAAACGCGGCTATACGCTGGATGAATATCGAGACCGCATTGCGCGCCTGCGCGCATTGTGGCCCGGCGTCTCGCTCTCTACCGACATTATTGTCGGCTTCTGCGGCGAAACCGAGGAAGAGTTCCAGCATACCCTGGACCTGCTCGAGGAAGTACGTTTCGATGTTGTGCATGTCGCCGCCTACTCGGTTCGTCCCGGCACAGTAGCAGCGCGTTGGGAAGATGACATTCCCCTGGCGGAGAAGAAACGCCGCCTGCACGCCGTGGAAGAGGTGCAGGCGCGCATTGCGCTTGAACTAAACGAGCCATCAATTGGCAAAGTTGAAGAAGTGCTGGTCGAGGATACGAATTATTCGCATGGCCGCCTGCAATGGAAGGGCCGCAATCGTACCAATAAATGGGTCTTTTTCCCGCAACCTGGCGAAGATGGAGATGGTACTCCAGCGAGTGATTTTCCGCAGGCATCTCGTAGTATTCAGCCTGGAGACCTGGTGAAGGTGTGTATCGAGCGCGCAACCGCCTGGTCGTTACAGGGTTGCGCGGTTGCGCTATAATATGCTGACACCAAAGATATATCCCAGTGGGGATAGAGGAGGCGTAATTTGACACAAACACAATCGGCTGAAGAAAAAGCGCGACTGAAAAAACAGTGGACGGACCTGGCCATTCAACAGGCGCAGACTGGCCAGTGGGAAGATGCAGTTACTACCAACAAGAACATCCTGCAGCTGTTCCCTTTCGAACCTGACGCGTACAACCGCCTGGGGAAGGCATACAGCGAGCTAGGACAGTACGTCGAGGCGCGGCAGGCCTATTCCCAGACGCTCAAGTATAGCCCCAACAATACCATCGCCAGAAAGAACCTGGAGCGACTCTCACAGCTTCAGGAAGAGCCTGTGCAGCTGCACACGGGAACGGAGCGCATCGATCCCCGCCTGTTCATTGAAGAGACAGGTAAAACTGGCATGACCGAGTTACTAAACATTGGTTCGCCCTCCGTGATAGCAAAGGTGGGCGTTGGCGACAGGGTACAGCTGCATGTCATCGGCCACACCCTGCTGGTGCGCAATACGGCGGGCGAGGATATCGGACAGGTAGAGCCGCGCCTGGCTAACCGCCTGATTAACTTTATGGAGGGCGGTAACCGTTACGCGGCGGCTATCCTGGGGTTGGAAAATGGGCACGTGCGCCTGATTATTCGCGAAGAGTACCAGCATCCCAACATGTTCGGCAAGGTCAGCTTCCCGTCCCAGGGCGGCGGAGACACGATCCGCGCTTACATCAAGGATAGTATGCTGCGCTATGATCGCGAGGATGACGAAGATCCGAACAACGAAGACGAATACTATGACGGTGGAGACGAGCCCGAGGAGATGACCGAGATCGACTTTGAGGGCGGTATCGAGGGCGAGGAATAACTCCACACTACTTGAAGGAAAGGAAGTATGGCATGAACAAAACCAAGCGGGTTGCGTGGCGCAAGCATCGTATTAAAGCGAAAAAATACGAGTTGAAGCGTAAGGCGCAAAAAGCCAGTGGCAGCGTAGCCACATCGACAGCGCGGCGATAAACGCCGCGCTTCCCATTTTTTCGATGTGTACATATGAGTAGTTCTCCTTCTCCCATATCGTCGGCATCGGTCCGCAATATTCTCACCCTCCTTGTCTCACGCGATGCAACGCTTGTAGCGGGAGGAGAGGGACTTCATCGCCGGGTAACATGGGCCTGTCGCATGCGCGCGCGCCTTCCCGCCTTTGAAAGCGTGCGTGGAGGGGAACTTGCTCTCCTCACCCTCTCGCAACTGCGCCGGCTCGACGAAACACTTCCCCACCTGCTGACAAGTCTGCACAAAGAAGGCGTTGCGGCGGTAGCAGTAGGCGCACCATCACTTGAAGCGCTCGGCCACGAAGCGCTTACCACCGCCGATCAGCTGCATCTTCCACTGCTCTTACTCCCACCACCTGCCCTGCTCGAAGAGATCGAGCGCGAGGTGATTACCTTCGTGGTGAGCTTTCGCGGTGAAAGCGAGCGCAAAGCGACGGAGGTTTCGCACCAACTGATGCAGTTAAGCGCGCAGAGCATGGGCCTTCAGAGCATATGCGATCAGCTGGCGCGCAGTTGCGAGAAGTGGATCGTCTTGCAGGATGCCGGGCAGCAGCTACGCTTGCAAGCAGCGCCACCGGGCAGCGATCCCATAGATCTCCCGGCGCTCTTGACCGATGAAGCGCTGCGCGGGATGGGTTTGGCGCGCATCATGGTTCCCATCCAGATACGCCACGAAGTGGTGGGCTACTTATCCATGATCGGACACGAGGGAGAATTTGACTACCTGGAGCGTCTCATCTTAGGGCAGGTTGCTCCCATCCTGGCCTTAGAATTTGCACGCGAGCGCGAACGCAGCGAGGTCGAGAGCCGCTATCAGTCCGAGGCCCTGATGGATGTTTTACAGGGGAATTACCAGCAGGCCGATGAGATGATCGCGCGTGCGCGCCTGCTTGGGTTCGATCTGATGGCCGCGCAAGTCGTCGCGCTCTTCGAACTCTCTCCTGACGAGCCCGATTATCCGGCTGGCAGCTTTTCCATGCAATGGCCTCGGAGGCTACGCGATGAGTTATTGCGCACCTGGCCTGCTGGCTGGGTATCGAGCGAGTCTCGCCGCGTGATTGCCCTGCTTCCGGTCACGGAAAGCGATAACCAGCAGGAACGCGAGTATGAGCAGACCATGCTGGCGCGGCTGGAACGGGTAAAGGCTCGCTTCCAGTCAGGCAATGTGAACAATAGCAATGGCGAGGTACCGCGTTATTCTGTTGGCATTGGACGCCTCGCCAGGGATATCAGGCAGATACCGCACTCCTACCAGGAAGCGCAACAGGCCATGGAAATCGGACGGCGCTTGTTCGGAGATGGAAAACTCCACTCCTTCGCCCAACTGGGGATTTACCGGCTGCTCTTTCATCTCTACGGCCAGCAGGAACTCACGCACTTTTATGAAGAGACCCTCGGCCCACTGCTCGATTCCGACTCAAGAAGCAACAGCGCCTTAATGGAGACCCTGGAGGGCTTTTTTCGCTACAACGGGAACCTGAGCGAGACGGCGCGCGCCATGCACCTGCATAGGAATTCGCTCCTCTACAGGCTGGGACGCATCGAGGAGCTACTGGGCAGGTCGCTGGAAGACCCGGAACTGAGATTGTCGTTGCAAATCGCCTTAAAGATACGGCATTTGTTGGAACGCTAATCCTTCACGATATCTCGCCCTTTCCTTGCTCACTCGAAGCACTTGCCAGAGCGCTTCAGCCGCCTTGCATTGTTTTTTGTTGTGCTCAGATGTTCCCACTTTTTCACCGGATTTCAACGACTTAAGCGGTTTGGAAAGGGAGGCTATACTACTGGTAACATGTGTGGAGATCTTTGGAG
The DNA here is from genome assembly GCA_005882595.1 of Chloroflexota bacterium. Lineage (GTDB taxonomy): Bacteria > Chloroflexota > Ktedonobacteria > Ktedonobacterales > Ktedonobacteraceae > VBFM01. The sequence continues at coordinate 3,430 of VBFM01000333.1, forward strand.
GAAATGAGAGGAGGATCCTATGAAGCCTCGCCTGGTTATCGCTGATGATGAGGCCGACATCTGTCGCCTGATTACCTTTCTGCTGCGTTCCTACGACCTTGCTGAGGCCAGGAATGGCAAGCGCGCCCTGGAGTTGATTCGAGAGGTGCCACCAGACCTGGTGCTGCTTGATGTTATGATGCCAGAAATGACGGGGCTGGAGGTGCTTGACGCTGTGCGTAGGAATCCACTGACCGCGGCCATTCCCATCATCCTGCTCTCCGCCAAAGGTCAGGCAGCTGAAATCGAACGGGGCTTGCAGAGCGGAGCTACCCGCTACCTGGTCAAACCCTTTGAACCCCTGGCATTGCGCACCTGTGTCGCGGAGGTGCTGGAGGAATATCACCGCCAACCCGCGAAGGAGTAACACCCATGCGCCTGCATACGCGAGAGAAACGCCCCATGCGAGTTGTGGACTGGCTCAATGCGCGTCTCTCACTCATTTTTGGCCTGCTTCTGGTGATGTTTCTCGTGGGCGTGGGGGTGAGTTTCTACGCGTTTAGCATCCAGCGCCACGTGGACGATCAGAAAGTGCTACTGCGCGAGGATGCAGATGGCATGCTGCAGGCGATGAGTGACCAGGAGACCGGGTTACGGGGCTATATTAGCGACAATAACCCGGCATTTCTCATAGCGTTTCAGGAAGGGCGTCCAGCCTATCTAGCCTTTGCTGATGATCTTACGAAACAACTACAATCCGGTCCCTTCCGGCTTACGGCTATCCGCTTGACGGCGGTGGAAGAAGTGGCCGACGAGTGGTATAGCAATTTTGCTCTCACCCAGATCGGCCAGATGCAGGCTGGCCATTTCGCCGGTCCGCGTTCCCAGGCCAGCGTCTTCCAGGGCAACGTCCTCTTTAACCAGTTTCGCGCGGCTCTGGGTACGCTGCAGGAGGCTATTGGGCAAGACCTGGAGGGGTATCAAAACCAGGTGGATACCATCAATATCAGCCTGGTGATCGGGTTCATCGTGCTTTTTATGGCTGCGAATGCTGGCCTCTTGTGGATCTTGCGCAACTTTACCGGGACCCTGCAAGGGCAGCTTGTGCGTTTAACGCAAACGACTCAGCGGCTGGGTCAAGGGGAGCGAAGCGCCAGGGTTGCCCCCTTGACTTTTAGCGATTTAGACCAGGTCGGTCAATCTATCAATAGCATGGCCGATGCGATCGAGCGGCATGAGAATGCTGCCCAGGAGTCCATGCGTACCCTCGAACAGCAGTACGCCCTGGTGGAACGCGCCCAAAGCGAGAGCCGGGCCATTTTTGATGCTTCCAGTGAAGCGTTTCTCTTCATTTCTGCCGGTGAGCAGGTGCATGCCCTCAATCGTCCGTTTCGCGAATTCTTTGCGCTGACCGGTGAAGAAGTCGTGGGAATGCCCTTTGCTGACCTGCAACGCCAGTGGGAGCCGCTCTTCGTCAATCCGACCTCCTTCCATGCTGACCTGGAGCAGGATAGCCTCGACCAGGAACGCCACCACACGAGGACGGCGATCCAACAGAACCCGCAGTATCGAGAACTGGCCATCTCTTCGATTCCAGTTCGGAGTTCCACCACTGCCTATCTCGGGCGCCTGTATGTCCTGCGCGATATCACGAGAGAGCGGGAAGCGGAACGACTCAAAGCCGAGTTTTACGCCCTGGTATCTCACGGATTACGTAACCCGCTGACCTCGATTAAAGGCTATACGGATCTGCTGGCCCAGCAAGAGGAGACCGGGTCTCTGACTGAACTGCAACAGGAATTTCTGGGGATCGTGCAAAGCAATGCCCGGCGGCTGATGGCGCTCATCAATGATCTGATCGATCTGTCGCGGCTGGAAGCACAGACCACGGTAATACGCGCGGTTCCGCTGGACCTGCACACCCTCATCCGCGACGTCGCCCAGAATATGCGTCCCCAGATCGAGGAGCGGCGTCAGCGTCTCTCCTTGCAACTGGCAGCTTCACCGCTCCTCGTGCTGGGGGATGAGAATCGCGTGGGGCAAATCCTGACCAATCTCCTGGCCTTTGTCACGAATCATACGCCGCTAGGAGGACGCATTGTCTGGGAAACGCGGCAGATGGGCAGCATAGTACGCATCACCTGCTCCAGCAGCGGGGAACTTTCTGCTGAAGACCTGGCCGTATTTAATCGTCCCTTCTTGCACGCTTCCGCTCTACCATCGTCAGAGACGGTGGGAAGCGTGCTGGGACCATCCATCGCCCGTTCTCTGGTGGAACTGCATGGCGGCGTCTTGCAGATGAGCAGTGGACCCGGAGAGGGAACCACGCTCACGTGTACCCTTCCGAGCTCGCCGTCGCAGGCTCTCATTAGTGAGCATCCCTCCACCAGTCCCGCGGGTGATCGTAGGTAGCCGACTCTCAGGGTAGGTATTTTAATGAAATATATGTTACTCCTTCTAGTTGCCATTTTAGCCGTCGCTATAGGCGTGTTGCTCTTTCGTCACTACAACTCAAGCGCGACAGTATCCTCGAAGCCAGGAGCCTGTGTGGATATAGCGGCATCACCCGACTATCTGAGTAGCGAGGACCCACACGATGCCATTGCTGCGATCAACAATGCACGCCAGGTAGAACATCTGCCCCCGCTGCGCTTACCGGCTAACTTTTATCAGCTTGACCCCGCGCAACAACAATTTCTCCTGATGAACCTTGAGCGTACAGCTCGGGGACTCCGCCCCCTACGCATGGATGCCAACCTGACGCAAATGGCCCAGGGTTATAGCAAGCAGTTACTCAATCTGCATTTTTTCGCACACACCAGCCCGATTAGCGGAACTTTCAGCGATCGAGTGAACGGCAATGCGGCTATTGTCAATCATTATAGCCAGGCAGCCGAGAACCTGGCCGGCAATCCCGTACCTGGTATAGGGTCCATGTACGAGTATATGTATGATGATGCGGCGGAAGCCTGCAGCCACCGCCTGAACATACTTGATCCAGCGCTGACCGTGGTTGGTATTGACTGGCTGCGGGGGAGTATCTACGGGAGTATCTCGGCGCAGGAGTTTCTAACTCCCGCTACCTGGAATCCATACCTTGGAATGACACCCGATGCTATTGCACCGCAGGTAAGTATCTCGGTAAGCACGCCCGCCGCTGGGAGCGGGATGCTCCAATGCCAGGCACTTGTTCAAGAGACTATGGGCATTGAGCGTATCACCTGGTTTCTGGATTCCTTGAGCAACCCGCTCCACACAGGTGCATCATTGACGTTGGATACACGCCGGTTAGCTCCAGGAAAGCATACACTGTTGGTTTATGCAGTAGACGGAGAGCAGAATTACGGGAGCACAAGTTACACAATTGTGATTTGAGGGTGATCCCAAGGTGATACAACGAAGGAAATCTATTTTGAACAAGTCGGTATACTAATTCCATGGAGATCAGGAAAGAACAGAAGCATGTTTGACTATTCTTCCCTACGTCTTGTCCTTCCCTTATAGAAACGAAGGAATAGTGTTGGAAGACATGAAGACAAGGAGCATTATGGACGAACAGACGAGCGCCGAACAGAAAAAACACATCCTGGTAGTGGATGATAGCAAGGATATGCGCGTGCTGATGGAACAGCTTCTGGAGAAAGCAGGGTACCGTGTGGTGTTTGCCGAAGACGGACAAACCTCTCTGACCCAGGCCAAACGATACCACCCGGATCTCATCCTGATGGACCTCTCGTTACCGGATATCGATGGGTGGGAAGCCGTAGGACACTTGCGCAAAATGAGTGAGTTTCGTACCACCCCCATCATTGCCGTCACCGCACATGTTGCTCCCTTTGATGAAGAGCGCGCTATGGCTGTTGGGTGTACAGCTCATATCGGCAAGCCCTTCGATACGAGGGTTTTGCTACGAGAGGTAGCACGCCTGTTGACAGGTAGGAGTATAGTGCATGGCACATAGACGCACATTGCAGAGTGTACCCGATGAGCCAGAGCAATCACATGGCTACGAACAAGAAAGGGAGGCAACCGAAGAGGCGTTTCGTATCAGCGAAGTCCGCTTGCAGACGGCCTTGCATCGTGCGGAAGACAATTATGCGCAGCTGGAACGCACGAAAAGTCAACTGCGTGCCATCATCGATGCCTCCCAAGAGGCCATGCTCTTTCTCTCACCTGATGGACGCCCGCTTAAGGTGAACAGGCGCTTTAGCGACTTCTTTGGGCTCGACGACACCACCGTGCTTTCGCAGTCACCCGACCAGTTGGCGGCTCTCCTGAAAGGGCTGTTCGTTGACGCAGTCCTGCTGGAGCGATCGCTGACCTGGGGCAACCCTGACCAGGAACACATCTTTCGAGAACAACAGGTACAAGTGGCGCCTGGGCGGCGTGAGTTCGATTTCTCTTCACTGCCCGTCAGGGATGTCGATCAGACCTATCTTGGCCGGCTCTATGTCTGGTATGACGTGACGCATGAACGTGAAGTCGATCGGTTGAAGTCCGAATTTGTCTCTATGGTGTCCCATGAGTTGCGCACGCCGCTGACCTCCATCAAGGGCTATATTGATCTGCTATTAAATGATGAAAGCATTGGGGAGCTAACCGAGGTGCAGCGGGAATTTCTGGGAATTACGCAGAACAATACGCGCCGGTTGTTGAGCATCGCCAATGACCTGCTGGATCTCTCGCGCATGGAATCCGGCAAGATGGAATTGCACCCCATCCCCCTCAATATCAACCTCCTCATTCGCGAGCTGGTGCCCTCCTTTCAACCAGGCTGGGACGCTAAGCGACAGATGTTCACCCTGCAACTGCCTGAGGAAGCCCCCATGGTGCTCGGTGACGCTGACCGGGTGACGCAAATTCTCAGTAATTTGCTCTCCAATGCGCACAAATATACCCCGGAGGAAGGACACATCGACCTCTCTGTCGAGGTAGTCGGACCCATGGCCACCATAGCCGTAACCGATTCTGGTATCGGACTGTCCACAGAGGAGCAAGCCAGGCTCTTCACCCGCTTCTACCGGGCGCACAACGCCGTGACGAAGGTAGGCGGTGGCACCGGCCTTGGCCTGGTGATCACCCGGTCGCTAGTAGAAATGCAGGGGGGGGAGATCCAGGTGACGAGCGAGCCTGGTCACGGTTCCACGTTTCGCTTCACTCTCCCCCTGGCCGAGTCTCCGGGACTTCCCGCGTTGCCACGGGAGACTCCGCTGGGCAAGCGTATCCTGGTAGTCGATGATGAACCGGACATCCGGCGCCTCTTGCAGCACTATCTGGAAGGCGCCGGCTATGAGGTGATGGTGGCCTCCGCAGGTGAGGAAGCGTTTCAACTGGCCAGAACAGCCCGGCCTGATTTGATTACCCTGGATATGCTCTTACCGGATAGCAGTGGTTTGACGGTCCTCGAATGGCTCAAAAGCGATACCGCCACCGCCAGCATTCCGGTGATGATGCTGACGATTGTCGATGATGCCGGGCGTCGGCTATGTCGATATCTGGGAGAATCCCAGCCATGTTGAGGCTATCGTGCAAGTGATCACCCAACGCTTGCAAATAAGCACGAGCGCCTCTGTTTAGCGAGAAGAGCACTCGGGGAATCGGAATGCCGCTTNNNNCATTTGTTGGAACGCTAATTGTTCGCAATCTGGGCGCTATGGTCTGTAGGCACTGCTGCTGAGCAGACGAGTGACGCTGCGCAGCAAGATAGCGGAATCGAAAGGTTTACCGATATGTGTTGTGCAACCAACCGCTCTAGCTCGCTCGACTTCGTCGGACGAAACGTGCGCAGTTACAGCGATGATAGGGGTATCGAGAAATTCACTCTTCTGACGTAAGCGACTTACTACTTCCCACCCGCTCATATCCGGCAGCGACAGGTCCATCAGGATAAGGCTGGGATGGTACAACTGCGCCTGGGCAAGCGCGGTTTGCCCGTCCTCGGCGAAAATGACATGGTGGCCTGCCTTCTCGAGTATCTGCCCGAGCAGGATGCGCATATCGTCGCTATCATCGACGACCAGAATGTGCCTCTTCCGTTTAGTGGTTATAGCCTGGTTCATAAAGCGCTCCTTTTGTCACAGTGTTGAAACATGGTTGATTACCTGTTCATTCCCTCGCTCTCCACTTCTTTCTTGTATCTGGGCTAGCAGGCAGCACCGGCACCTTGCTTAAAATGCCGCGCAGCTCGGTCAGCGGACGGCCTATCTTAATGCCGTAGCGTGTAATCTCGAATTCGCGCATGGATTGCTCAAAGTCGGTTGTCCGTTTCTTGAGGACCCCAATAGCTTTATGTAGTTCTCCCTGGGCTTCAATGTATCGTAGAAAGATGACGTTATCCGCCATATAACTGATGCCCAGGTCGGTAACTTTGAAATCGCTGCCAATCTCATCGATCTCGTTGATCAGCAGGACGGTCACGCCGACATTCTGCAAGTACTTGCATAGCCTGTGGAGCTGGTTGGCCAGGTCATCGCTTTGCACCGAGAGGCGGTAGCCCGCGATGCTATCGATCATCACGATGGAGATGTGCTTCTCCTCGACCTTCTTTCTGATGAGGTAGGCAAACTCGTCAGCTGTATAGTACAAAGGCTCAACCTGCTCGATGAAAAGCGATCCGGCTTCGCGCATCGCGCGCACCGGGATACTGATGGACTCGCTGCGTTCCAGGAGCATATCATCCCACTCTTCGAAGAGGCAGATGAGTGACCGCTCTCCTCGGCTGGCCGCCTCCCGCATAAACTGGAGTCCAAGCGTGGTCTTGCCAACGCCGGTCGGGCCGGTTACCAGCGTGATCGTTTCACGCATCACCCCTCCGTGCAGCAGGGCGTCCAGTTCCATGATGCCAGAAGAGATTTGTTCCGCTTCGTAACTGCGGAGGTATGCCCGTAGGGGGAGCTGGGGAAATATCTCGAGGCCCCGCTCGGTCAAGCGCATCGCATGCTGTCCAGGCCGGTAGCCGGATCCGCGGAATTTACTGATATAGAGCTTGCGTCCACCAGTGGTGGAGATGAGATTGATCGTTCCATCACTGATCGCGTGCAAGTCCTCGTCGGCGGAGGCATTACTACTCTCGGAGGTGTAAAGCACCGTCGCCTCCTGCTCGGTAAGAAAGTTCAGAAAGGCGAGCACCTGCCGGCGAAACTGAAAGGTATCCGGC
>VBFM01000334.1:0-5663 GCA_005882595.1 Chloroflexota bacterium
TGGATGAGGCGTGCATGGGGAGCAAATTCACTTGCCTTGCCTGTAACGCGGTCATCGAAGCGCAGCCCGACGCCAATCAACAGGTCGGTGGTGCCGATCGCGCGGTTGACATGCGCAGGGCCATGCATGCCGGGCATACCAAGCGCCAGTCGATGTGTCTCCGGGAACGCGCTCAAGCCGAGCAGGGTGGTAATGACCGGAATGTCTGCTTTCTCTGCAAAAGCACGCAATTCATCGTAAGCGTTGGATAGAATGACTCCATGACCAGACATAATAAGTGGGCATTGTGCTGATGTGATCAACTCGATGGCCCTGGCAATAGCTGTGGCTGAAGGCGGTGAGATGCGTGTCGTCGTGGACGCGAAAGAATTGAAACGCGCTCCGCTAGCTCCGCTGAGCGTCCCTACAGAAGTCGACGGGCTGTAGAGCGCGCTGGTTAACTGCACGTCTTTGGGGACATCGATCAGCACAGGGCCGGGACGCCCACTTTTGGCGATGCGAAAGGCTTCATGGACAATGTCCGCAATGTCTTCAACCCGCTGTACCAGAAAACTGTGTTTAGTGATGGGCTGCGTCACGCCAAGCACATCGGTCTCCTGGAATGCGTCGCGACCGATGAAGTGCCGCGCCACCTGCCCGGTAATTGCTACAACCGGGGTAGAGTCCATGTAGGCCGTAGCCAGGCCTGTCACAAGATTAGTAGCGCCGGGACCACTGGTGGCTACGCAGACGCCAACCTTACCCGTTGCGCGAGCATAGCCGTCGGCGGCGTGCGCTGCTGCCTGCTCGTGCCGCACGAGGATATGGTGCAGCGTGGGGTAGGAAGTAAGCGCATCATAGAAGGGCATGATTGCGCCACCGGGATAGCCATAGAGCAAATCGACGCCCTCGCGCACTAACGCTTCACAGAGAATGTGGCTTCCCGCCAGTTCCCTGGGCGAACTACTCTGCCAGCCTGCCTGTGTAATGCTATGAGGGTGAGTTGTCTGTGCACTCCCTGCATGTGATGTTACTGTTGCAACCTGCATAGCTGCTCCTTTCGATAATAGAGAAAAGACAGATAATAAAAAACGAGAACCGTCCGCACTGGAAGGTCCTCGTTAGGTTACCTGCTCTGGATTGGGTTGCTACATTGCCCCCATTAATCTTCCCTGTGCCGATCTTGATTCTAGTCCCTCTAAAAGCCCTACCAGGCCACCAAACCCGGTAAGGCCGATAAGGATGAGACTGATAAGTAGGACAAGGCTGACAAGCAGGAGGGCGTAGACAATGTGTAGCAGCGCAAACAAAGAAACCGACGCCAACACGCCGGTTCCGATGATTACCATGTTTGGAGCAGTCTGCATGCACATATGGTGCATGGAAAAGGGCATACATTTCGCGCTAGTATGACCAGCAAACATCGCTGGCTGCGCGAATGTGCTCCTCGGTGCTGACATATGTTCCTCCAAACAAATACAATCGCATAGAAAGTGTGGTGGATAAATCGGTGCTCGAGCGGGTGAGCTGCATGGAGGTCACAAGGCAACATTGCCGGGCTGTTCTATTCCTTCATTGCATTCGAGCATACACGATGTTTTGGGGTTTGTCAACCCCTGGTAAGCCCTGATTCCTGGGAAAAATGAACTATTGACTTCCAGAGCTAATTCCAGGTACAATCCAATCATCATGAATATTGATTTGCAAACCCAACCAAATATCACATTTGCATTTTACTTTACTTGGAGCCCTCCGGTCTGACAGAGGGCCTGTTGGGTTGTGCAAAACAACTCCAGGCCTGAAGGCGGGCCGGAGGAAAGCAGAGGATTACTACCTCTGCTTTTTTGTTTGGTGTTTCATTTCTCATTTTTATATCATGAACAGAAAGGACCTTACGGATGATTATCGTTATGCACAGCCAGGTTAGTGGCGAAGAGCGCGATCTCTTGACGACGCTGCTCTGCCAGGTAACTGGCGACCAGAGATCGATTACCGCGACGAAGATGCATGAACACGAGGTGATTGTGCTGGATGATAGCCAGCTCGATGCACAGGCCTTCAGGGCAATTAGCCAGCAGCGTGCGGTTGAACGTGTTGTACAGGTACACACACCCTACAAGCTGGTAAGTCGGGCTTTCAAAGCCGAGAGAAGCAGCATTCGGGTGAATCGTGGGGAAAGTGGCCAGGCGGTCATCATTGGCGGCGCTACGGCAACGCCCGTGGTGATGGCGGGGCCGTGCGCAGTGGAGAGCCGGGAACAGCTGCTGACGACTGCCAGGGCTGTTAAAGCTGCTGGGGCGCAGATATTGCGTGGTGGAGCGTTTAAGCCGCGCACTTCGCCTTACCAGTTCCAGGGACTTGGCGTTGAGGGTCTGCGTTTGCTGGCGGAGGCGCGGCAACTCACCGGCCTGCCGGTGATTACCGAGGTGATGGAGCCTGACCTGGTTGAGACGGTGGCCGAGTACGCCGATATCCTGCAGATCGGCAGCCGCAATATGCAAAATTTCCCGCTCTTGCTGGCGGCGGGACGCAATAGCTTTGGTCGCCCGGTAATGCTCAAGCGCGGCTTGTCGGCTACAATCGATGAATGGTTACTGGCGGCAGAGTACATCATGGGGGCAGGCAATCCAGACGTGATCCTGTGTGAACGCGGCGTGCGCAGCTTTGACACATCGACACGCAACCTGCTCGATCTCTCTTGCGTTCCCCTCCTGCGCGAGCTCACACATTTACCTGTGATTGTTGACCCCAGTCATGGCACCGGCCGCCGCGAGTTAGTGCCGACCATGTCGCGCGCGGGAATAGCCGCCGGGGCAGACGGCCTGATCCTGGAGGTTCATCCTGACCCCAACAAGGCGCTCTGCGACGGGAAGCAATCGATCACGCCGGAGCAATTGCGCTCCGTTGTGCACGAGACACGCCTGATGAACCATGTACTGATGGGTCACGCGTTCCTGGCAAATGAGCCCAGTACTTTGCAAAAAGTGGTATAGCCAGCTAAATCGGCAAGCGCGCTTTTTACCAGGGGATCGTCGCGATGTCCTTCAAAGTCGAGGTAGAAGACGTATTCCCAGAGACGCTGGCGCGATGGACGCGACTCCAGTTTGAGCAGGTTGATCGCATGTTTTGCCAGTACACCCAGGCATTTATGCAGGGAGCCGGGTTGATGCGTTGTAGCCATCACCAACATGGTCTTTGCCTGACCATCACGGCGAGGTGCCGGTTCTCTCCCCAGCACAATGAAGCGCGTATAATTGTCTTGAACGGTTTGAATAGTGCGAGCCAGTATCTCTAACTCGTAGAGTTCTGCCGCGCCCGCTGCTGCGATAGCGGCGACATTCCTCAGATTCTCCTCACGCACCATCTTGGCGCTGCCCGCCGTATCATAGGTTGCGACAACCTCCACATTGAGCTCCCGTAGATAGACATCGCACTGCGCCAGCGCCTGCGGGTGCGAAATGACACGTGTGATGTCGCTGAGCTGCTGTCCCGGCAAGCACAGCAGGCAGTGATCGACGGGATGACCGATTTCGCCCACGACGAACAGGTCATGCTGGCGCAGCAAATCATAGACTTCGTTAATACTCCCGGCCTGCGAATTTTCTACGGGCACAAGTCCGTGTTCAACCTCGCCCATGGCAACGACGCGGAACACATCGGCAAAGCTGCGGAAAGGCAGCGGCGTAGCCTGCGCGCCAAAATACGCGCTTACGGCTTCATCGCCGAAGGCTCCTCGTTCGCCCTGAAATGCGACGCGTATATTATCCGACACTTTGTGCCTCTTCTACGACATATCCGGCTGCGCGCAATCGCTGCAGCAATTCCTCACACTGCTGGCGATCGCGCGTCTCTAAGGTGAGCGTTTCTTCGCGCTCCATAATGGGCAAGCGGCTGGAGATGCGCTGGTGGCGTACATCTATGACGTTGATACGCATCTCCGCGATGATGGTGAGCAGGCGCATCAGTTCGCCTGGACGATCGCTCAGGCGGGTGTGGATCACGAAGTAGCGACCAGCCGAGGCGAGGCCATGCTCGATAAAACGCCCGACCAGGTTGATATCGATGTTTCCCCCGGTCAATGGCACCAGCACCTTTTTGCCGGGCAATGTGACCGCTCCGCTCAAGAGTGCCGCGACTCCTGCCGCGCCCGCGCCCTCGACCAGCATCTTGCAGCGTTCCATTAAAAACAGCACCGCGCTGATGATCGACTCGTCATTGACCAGCACGACCTCATCCACCAGTCTCGAAATGATCGAGAATGGCAGCACGCCAGGCCTTTTCACCGCGATGCCATCAGCGATGGTGGTGATGGCCGGCAGGGTGCGTATTTCTCCCGCGTCAAGCGAAGCGCGACATCCCGCGGCGCCCTCTGCCTGTACGCCAATAATGGTGATATTCGGGCGCAGGGCGCGGGCCGCGATTGCAATACCGGCCAGTAACCCGCCGCCGCCGATGGGTACCACCAGCGCATCGGCGTCAGGCAGGTCGCTCAACATCTCCAGGCCAAGCGTGCCTTGTCCCGCGATAACATCTGGATCATCGAACGGTTGAATAAAGGTCGCGCCCGATTCCTCCTGTAATTCCAGGGCATGCGCGTAGGCGTCGTCGAAGGTAAAGCCATGCAGCACGACACTGGCTCCATATCCCTGGGTAGCCATCACCTTGGCCAATGGCGCGGCCTCAGGCATGACAATGGTACAGGGAATATGGTACTGCGCGGCGGCAATCGCCACACCCTGGGCGTGATTCCCGGCTGAGGCAGCAATCACACCGCGCTGGTATTCCTCCGAAGCTAGCCGTGAAATCTTGTAACTGGCCCCACGCACTTTGAAGGAGCCGGAACGCTGCATATTTTCGGCCTTCAAATAGACATCCGCGCCCGTTGTATCGCTCAAGGTACGTGAAAGAGTAAGCGGCGTATGATGCAAACGCGGCTTGAGTAGTTTATGCGCTTCCCAGATATCGGCGATAGTAAGGCTGGTGGTCGCACCTGGCGTCTCCACGCTGGAAGGTGGTACGGCGACCTGTGTGGTCGCCCGGTCATTTTCAACAAATTGCATAACGCAGTACGGTCCTTTCAGTGCCCCATCGAACCGTACCACGATCATTGTGGTTATGAAGATTGATGGGGCAATTATAACGCAGATTTTCTGGGGAGGCAAGCCTTTCGGGCGACAGGGCGCCCTGGCGCTAATTCACAGAAACCGGCACTAATGTTCCCCGCTGGGTGGCCGGGCTTCAAAGGGCGGTAACGAGGCGTGGAAATCATCGGCGAAGCGGCGGGTGTATTCGTCAAGCAAGAATTGCACACGTTCGGGGTCTTTCGCGGCGACGACGAAGCCCACGTGATGCCGCTTGTTGAGCCGCCAGAAGATCTCCGGGTCTGTGTACGCCGAGGTATCGGGATACTCCTGGCGTGCCAGGGTGACGAGGACACCACCATAGTTCTGCTGGTGCTCAGGCAACTTGTACGCCGCATCATCCGGGGCAGTCTCGATCCTGGCCCACTCGCGCCAGAGATTGATGCCGGTAGCTCCTTCGACCATCTCCGCGATATTAGCGCCGCCCACACGGGCAGCGGTTTCGAGGAAGTAGATGTGACCATCCTCGCGCGCTTTAATAAATTCCGTGTGGGTGACGCCGCGCACCATGCCGAACGCTTTGAGCAATTCCCGGTTCAATTT
>VBFM01000334.1:5722-6432 GCA_005882595.1 Chloroflexota bacterium
GAGGGGCGGACGCCCGTACTGGTGGGCCTCCTCAAAAATGACCCTGCGGCCGACTACCAGCGAGTCAACATGACATACGTCGCCGGGAATGTAGCGTTCTAATAGAAAGCGGGACTGCCTGTCGCCCAGTGTCTCCACGCGCGACCAGAACTCGTCTGGAGTGTTAATTTTCATGATGCCAATCGTGGAAGCCTCGAAACGCGGTTTGAGTACCCAGGGTGGAGGCACCCGTTCCATGTAGGCGCGAATCTTATCGTAATTCAGCACGTGCACAAAGTCAGGCACGGGGATACCATGCTCCTGGGCCTTAAGGCGCATCGCCAGCTTGTCGCGAAAGTAGCGCACAGTAGTACCACCCATGCCAGGTATGCGCAGGTGTTCGCGCAAGGCTGCCGCGACCCACACATCATAGTCATCCAGCGCCACGACGCGGTCGATAATGCGCGTGCGCGCGAGATAGCTCACGCCATTGATCACATCTTCCACTATAGACAGATCAGGCATATGGAAGACTTCATCGATACTTTCACGCGGCCAGTTCGCCTGTTCCAACGCTGGCGGGATCAACAAGATTACGTGATACCCCTGCTGCTTACATTCGCAGATAAAATCCTGCCCCTTTTCATAACTGGTAATGCAGAGTATGGTTTTTGGAGGTTCGCTCGTCATGGTCATTGCTCCTGAGAGAGGTCAAGTGGGTGCAACGCTTC
>VBFM01000335.1:0-5246 GCA_005882595.1 Chloroflexota bacterium
TCCTTGGTATAGCGATCAATGGTACCGGCCAGGATCAGTGGCACTTTTGCGCGCTTTGCCGCTTCGATTGCCAGGTGCGCGCCTTTTTCCGGCATAAAACGTCCCAACCAGACAAAGTAGTCTCCCTTTGGCGCGTTCACCCGGTAATACTCTCGCATCGATATACCGTTATGTACCACGCCTATAAAGTTCAGCGGAAAGAGCGCTCCCTCTTCTTTACGCGCGCTTTCGCTAATCGAAATCGTTGGGACATCAGGCGCCCATTCCATATAATAAGAGTCGGCATCACCTATCTTTCCCGTTCGTGCATCGCGATCAAAGGGAAAGTGGCTATGCAATGTTGTGACGTGTGGGGTAGTAAGTGAAGCAGTGAGGGGAAACACGTACATGTCCGCGCTCGAGGAGAGGTGGGTATGAACAATATCAAAACTTTGCTCTTTGATCTGCTCAACGGCTTTATGTAAGTGATAATACGCTTTAAGATGCATGGTCCAGGGAATGCCTTCTTCAAGAAGCGACCGGGGAAAAAAAGATACCAGTTTTGCCGATGTCCTGGCATCTCCGGGCGCAAATAAAGTAACGTCATGCCCCTGCGCAACCTGCGCTTCTACAAGATTATAGAGTACATTCTCCGTTCCGCCATAGTTCTTTGGTGGAATAGGCAGCCAGGGAGGAGCGATTTGTGCTATTCTCATGTTGAGGTTCCTCACATCTAACCCGTTGTTGCTCATCTAGTTACATATATAGCACGTATGAGGTGATTGACGCGTTGCATTTGCAAAAATAGACCATCAGGCATGACTCGATAGCACTCTCATTATCTCACATAAAATGGAGTGCCTGGCAGATAGAATGCATTCTAGCCCTGGCTTCACGTAACGTGGGGAGGCTTCCTCCTCGTCATTTTACATCAATCGCCTCGTTGTAATGCTTGCCTGCGAAGACCCACAGGCGCATGCCGAGATAGGTCACGAAGGCTGTGCCCAATACGGCGCACAATTTTGCGGCATTGGCCCATACCACTGTGTTTGGAATCATGGTATGTAATAACCGCGCGGCGCTCCAGATAATAGCATCATTGCAGAGGATACCGATCACATTGATAATGGCGAAACGGAGTAACTCACCGCCTGTAACGGTGTGTTTACGTTTAAATGTCCAATATTTGTTTAAGAGGAAGCTGTTGAGCGCACCGAATAGGTAGGCGATTGAGTTGTAGATCAACAAGAGATTAGCGTTGTGGATTGGAAACAGCAGAACGAGGATATTTAGCGTTAGTACATCAATGCTAGTGTTCAATATACCTACGATACTAAAACGCAGAATTTGCAGTAACGAGCTATACCATACCCAGGTTCGAGAAACCACTACCTCCTCTACCATCGGTTCAACGATTGGTTCAAGTTCAGATGTTTTAGCCAAAGAAGCCTCCTTACATATTACATTGCAAACATAAAGACGATTGTCACTTCGATATGGTCAATAGTGCTGAATATTCGCAGATTCAGAGGTGACGGCGTCCAGGTTTGGACGGGCATGAGAAGAGGAGGCATTGGCAAGCTGGTTATCAAGGATTATCGCGTCCCGGTTCGTAGGGACAATGGGTGGCGTTGAGCGGACGTGGGGGCCTTGTCCCGTTCCTCAGTCATGCTGAGTCTTCTTGTTACACGGGGCGGACAAGCACAAGGCCCCCACATCATCCACCCTCCCGCCCATTGTCCCTACGATCGGAATCGATTAGCCAATCAATTGAGCCAATTGCTCAATCTGTTCCAGGTCGGGTGTGCATGGCCAGAGAATCAATTCATCGGTTCCAATATCGGCAAAGCCCTGTATAGCGCCCTTAATCGCCTCAAGCGAGGTTGGCAGCGTCTTCGCCATCATGTCCGCCATCGGCCCCAGAAATGAGTAATAGTGGCGGATATACGCGCCTCCGCGTTCCGCCGCATCTGGGCCAAGGGCATAATACATGGCTCCGACCAGGCGTGGTTTCCCCTCTCTACCGGCAGCCTTCCAGGATTCTTCGGCCAATCTGAAGCCCTGGTTTGACCTCTCTGGCCCTCCGCCTCCAGAAATATAACCATCTCCCCAACGCCCAACGCGTTGTATCGCAACTGGGGAATACCCGCCGATGAGCAGTTCAGGCCCCCCTGGCCGTGCGGGGGCAGGTCCAATTGGCCCTACATCGTCGCTGAACGGTTGACCCGACCAGATACGTTTCATAGTTGTCAGTTGTTCCTCAAAGATTTTCCCCCGCCTGTGGAATGGCACCTCGACAGCAATAAAGTCATCCTCGCGCCCTCCAACACCCAGTCCAAGCGTGAGGCGACCTCCAGAAAGTGCATCAAGACTGGCCGCCTGTTTGGCGAGCAACGCTGCGTTGCGCAGCGGCGCGAGCAACACGCTGGGCATCAACCGGATACGTTGAGTAGTGCCTGCTGCCGCCGCCAGCGTGATCAGCGTTTCGTAGTTTGGGTAAACCAGGCGGTCAATAACAGCAAGACTGGAGAACGGGCCAGCATCCGCTTTTCTGGCCCATGCCAAAACGTCTTTTCCCTGCACGCCAGGGATGACAGAAGGTAAACCAACGCCTATTTGCATAAATATCTCCCTCGTTTCAGGATTACATGTGTACGTTCAACGTTCCCACACTTCCAGATGTCAGGTCGATGACCCTGATGGAGTTGTTGTTGGTGTCCGCAACGTAGAGTTTCCCCTCGGCGGCAGCCAGCCCCGCAGGCTCATTAAATTGAGCGACATCGGGTGCGCCATCCCGGAAACCAGCCTCACCGGACCCCGCAAAGGCTGTGACCTCGCGCGTCTGTGGGTTCAATTCCTTGATACGGTTATTATACGTATCCGCAAGGTATACTGTGCCACCGATAGCACAAACAGCCTGGACATGCTGTAAAAGCGCCTGGTCGCCAACGCCATCTACATCGCCAAAATCGAAAAGACCGGTACCAACGAGGGTCCTCACCATTTGCGTGCCGGAAAGGGCCACCACGCGCACCGCGCTCGTCTCGCTATCCGCGACGTACATGACGCGTCCATCAATACTGAGTCCGTTAGGTTGCGCAAACCATGCCTCGCTGCGTTCTCCATCCAGCAACCCTTCGTGTCCGGTACCCGCAAATGGCTCAATGGCGTCGCGATCAAGGTAAAGCACATACAACTGGTGCGTCCCCGCCATCGCGATATACAGGCGCTCTCCCCATCGCGCCAGATCCCAGGGCGAGCTCAAGGCCACGCTGCGCGCCTCACCCATTGGAGGAGTGCTCACCATCCCCGCCTGTTCCCCTGTTCCGGCAATAGTTTCAACCTGCTGCGTTGCCAGGTGAACACGCCGTACCAAGTGGTTCTCGGTATCAGCCACGTAAAGCATATCACCGACCAGCGTCACGCCCTGTGGCCTGTTGAACTGCGCTTGCGGAAAAGGCCCATCTGTCCTGCCCGCCTCACCTGTGCCAATCACCTGCCGGATTTTGCCCGACAGATTCATCTCCAACAGCCGGTGGTGCCCTGAATCGCTGACGACTAGCCGATTCGCCTGCGCATCTACCGCTAGCTTGCCCGGAAAAGCGATGACGGCTTCCGGCGCGCTCTCGCGTGCAAAACGCAATGGGCGGTGATCGAGCAGCCCCTGTGCATCAAACTCCGCGATCATCTCGCGCAGCAGTTTTTTTGTCGCCTCCGGGTGGATCTCTCCTTCGTGCTTGTCGATAACACGGTTTTCCGGGTCAATGAATACGAGCGTGGGCCACGCTCGCACCGCGTACTCGCGCCAGATGCGCATACTCCTATCGTTCACGACTGGATGCTCTATCCCATAGCGCAGCACCGCATCACGCACGCTATCGGTAAATTTCTCTCGCGAAAACTTCGAAGAATGAACGCTGACGATTGAAAGCTCATCGGGAAATGTGATTTCAAGCTCACGCAACTGCGCAAGCGCGTGCATACAATTGATTCAACTGAGTGTCCAGAAGTGCAGGATGACAATGCGCCCCTTCAATTCGCGAATATGCAGCGGATGGTCGCTATTGATCCAATCTAGCCCCGCCGGGAAATCGGGTGCTCGCACTTCTCCCCGGAATTGTGATGTTGCCATACTATGCCTTCTTTTGCTTTCCCACAGAATACAAAACCATTTAGTGCATCTTATCATATAGGAAGGTTATTGCATCTGCAGAAGCAGAATTCACTATGACCCGCCTGCAAGGAACAGTATCCGTTTACCCAAATTGAACCGTCATAAAAAAGAGAGCCAAAACAAAGGCGAATATTCTTCAGTATCTCAGTGTCTGTGTTGACAGAGAAAGGATAGAATTTATGGCGGAGAAGGAAAGCTCCTCTATCGTCGCTGTCTTTAAGGATATGGCGCAGGCAAAAAAGGCCTACGACGATCTCCGAAGCGCCGGATACGGCGATGATCATCTTGGACTGGCAGATACCAAAGTTGAGAACAAGAAAATGGCAAAGCAGCTGACAGAAGCGGGTGTAGCAGAAGATGACAGCCAATTCTATCAGCGCGAATTTAATGAAGGACATCCTCTTGTCACGGTGAGGGTGGGAGGACTACAGCGCGATTCTATCCAGAAGGCGATCAATATCCTGAAACAGAACGGCGCTTATGATGCCAATAGCGGTCGTAACTCTCAGGCTGAATTTGGCTCGAATGTGAAGACCGATGCTCCCCCACCCTACTTTGATATCATTCATGGGGCCAAAGAATCAGGGAATCAGTAGAGGCTATCAAGTGGTAGCCTCTCAGGTAATAGGAGTAGTAAAGTTACCTGACTACCAGCTGTAGCAGCCACAGACCTGCCATCCCCACGATAATCGTGAGTAGCACATTTTTAGTCCGCCATGCCACCAGAGCAGCAAGTATACCAGCAATCAACCGGGCGTTGCTCAGGGTGAGATTGAGCCGGTTGGCGTTCAGGAACAGCGCAGGAAAGATGATGGCGGAGAGCACAGAGACGGGCACGAAACGTAAGGTACGCAGGAGGAGCGGCGGCATCTCTATCTTACCAAAGAACGTGATAAATGACAGGCGAATCGCGTAGGTCATTGCCCCGATGCAGAGTAGTGTCAGCCAGAGGGATAGAGATGTCATCACAGCGCCTCCTTTCCTGTTCGTCCTGGAGGAGTGATCTCTGGTGATTCATTAGTGGGAAGTGTGTGCGTAACGACTTGCGCCTTGTCTTCACTCGTGCTTGCGCGTTTTCTATCCCAAGGCTCAA
>VBFM01000336.1:0-289 GCA_005882595.1 Chloroflexota bacterium
CGTTCCCGAAGCTGTTTCCTTATTACAGCAACATAGCGACGAAGCCAAAATCCTGGCGGGAGGCCAGAGCCTCATTCCCCTCTTGCGCTTCCGTCTTGCCGCTCCATCCCTACTCATCGATATTATTCGTATTTCTGAACTGGAGTACATTCGAGAGGCAGACGGCGCGCTGCATATCGGCGCATTGACTCGCGAAGCGGAATTGGAAACTTCTTCCCTCATCCACAATCGTTATCCGATCTTGCGCGATACTTCAAAAGATGTGGCCGATCCTGTAGTGCGTAACTGG
>VBFM01000337.1:0-3310 GCA_005882595.1 Chloroflexota bacterium
CCATCAAGGCCAGGAATGCTGAACAGGCATTGCTTGGCAAGCCCTTAGACGAGGCCCATATCCACCAGGCTGCTGATCTCGCTGCCGCCGCCTCGCAGCCTGGGAGCGATAGGCATGGTTCCGCCGAGTACAAGCGCGCAATGGTACGGACGCTGTGTGTTCGTGCGCTGCGAAAAGCGCTTGCTCGTGCCACAGGAGGAGAATAGTTATGAGCAACCATCATATCCGCGTCACCATTAACGGCACTGTCTACGAGGATGATGTCGATGCTCGCATGCTGCTCGTCCACTGGATACGCGATAGTTTGCATCTGACCGGTACCCATATTGGCTGCGACACCACCTCTTGTGGCGCGTGCACGATCCTCGTTGATGGCAAGGCCACCAAGTCCTGCACCATGTTCGCCGTGCGAGCTGATGGTCGCCAGATCCAGACTGTTGAGGGGCTTGAGCAGCAGGGGAAACTGCATCCCATCCAGGATGGGTTCCACCAGGAACACGGCCTGCATTGTGGCTACTGTACTCCTGGCATGATGATGACCGCAGTAGCGCTTTTGCGCCGCAACCCCAATCCTACAGAGCAGGAGATCCGCGAGGGCATCTCGGGCAATTTATGTCGTTGCACTGGCTATGTCAACATAGTCAAAGCCATTCAGTATGCCGCTGAGAAAATGCGTGCATCTGAGCAAGTTCCGGCAGGCTCCGGTGAGGGAGGCGAATAATGTCCACTGCGGTACATACGCATGTCCTGGGAGAGGCGTACAAGCGGAAAGAAGATGCTCGCTTCATTCGTGGGCAGGGCAAGTATGTCGATGACGTGCAACTGCCGGGCATGCTCTATGGCGCTATTGTGCGCAGTCCTTCTGCCCATGCGCTGATCAAGCACATCGATAGCAGTCAAGCTCTGCAGGTTCCAGGCGTAGTAACGGTTATTACAGGCAAGGACCTGGAGGCTGCTGGACTGAACTGGATGCCGACGCTCCCGGGTGATACAGAAATTGTGTTGGCTGTAGAGCGCGTACTCTACCAGATGCAGGAGGTTGCCCTTGTCGTCGCCACCAGCCGCTATGCCGCTGCTGATGGTGTCGCCGCGGTCGAGGTCGATTATGACCCCTTGCCCGTAGTGGTTGATCCCCGCAAAGCGCTCGATCCCGACGCGCCGCTCTTGCGTCCCGATAAAAAGGACAAACAGCCGACAAACCAGATCTACCACTGGGAGGTAGGCGACCGTGCGGCGACCGATGCCGCTTTTGCCGACGCTGCGGTCAACGGCGTCGTCGTCAAGCAGGACATCTACATTCCACGTATCCATCCAGCACCGATTGAAACCTGTGGCTGTATCGCGGACTATCACGCGGCGACGGGGAAACTTACCGTATGGCTGACCTCGCAAGCGCCGCACGTGCATCGCACCATCTTTGCCTGGGTCACCGGCCTTCCAGAGCACCGCATTCGTGTCATCTCCCCGGATGTCGGGGGAGGCTTCGGGAACAAAGTCCCCCTCTATCCAGGGTATCTCTGTGCCATTGCGGCCTCGCTCAAGACTGGCAAACCGGTCAAGTGGATCGAAGACCGTTCAGAGAATCTCAGCAGCACCTCTTTCGCCCGTGATTACCACATTCACGCGGAAATTGCCGCCGACAAAGCAGGCAACGTCCAGGCGCTGCGCGTGCACACACTCGCTGATCATGGCGCATTTCATACCGCAGCGCAGCCAAGGCAGTTCCCGGCCGGCCTGTTCCATATCTGCACAGGCTCGTACGATTTCAAGCACGCTCTTGTCGAGGTCGATGCTGTGCATACCAACAAAGCCCCTGGCGGCGTCGCCTATCGCTGCTCCTTCCGCGTCACCGAGGCCTCGTTTTTGATCGAGCGCCTGATGGACACCCTGGCACGCGACCTGGGGAAAGATCCGGCTGAGCTTCGTTTAGAGAACTTCATCAAGCCGGAAGCCTTTCCCTATCGCTCCGCACTGAACTGGACCTACGACAGTGGGAACTACGAGGCGGCGCTCAAGTTGGCGATGAAGAAGATCGATTACGCAGGATTGCGCCGCGAGCAGGCAGAAAAGCGGACACGCGGTGAGCTCATGGGCATCGGCATCTCATCCTTTACTGAGATTGTCGGCGCTGGCCCTGGTAAACATTTCGATATCGTGGGCATCCAGATGTTCGATAGCTGCGAAATTCGCGTCCATCCTACAGGCAAAGCGTTGGCGCGTATCGGGGTACAGCAGCAGGGGCACAGCCACGAAACCACCTTTGCCCAGATCATCGCCGCCGAACTGGGCTTGTCGCCCGACGACGTCGATATCGAGCATGGCGATACTGACACTGCTCCCTATGGACTGGGTACCTATGGCAGTCGTAGCACCCCTGTTGCTGGGGCGGCGACGGCGATGGCGGCGCGCAAAGTGCGTGACAAAGCCAGGAAGATCGCGGCGTATCTCCTGGAGGTGGGCGAAGAGGACCTCGAATGGGAGCCAGGGCGTTTCTTCGTCAAAGGAGCGCCCGACAAGGGCAAGACCATCCAGGAGTTAGCGTTTGCGGCTTATACCAACCATCCGCCATTCCTGGAGCCGGGATTGGAGGCCGTCAACTACTACGACCCGCCTAACCTCACCTATCCCTTTGGCAGCTATATCTGTGTCGTTGACCTCGACCGGGGGACGGGAGAGGTACATATCCGGCGTTTCATGGCGGTAGATGACTGCGGCACGGTCATCAATCCAATGATCGTCGAGGGACAGGTACACGGTGGTTTGACGCAAGGGCTCGCGCCGGCGATGTATGAAGAACTCTCCTACGATGAGGATGGTAACATCCGGGGCGGGAATTTCCAGGATTACCTGATGCCTACCGCGATGGAGGCGCCGCGCTGGGAGACGGATAGGACCGTAACGCCATCACCGCATCATCCTATCGGCGCGAAGGGAGTCGCGGAGTCTCCCACAGTTGGATCACCACAGGCGATTGTCAATGCCGTCGTTGATGCCCTGGCCCACGTGGGCATACGGCATATTGATATGCCCATCACACCGGAGAAAGTGTGGAACATCCTCAATGAAAAGGGATTGACTTCGGATTGACAAAAGAGAGTTCGCCTTGACTGAGATTGAAAAAGGAGATTTGAGCCATGACAGTCAAACTGAATAACCGGGCATTTGAATATGCTATCAAACTGATAGAGCAGGGAGCCTTTGTCTTTGATGAGAGAGACATGTGGAGCGAGCACCAGCCGTCCGCACAGGATGAGAACGAGTATCTGAAAGCGCACGGCTTTGGTGAATATGGGAAATGGTATTTAGGCAT
>VBFM01000337.1:3418-9831 GCA_005882595.1 Chloroflexota bacterium
AGAGCCGGGCCGGACAATATAAATATGATGACATTGAACATGCCGCAGCGCACCTGCATGGCATGATTGATGGGGCAAACAGGAGCAAAGGCGGAGTTTGAAATGCTCGTGCAGCATCTTCTCTCACGAAAAATATAATTCGTTTCACATAAATAGTAGATAAAAGATATAAATACTTGACATTGCAGCATCTACGATGTATAATGCTTTGTGTGGGTGAAGAAAGGAGTTATACTATGCTGCAAGACACAGCACCATTTCCGCGCAAGGGAGTGTCTGTCATTACGTCTATTCTCTTTGTCAAGGATGAGCACGCCACCACGCAGCTATTTTTGCGCCTGCTCTCACAAGAGACACCCTACCATATTTTCTGGGCCACCAATGGGTTGGCAGCATTGCACTTTACTCAGCACGTGAAGCCGCAGCTCTTTCTGCTGGATTACCACCTCCCCGACATGAATGGCATTCAACTTTATGACCGACTTCATGTGCGAAAAGAGCTTGAAGCTGTTCCTGCTCTCATCATAGATGCCTGTTTGGAATCGGCAGGAGATGACATCAAACAACGAGGGCTTTTCGCCGTGGTGGTGAACCCGTTCGACCGCGACGAGTTTTTGTCTACTATTGAAAGCATCTTAGCTTCGCCTTCAGGTGAACAAGGATTGTAAATGCGCAGGTTGCTCACCGGTGCGAGAACCTATCTATCCTTTGACGTTGTTGAGCTTGTGTTTGAGTTGCTCCCGGCTGGTCTGTGTGGAGGGGATGGTGCTTTGGAGAGCAGGCGCCCCTACCCTGGTGCCCTCCCCCATATAGTAGGCCACTTCTTCCATTGCCCACCCCGCCTCGTGTGCCCGCTGGGCGAAGTCGTGCCGCAAGTCATTGAAAGTGATCTCCGCAATCACTCCCCATTGGCCCGTTGTGGCCTGGGCCTTGAGCGTGCGGAACCAGTAGTAGATGCCCTCTTCGGTCAAGCGCTCGCTGCGTTGCGAGAGAAACACATTGGCTTGCAAGTAGTCATAGAGGGGCTGGCGGGCTTCGTTGAGGAGATCGATCTCCCGCGCTTTGCCCTCCTGATCGCCCACCTGGAGCCATCCCTCCTGTGGACTCACGTGGGTAAAGGCCATCTGCAGCCAGGAGAGCTCGCTGACCCGGCAGCCGGCCCAGTAGCCCAGCGCGAAGAGAGCAGCCCCCCGGCGGTCTCCTTCCTGTTCGCCCAACGAGCGCAGGATGGAGCGCTGCTCTTTTGAGAGCAGTGGAGGAGCGAGCAGCGGCACCGGAGGAAGCTCGATGCTGCGTGTCGGGTTGCGTTGGAGCAGCCCTTTCTCCTCGATCAGAAAATTGGCAAAGGTGCTGATGCTCGATTTCACGCGCGCGCGGTGGTTGAGACTGAATCCCTCCTGCTCTAAGTACGCCAGGTACGACTCAACCGCCGTCTGCGTCAACTGCAGCGGCTGAAACCGTCCCTGGTTGTCAGGGCGCTGGGCAAGCCATCCCATCAACTGACGCGCCGTCCGCAGATAGGCCTCCATTGTGCCCTGCGCTTTGCCTGAGAGAAACTGCTCGTACTCGCCTAACAGGGCGTGAGCCCCCTCGATGGCATCACCTTCTGAGGATGTCATGGTTTATCATTCCCTTAAAATAGTTTTGTGACACGTTTTATTGATCTTCTACCACCACATCTGATATCATGGACGCATGGAGTTGAAGAGGTGGTATGGATGCTCTTGTCACCCCCATACCACCTCAAACAGACATCGATCCGCGCGGGATACTCCATCCAATCCCTAGTGTACGGGTATTTATTGGGGAGGTCACTAGACATCATACGACATGTCACTTCACCTGCTGTACATTTCCGTCCTCCCGTGGGTCACGCAAGGAGTGCATGCTGATGAGAACCCGTACCTATGTCAAGCGAGATTACGCTTTCGGTCAGGTCATACTCACACTGCGCAAAGCCACAGGCCTGACGCAAGCCGTACTGGCCCAGTTCCTCGGTATCTCAAGGGGAGCAGTGCTGGGCTGGGAGGCGGGCAGCAGTTATCCCAAGGCCGACCCCCTCAAGCGCTTGATTGAGCTCGGTGTACAGCGGCAGGCCTTTGCCACAGGGAGCGAGGAAGTGGAGATCCGCGCGCTCTGGCAAGCGGCTCATCAGAAGGTGCTCCTGGATGAGCCGTGGCTCTCCAACTTGCTTGAGCGTCCTCCACCACTCATCCCGGTGCCCCGAGAGCCAGCCGAGAGAACCAGCGCCAGCGAACTGCCTGGAGCCTGGCCTTCTGCTGGGCAACGAGTGGACTGGGATGATGCGCTGGAAGTGCCGAGTTTCTACGGACGCCAGACGGAACTGGGCACCCTTTCACAGTGGATAATGCAGGAGCGCTGTCGGGTGGTGAGCGTGCTTGGAATGGGCGGCATCGGCAAGTCGGCGCTGGCGGTCACGTTCATGCACCAGGTGGCCGAGCGCTTCGAGGTTGTGCTCTTTCGCCCCATGCGCGATGTTCCCGCCTTTGAAGTGTGGCTTGCGGACTGCCTGCAGGTGCTCTCCCCTCAGCCCCTTGCCTCGCTGCCCCAGAGCCAGCAGGAACGCCTGGGCCTCCTGCTGGAGCGCTTGCGGAAGCAGCGGGTGCTGCTGGTGCTGGACAACCTGGAAGCCCTGCTGCAGGAAGGAGAGAGTGGAGGACACTATCGACCCGGCTTGGAGGGATATGGACACATGCTGCGGCGGATCGGTGAAACGGCACACCAGAGTTGCTTGCTATTGACCAGCCGGGAGAAACCGGCCGACCTGGTACCACTGGAGGGCACGCGCTCATCCGTGCGCACGTTGCACCTCGCCGGGCTGGATGCCGTCGCAGGCGCTCAACTGCTCTCGGAGAAGGAGGTGGTGGGTAAACCAGGGGACCTTGCGCTGCTCGTCGAGGCGTACGCGGGCAACCCACTGGCCTTGAAGATCGTGGCAGAGACCATCACCGACCTCTTCGCGGGCGAGATCGGCCCGTTCCTCACGCAGGGCACGGTGATTTTTGGCAGTATCCAGGAGTTGCTCACCGAGCAAGTCGTCCGACTCTCGGCTGTGGAGCAGACCGTGCTGCGCTCTCTGGCGATTGGGCGCGAGCCTCTCGACCTCGATGAGCTGCAGACGATGCTCGGCGCGCCGCTACCGCCAGGGGAGGTGTTGTCGGCAGTCGACACCCTGCGCCGCCGCTCGCTTATCGAACAAGGCCACCGACCGGGCAGCTTGAAGCTGCAATCGGTGGTGCTGGAGTACATGATGGCGCTGTTCATTGAGCAAGCGACCGGCGAGATCAAACAGGGGAGGCTCTCGCTCCTCATCGAGCATGGAATCTGCCAGGCGAGAGCTAAAGACTACGTGCGACAGACGCAAGAGCGGCTCCTCGTAGCCCCGATTCTCTCGCACCTGCGCAGCGCTTACCCGGGGCGAGGCGAAGTGGAGGGGCACCTGCTCTCCCTGCTCGCCCAACTGCGCGAATGGACCGAGTACGCCCAGGGCTATGGACCGGCGAACCTGGTAGCGCTGCTACGCCAGCAGCGTGGGCACCTGCGCAGCCTCGATCTGTCGCACCTTTCCATTCGGGGGGCATATGTGCAAGGGGTCGAGATGCAGGATGCTACGCTCTCCGGGGCTACGCTGCGTGACAGCGTCTTTACCGAGGCCATTGATGGCACCTGGGCAGTAGCCATCAGCGGGAACGGGCAGTACTGGGCAGCCGGGAGCAGGCGCGGGGAAGTGCGCGTGTGGCGCGAGGCGGGCCAGACCTTGCACCTGGTCTGGCAGGCGCATACCGACACGGTGTCAGCCCTTGCCTTCGGCCCAGACGAACGCCTACTCGCTAGCGGGAGTTGGGATGGCACGATCACACTGTGGGAGTTGGAGCGCGATGCCCCGCTCTGGACCGTGCAGCACACCAAAGGCGTCCTCAGCCTGGCCTTTACCCCCGATGGACGCACGCTGGCCAGCAGCGGGAATGATGCGACGATACAGCTCTGGGAGTCCCAGAGTGGCACGCACCTGCAGTCCCTGCAGCATCCTGGTCCTGTCTTCTCGGTAGCCTGGAGTTCGGATGGGCGCTTGCTCGCCAGCGGTAGCTCCGATGGGCGCATTCGGGTATGGGAGATACAAACAACACAACCGGCCATTTGCGTAGCGATCATGGCGGGGCATACCAACTGGATTCCGGGACTGGCTTTTGCTCCCGATGGACACACGCTGGTCAGCGCGAGCCTGGATCGGACAGTCAGGCTGTGGGACCTGGAAAGCCAACGCTGTCTCCACACACTTGAGAGGCATACGGACCAGGTGATTCGCGTGGCCTGGAGCCGGGATGGGCACACGGTAGCCAGTTGCGGTCTTGACAACACGATCTGCCTGTGGGACGTGGAGCAAGGCAGCTACCAGGCGGTGCTGCAGGGGCATACCGCCCCTGTGTACAGTATCGCCTTCACGCCCGACAGCAAGAGCCTGCTCAGTGGCAGTGAAGATGGCACTCTGCGGGTGTGGGACGTGGCGCATGGCCAGTGCGTGCGTCTTGTGCAGAGTTACACAGTCCGCCTCTACGACTTAGACTGGAGTCCAGATGGCACCCAGGTCGCCAGCGCTGGCACCGATACGCTGGTAACCGTCTGGGATGTAACCAATGGGACTCCTCCCAGGGTGTTGCGCGGACACAGCCAGATACTGCAAGGGATCGCATGGAGTCCAGATGGGCAGTACCTGACCAGTTGCGGATGGGACCATGCCATCCGGCTGTGGGACCCAGCCACGGGAACGTGTGTCCAGGTACTGCGGGACTCTGACCATCCCGACAACACCTTCAGAGATGTGGCCTGGAGTCCAGATGGGCGGAGGCTTGCCAGTGGAAGCTTTTTATATGGGGTGCAGGTGTGGGACGTGACGGCGTGCATCCAACGCTGGGTCAGTCGCGCGCACACGACCATGATCCGGCGTGTGGCGTGGAGTCCAGATGGCACGCGTCTGGCCAGCGGTGGCGAAGATGGCAGCGTGCGCCTATGGGACGCCTCAGACGGCGCGCTGCTTGAGACGCTTCAGGGGCATAACGGCATGGTAGTGAGCGTAGCGTGGAGTCCAGATGGCAGCAGGCTTGCCAGTGGGGGCGGAAGCAAAGGCAACGGAGAGCTGTTCCTGTGGGATGCCCGCAGCGGAGCCCACATTGGAGAGCGCCTGCACACTTTTGCCGACGTCCCCAGCAGTCTGTTGGCATTGGATTGGAGCCCGCGCGGTGACCTGCTGATCAGTGGGGGCAGCGACGGCCGGCTTTGCTGGTGGGACGTGCAGAGTGGAGAGTGTGTGAGGATGCGCCAGAAGCATCAGGGGGCGATCCAGGCGCTCAGGATCAGCCCTGATGGCCGGAGACTGGCTAGTTGCGGCGATGACGGTACCATCAAGATGTGGGATCTGGGGCGTGGTGAACTGTTGCGCACACTGCGGCGCGACCGACCCTACGAACGGCTCAATATTACCGGCGTGCAAGGACTCACCGCGGCGCAGAAAGCCTCGCTGCGAGCTTTAGGTGCGATTGAAGAGACCACACTTCCCCTTTGATAGGAGATGTTACCATGGATGAGTCTATACCGTTCCATGATCAGTTGCTGGCTACCAAATTCTTTGTGCCTTCCTCCCCACATCCCCTCATCGCGCGTCCCCAACTGACTACCCTGCTCAACCAGGGTCTACGACGCAAACTCACGCTCATCGCTGCTCCCGCCGGCTTCGGCAAGACCACACTCCTTTCGACCTGGGTACATTCGTTCCCAAAGGAGAACCCCGATACTCCCCGTGTGGCCTGGGTTTCGCTGGATGAGGAAGATAATGAGCCGGTGCTGTTCTGGAACTATGCGCTCACCGCGCTGGACACCCGGCAGCCTGGTCTCTGCGCTCCACTCCTTGCCTATTTGCACATGCAGCAAGCATCCATGCCGCCCTTGCGCTACGTCTTGCAGGCACTCATCAATATTCTGACGAGTAGGACCGAGCAGTTTCTCCTGGTTCTGGACGACTATCACGTAATCAGCAGGCCAGAGGTTCACCACTCCCTCATTTATCTTCTGGAGCATCTTCCACTTCAACTGCACCTCATGCTGGCCACACGCGCCGATCCTCCTCTGCCACTGTCGCTGTTGCGAGCGCGTGGAGAGGTGCTGGAAGTGAGAACCAACCAGTTGCGCTGCTCGCCTGAAGAGGTCATGACCTTCTTCAAGGAGGTGATGGGCGTTCAACTCCCTACAGACATCATCCAGGATGCGACCGCTCGCACGGAGGGCTGGCTGGTCGGCTTGCAACTGCTCGGCCTCTCTCTGCAAGGAGATACTGCTCCTACTAACCTGCTGGATGAGGTGAGTGGGAGTCAGCGCTACATCCTGGATTATTTGGTCGA
>VBFM01000338.1:0-4846 GCA_005882595.1 Chloroflexota bacterium
GCATTGCGCGCCAACGGATATAGTGGCATTTTCTCGCCTTCCACTTCTACCTATCCCTGGGCCGAAGTTCTCGCGGAAGAGGAGCCAGGTTCACCTTCACTGACAGCTTCGCCACCGGCGCCTTCGCTGACAATGATGACCATCGATACACGCGAACAGCGCACGGGCCGCCGCTCGACGACCAGCATGAAGTATGCGCCTGGCGAAGTTGCAGGCTCGCTTACCGGAGAACTTGCTTACGATATACGCGAAACTATTCCCGGCAACGTGGTACGCAGTAAACCCCTCCTGCGCAAGCGCTTGCCGTTCTGGTACCTTGACCTTGTCAAAAAATTCTAGGGCAGGGACAAGCCCGGCCCCTACCCTATACGAAGCGCGAAATCTGCTCGTATAGGGTATGGGCGCACCCTTGCGGTCGCCCTGGAAATTCTAAGGAGAAGTGGAACCCTATGAGATTACAGGACAAAGTAGCGCTTATCACCGGCTCTGCCAGTGGAATGGGCCAGGCCGCCGCCAAGTTATTCGCGCATGAAGGAGCAAGCATTATCGTTACCGATATCGCCGCGGATGCAGGCGAACAGACCGCGCGGAATATACGCGAGGCTGGCGGCAAAGCTATCTTTGTGCGGGCCAATGTCGCCAACGAAGATGACGTTCAACACCTGGTCAGGGAAAGCATCGATGCTTTCGGACGCATTGACGTGCTCTACAATAATGCAGGCATTATGCCCGCTGATGATAGTGGAGTTACTGACCTGACCGAGGCGACGTGGGACCACATTCTGGATGTCAACCTCAAGAGCGCGTTCCTCTGCACCAAGTATGCCGTTCCACATATGATACGGCAAGGCAAGGGCTCCATTATCAACATAGCTTCGTTTGTAGCCCTGATGGGCTGCTCGGTGCCGCAGGACGCTTACACCGCTTCTAAAGGCGGCATGCTCTCGCTCACCAAGTCGTTCGCCGTTCAATACGGTCGTCATGGTATACGCTGTAACGCCATATGTCCAGGGCCGATTGAGACGCCGCTCTTGCGCGGTTTATGGACAGACGAAGAGGCGCGCAATCTACGCCTCAACCGTATTCCCCTGGGCCGTTTTGGGCAGATAGACGATGTCATTTATATGGCGCTGTACCTGGCCTCTGACGAATCATCCTGGACTACCGGCGCGTGGCTCGTCATCGACGGCGGTATTTCTTCGCATTATTTCTGATCTCGAAGAACATTAAACAGATGAACAGCAATCCCAAAAACCGCGAAGTCCCGACATGCAAGTTTTGCATATCGGGACTCTTCCTTCGCAGTCTTATAAGCTAGATCGACGAGCTGGCGCTAAAGGGTTGTGGGTCGCCAAGACGCCCATCGGTCCACGCCACGAACAACTGCTCCGTGGTGTAGGGAGCGGCTGATTGGGCCTGAATGTAGTTATCCGTATAGTCGCCAAAGTTCGGGACACTATCGGCGCTGACAAAACTCCACGCGCTCGGCGCAGTCGTTACTAACACATTGCTCGCAGGCGTGCTGGTGGTAGTAGGACTTACATCTATCGCGGCGAAGACATCTGTCACATCTGTGTTCGCTGAAGCGCGGCCATAGAAGGAGATGCTCAAGTTTCCATCTGCATCGGCGTTACGCAGAGCAGGCATCATATGCCACCCACCCGTGCTGGTATTGAGTACCACCGGGCCCGCGGCCTGAACACCCACGAGGGTACCGAGTGTGAAGCTGTACAGCAGGATATCACCCGCCGGATTGAAGCGCCCATCGTTCCACACCATGGTGATCGTTCCCGCGCTATCGCTGACTGCCGGGCGTGGGAAATCGTTCATGGGGAAGCGATTATAGCCCGGGATAAAGGCGGCATCCAGCGAGACGATGCTGACCGCGTTGGAGGCTGCCGGTTTGGTACAGGAGGATGGCTTCAAGGTCAGTGTTGCCAGGCATTTGAAGGGTATGTAGTTCATAACGTTCATCGTTGGCGTATTGCGACAGGCCGGGGAGCCGAAGATGTTGGTGGCCCAATTATGCTCATACGCAACGTAGACATCGCCGGTTGCCACGTCCACAGACGGGTAGGCGCCTTCGTTCTCACAAAATTGAGGATCATTGGGAGCCACAGTAAAGTATGGGAGAGTCCCTGCACTCTTGGGGAGGGATTGGGAACTGCCATTATTACAGATGGGCGCCATAGCTGTGCCACCGAGAGGACCTATTCCACCACTGGGCGTGCCGATATCGCAAACCGCGAGATCGACCTGTCCCGCGCCATCGAACCTGAAGTCGGAATAGGACATGTAGAGGCGACCTCTCACAGGGTCAATCGACAGGAAATCTTTGTCAAGGAAGCTACAGAACTGCTGACCGGAGAACACCTGGCATTGCGAACTTGTCGCAACAATAACAGGCTGGCCGCAGGTTATCAACGTTCCAACGGCGTGACACGCCGCGAGCGCGATGTCGTTTATGCCAAAGAAAGTTGTACTGGGGAACAGGCTACTGATGTAGAAGTAGGCTTGCCCACCAGGTTGCCAGGCCTCAACGCTGGGGTCCCCGGCATAGACCTGCGACGCGCAGCCGCTATTGGGCAAACCACCCTGATCCTGGAAGGTCTTGCCACCATCGGACGAGAAAGCGAAACCTGTTAACTCTTCTTTGGACATGGGTGAGGGACAGGGAGCGAAGAATCCGGTTGCATCGTTCCAGGCCTCCACGACGTAAGGCCCGACGCTCCCAATGGAGGTCTCGGCCTGCCCAAAGGCCTGTACTCCCCCTTGAGAGACGTCTTCGGCTGGATTAGCAGCATCGACATTGGAACCATTGGTTGCGTGGTGCATGAGCATGCTGCGCCCTGCCGAACTACTCCCACTGAATTGGGGTCCGAAGCACCACATCCTGGCGCCGGACGATAGCTCCAACTTTGTCCCAATCTCGTTGCAAATGGGGTGTTTATTTGTCGGGGTAGACGAACTCCCGCTGCCGAACTGGGACACTGAACGAGCGGACGCTGCAAGCGGCATGCTTGCGAATAGGGCAAGAGCCAGCATCATAGCTACTGCCCTCTTACTTGTGAGAAGTCGACTCATCTTACAAAACAACTCCTGAACTTTTTTCTTCTGCATTGTCTTCCCTGATGTCCATGAATCCTTTTGAACTGTCAGGCCAGCATATGCAGAAGCACAGCCAATAATAGAGTGCCACCATGAATCCGAGAGAAACCAGTGAAAAGATGCGTACGAAGTGTTGGCGGAATCCTGCTCTCCTGAACCTTGTTATAGCCGATTTCCCCTGCGAAGTGATGGCAGGATAGGCCACATAGATTCTTTGATCGCCTATACGCTCGTCATGTATTGCATAAATGCTATGCGGTGAATAGGAGAGCCCTGGCAGAAAGAAAAGAGCGACGGCGATCATAAGGATAGACAATGCGTTCTTCAGGTCTGATCTTCAACCAGCGATATCCATGTCATGGACAATCTGGACACAGACCTGTCGGCAGCAACTGGTTAATCAAGCAGAATCCCATACTAATAAACATGGATGAGTTCAAAATTGGTGGATGAAGTGGAACCGCGCCCGGTGATGTTCAAAACCGTCTTGTTGTTTTTGAGATACCATATACTCAGTTGACAAATACCGCACAGTGAGGAGTAACACATATGGATTTCACCAAACAGTTAGACAATGCGACGAAACTTATTGATCGCTGGTTAGCATATAAAGTCTACACCGGACGCGTACCCGGATTATCTATAGGAATTGTCTATAAGAATAGCGTGGTCTTCAGCAAGGGGTATGGATATGCGAACCTCGAGAGGCAAATCAAGACAAGTGATACCACGTGCTACCGCATCGCATCTTTTTCGAAGATATTCACGGCGGTCGCGGTTATGCAACTGTTTGAACAGGGGAAGCTCCATTTAGACGATCGCGTGCAGCGCTACCTGCCCTGGTTTACATCAGATCACGATACACAGACGAGCTTTATTACCATACGGCAGCTCCTCACGCACACTGCCGGTCTTGATCGCGACGGCGATACCCCTCATTGGACCAGCTTTCAGTTTCCCTCTCTTACTGCGATACAACAGCATGTCGCGGCAGGCGCGATGATCTATACACCCGCCGAGCAATGGAAATATTCCAACCTCGGATATACCATTTTAGGAGAAGTGATTAAGGCTGTCTACGGCGTATCATATGAGGATTACGTGAACGAACACATTGTGAGGCGGCTCGGCTTATTGCATACTGCTCCAACCCTGACAGATAACATTCTACAGAACCTGGCAACGGGTTACAGCAGAGATATTCCCGGCCACGAAAGAGTAGGGTTCCCACTTATTGAAACGCACGCGATGGCCTCAGCGACCGGGTTCTCCTCGAATGTGCTCGATTTGTGCCAATTTATGATGGCTCAATTTCAAGGCGATACGAAGCTGCTCGCCGATGAGAGCAAAAGAGAGATGAGGCGTATCCAGTGGCTGCGTGAAGGCTTCGACTCGGATTGGTGCCTGGGATTCCAGACCTGGAAAATTAATGATAGGCGCGTGTATGGACACGGGGGAAGCTTTCAAGGCTTCAAATCGAGGTTTGGCTTCGATGTAGAGCGAGAAATTGGCCTGGTTATCCTGGCCAATGCTATCGACGCTCCTTCATACGACCTGGCTAACAGCGCGTTGCAGATCATTGACTACGTCATCAATCACTTTGATGTAGGGGCACGATTTATCGCGCCCAATATCGAAAACCTTCAAAGATACGAGGGCAGGTTTAGAAACATATGGCAAGATGTTGATATTGTGGCCGTCAACAACAGCCTTATTCTTTACTCCTCAGGGTTCGCAA
>VBFM01000339.1:0-4961 GCA_005882595.1 Chloroflexota bacterium
CAAATCCCCGTTCATCGTCTTCGATGATGCCGATCTGGACAGCGTGGTAGAGGGCGTTGTCGATGCCATCTGGTTCAACCAGGGCCAGGTGTGCTGCGCTGGTTCGCGCCTGCTCATGCAGGAAGATATCGCTGAACGTCTCGTCGCCAAACTGCGCGTGCGCATGGAACACCTGCGCGTCGGTGATCCGCTAGACAAAGCGGTAGATATCGGAGCTATTGTTTCGCCGGGGCAGCTCAAAGAAATCCAGCGCCTGGTGGATCAGGGCGTCGAAGAGGGCGCGGAGATGTGGCAGCCATCGTGGGCGTGCCCAACCGATGGCTATTTCTTCCCACCCACGCTGTTTACGAACGTCTCTCCCGCTACTACAATTGCCCAGGTGGAGATCTTTGGCCCGGTGCTGGTAGCCATGACCTTCCGCACGCCAGCCGAGGCTGTCGCACTGGCGAATAATACGCGCTACGGGCTGGCGGCCAGCGTCTGGAGCGAGAACATCAATCTAGCGCTGGATATCGCCCCTAAAATCAAAGCGGGCAGTGTATGGATTAACTGTACCAACCTGTTCGATGCGACCAGTGGCTTTGGCGGCTATCGCGAAAGCGGGTTTGGACGTGAGGGCGGCAAAGAAGGACTCTATGAGTATGTGCGCCCCGCCTGGGAAGCAAACGTAACTGCGACCGAATCTCCTATAAGCAAAGAATCAACATCTTCCAATGGAGCAAAGTCTGGATCGCATGAGGAAGAAGGTGGGGAGATGGAAGATGCTCACGAGGAAGATGGAACGATCGGGTATCATGCTACTTTGCCAGCAATTGACCGCACGCCAAAAATGTTTATTGGCGGCAAACAGGTGAGGCCGGATTCCGGCTATAGTCGCGATGTGTATGATCCACGGGGGCGTGTGATTGGACAGGTGAGTGAGGGCAATCGCAAGGATATCCGTAACGCGGTAGAGGCGGCGCATGCTGCCGGTGGTTGGGCCTCTGGCACAACGTATAACCGCGCGCAAATCCTCTACTACATCGCGGAGAATTTGTCAGCGCGCGCGGATGAATTCGCAAGACGTATCGTGCAGCAGACCGGGCGGCTATTTGCCGATGCATCAGCAGAAGTGCAGGCGGCGATATCGCGCCTATTCAGCTATGCGGCATGGTCGGATAAATACGAGGGCGCGGTGCATCGTCCGCCGCTGCGCGGTGCGGTGCTGGCGATGCCTGAAGCCATCGGCGTGATTGGCATGGCCTGTCCAGATGAGTATCCACTGCTCGGTTTCATCTCGCTGGTCGCTCCTGCTATCGCTATGGGAAATACGGTGGTGGTCATTCCGTCGCAGCAGTCACCCTTGAGCGCGACGGATTGTTACCAGGTATTGGAGACCTCCGACCTGCCATCGGGCGTGGTCAACATTGTGACGGGCGAGCGCGATATATTGAGCCAGGTGCTTGCAGACCATGATGATGTAGACGCCATGTGGTACTTCGGCCCACTTGAAGGCTGCAAGCAAGTTGAACTGGCCTCGGCTGGCAATATGAAGCGCACCTGGGTCAGCTATGGCCATAAACGCGACTGGTTAGATACCGTGCAAGGGGAGGGCGAGGAGTTTCTGCGGGAGTCTACACAGGTGAAGAATATCTGGATACCGTATGGTGAATAGAGCATTATCCTCTACGAGGTTGACTGCCCGATAGCAACACATTGTCTATGTGGAATACTCCCAGGCTGATCAGCGCTGTGCGAACATCTCCCAGCGCCTGGATTACGAGCTTATGCGCCTCGACTTCGCCAATGATGGGCGAGCAGAAGTACTGGCAGATCGAAATAAGGGCTGCAAAACCTTCGAGGAGTTCTCCACGAGGGATACGGTCAAATTTTGAGATATCGGTTACTTGCAGGTAGCCTGTAGGGGCGATTTGTAGCGAAGCGAAAGCCGGAAATGTGGAGGAGCAATCGTCGAGAATGTCGCGCAATACGTTCATGGCTTCTACGGGGCCGATGAGGTGCGCGACGGCCATCGATACCCGGCGAGTGCCCTCGACCAGCACGCGCCACTCTTGTGGGGTGATGAGTTGTTCAGCGTTCTGTGAGCTAACAACGGCCCCTTCGACAACACGAGGAGTCCTGGGTGCGGCAACGATCCCACGTCTTTGCAAATGCAAGATCATCGCATCAAAGGCCTGTTCCTGCTCCTCGGTAATCGTCTCACCGGTTGAGGGTGCGCCGCGCTCAAAACGCATGATTGCGCGTGTCCAGCCTTGAAGATCACGCAGCGTAGCATTGGCATCCCCGCAATTGCTGATAATATGTACCAGTTTCCCCGCGTGAAAATAGAGATGCGCTACACCGAGGCGATCTTCATTGCGGAGCGTGAGGCGGCCAAACGCTCTGGAGCGGCGGATGGTCACAACGATATTTGCCAGGTCACGCAGCGTGCCTTGCCAGGAAGAACGATGTGGATTAGCCTGAGCCACAATACATCACTGACCCCCTCTAAAAATTGCGTGGAAAACAAGCCCAGGATGGTTACTGGCGACTCCCTTTATCCGATCATGCATCGCCAGGTGTGCTACTCAACCAATGATACAAATAAATCGAGTGAAATGTCAAGTGCGACCTATCGGAGAAGCAGCTTCCCAGGCTGATTGGTACGATTGAAACTATACCTATTAGTACTGTTTTGACCGTTTGGAGTAGACATAAAATCACTCGTGTAACAGGTGCTTGGTGATCGTATAGATGGTGCCAGACCCCATAATGATCACCACATCCCCTGAGCGTACTGCCTTACGCAGTATGGTCTCCACATTTTGAAGATTACCGCCGTAGAAGACCTGCTCATCGGTAGTGTGCGCGAAGTGAGATCCTTTGGCGATGGCCGCTACCAGGTCACGTGCATGAACCAGACCTGTATCCTGCTCGCGTCCGGGGTTGATATCGGTCATGACGAGCACGTCCGTGCCTTGAAAAGCGGTGACGAAATCGTCGAACAGAGCCTTTGTGCGGGTGAACATGTCCGGCTGATAGGCCAGAACCAGCCGGCGGCCAGGAAAACGCTTGCGCACGGCCTCCAGGGTGAGAGAGATAGCTGTTGGATGATGGGCGTAATCATCGATGATGATCACATCACGCGTTTCTCCATCGATTTCAAGCGGCCCCCGGTGGCGCACCTCGAAACGCCTTTTGACGCCTTCAAAGTTTTCCAGCGTACTCAGTGCCGAGTCGAAGGAGACACCCGCGGCGTGGGCAGCGGCCAGGGCTGCTACAGCGTTCTCTACGTTGTAGATGCCGGGTAGCTGGTACTGGATCAATTTGCCGGATGGAAGAACATCTCCCCCCTGTTCCTGGGTGTGAAGCTGGAAGTGCGTAATGCCGCCACCTTCCCTCACATCGTATGCCACGTAGGTAGCTGAATGTTCATCGACCGCTTGAACCGACTCTGATGGCTTGACCCTGTAAGTGATGATGCGTCCAGCCCAATCCTGCAGGCGCTCGATCAGTTGTCGGCAGCCAGCGTTTCCGGCGTTTATCACGGCAGTTGGTGGGAAAGGCCAATCACCGTGCATATCCATGCCGCGAATGAAGCGCTCGAAGGCGACCAGCATGGCATTTACGTCCGCGAAGAACTCGGGATGCTCGTACTCAATCGAGGTAACTACGGCGATACGGGGGTGAAAGTAGCAGAAATTGTAGTTGTATTCGTCCGCCTCATTCACGAAATACTGGCTATCGGCCAGGCGAAAGCTGCTATTGAAGCGTGGGACGACAGCGCCTACAAAACAGTTGGGATCGAAGCCCGCGTCCAGGAGCATGTAGGCTAGCAGCGTAGTCGTGGTCCCCTTGCCGTGAACGCCGCTTACCGAGAGGGTGCATTTGCCCATTGCCCATCTCCCCAACAAATCTTGCCATATCAAAGTAGGAATACCTCTCGTTTGGGCGGCTGCCAGTTCAAGGTTATCAGGTTCGTAGGTCAAGACTGCGGGTAGATAGATCAGGGCATCTGCATCTGTAAGATGTTCGGGGCTATGTCCGATGTGTACGGGTATGCCTGACTCTTCAAGTGCCTGGGTTGTATAGGATGCCGATTTATCGCAGCCAGTTACCTGTGCGCCGAAGTGCTGAGCAATCTGCGCCATCGATGAGCAGCCTCGCCCGCCAATCCCCAGGAAATGCAGCCGTTTATGTTGTAGTTGTTCATATTCTATTTCGCTCATAAATGATGTGATCCTTTCTAATTGACAATCCCATGCTATCACTCCAACCTTTGGGAAGCAACAGTTTGTGAATTGGGTAGTATCAACGCATGCGTTGTTACTATAAACAACGGCTGATAACGATGATTGTACTGCCTCACTCACATATAACAAAGGCGCGAACAGGAAAGGAGGTGCCCCCCTTGATGGCTGGTGGCACAGCAAAGAAGCGAAAGTTATCCTGGGGAATCTGGTCAAGGGAGCATAAATGTTCCACAATTGGAATGCCTGCTCCCAACAGAATGGTGTGAGCGGGTCTGGCTCCATCACTCATATCGTCGATGTTGGCGCAATCAATACCTACCAACGCTGCTTGTGATTGGACGAGCAGATGGCATGCATCGGCAGTCAGGAAAGGGCCCGAGCGAAAATAGTCGGGACCACCCCAGCGCTTCGACCAATCTGTGCGTACCAGGACGGCCTTTCCACTCACATCCAATCCCTGGAATGCCTCTGGCCCGATAGGTCCTTCCCGAAGCACTGTCACCGCTATACCCGTCAGGTTCGCCAGCTTCTCCAGGGGAAGTTCGGCAAAATCTTGCCCTTCTGGATAGCGGTGGAATGGCGCATCGACGTAGGTTCCCGTGTTGCCGCCGATCTCATAGACCGCGATTTGAAAGGTCGTGCCTGGCGCATAGGATGCGTGAGTTGGACTCTCGGCATGGGTAAGCCACGCGCGAAACTGCGGCACAGGCAGTCCGGGATATGATGGCA
>VBFM01000340.1:0-5834 GCA_005882595.1 Chloroflexota bacterium
GGAGATGTACTACGAGATACACGGTAGCGGTCGGCCGCTGGTGCTGCTGCACGGCAATCTCTCGACCATTGGCACCTCGTTCGGCAAGGTGCTGCCGAAGCTTTCCCCGGCGCGGCGGATTATCGCGGTCGAGCAGCAGGGGCATGGGCACACCGCCGACATTGATCGCCCATTCAGTATAGAGCAATGGGCCGAGGACACCACCGCTCTCCTGGGTCATCTGGGGATCGAGCAGGCCGATTTCTTCGGCTATAGCTCGGGGGGCGCGGTCGCCCTGGAGATCGCTCTTCGCTCTCCCAGCCTGGTGCGCAAACTCGTCTGGGCAGGAGGGACCAGCTATAGACGCGACGGCCTCTACCCTGAACTCCTGAAGG
Source organism: Chloroflexota bacterium (assembly GCA_005882595.1). Lineage (GTDB taxonomy): Bacteria > Chloroflexota > Ktedonobacteria > Ktedonobacterales > Ktedonobacteraceae > VBFM01. The sequence continues at coordinate 375 of VBFM01000340.1, forward strand.
CCTCCGAGGCTATGAAACCCGAAGACCTGGATGGCTCCCCGTTCCAGCAAGACCGGTTAGTCGCGAAGATAGCGGATCTCGACCGCGCTACCCAGGGCTGGTCACGCGAGGCCATTCAGTCGGTCAAAGCGCCCACCCTGCTCATCATCGGGGACTCTGATATCGTACGCCCGGAACACGTTGTAGAGATGTTTCGCCTGCTCGGCGGCGGCGTGGTAGGCGATCTGGTCGGTCTGCCGCGTTCCCAGCTTGCCGTGCTCCCCGGCACGACGCATGTGACGCTCGCTGACCGCGCCGAATGGCTGGCCTCGATGATCACCGAATTTCTCGACGCACCCATGCCAGAGACAAAGTGATGCGCGTGCGGTCGATGAAGGCTGAAAGAAGCAGGCTAGAGAACGCTCTTTCAAGCATGTCCAGGTCAATGGATTTTCCGTTGGGAACCGTTATCCAATCTCTGCCTACTTGCTCCAACATGGGCCGGCCATACTCATCCTGTGCAGCGCCAGCGTAGTATGTGAGCATGTGATACACTCATTAGGAAGAAGCGCCGTTACCCGTTGGGGCGCATGAGATGCGCAGTTTGTGGAAAAAAAGGAAAATGTATGTCTGATTTTAGCCTACAAGAGATCGTACCGGGGGTGAACGTGGCCCTGGGTGGGGTCTGTAATCGCGGCCTGATCAACCAGGGCGGAAGTGTGCTTGTGGTTGATTCTGGCATCGCTGGTGCCGAAGCGGCTCCTTTACGTGCTGCTGCACAGGAGCGCCGCAAAGAAGGGGCCTTGACCCTCTTTAATACGCATCCCCACGGTGATCACGTGTATGGGAACCAGGCCTTTGCCGATGGCCCGATTATCGCGCACGAAGGCGTGCGGCACGACCTGGTCAATCATGGAGAGCAGACGCTGGCCAACTGGCGGCGGAATGCGCGCATGGCTGCGTTCATCAGCGATGTGATCCTGACGCCCCCGACGATTACGTTTCGCGAGCAGGCCATCCTGTTCGTTGGCGATATTGAGGTCCACCTGCTGTATTTCGGCATCGCCCATAGCCCGAGCGATAGCGTGGCGTGGCTGCCCCAATCGCGTACGCTGTTCGCAGGCGATCTCCTCTTCAATGCGTTCGTCCCGGCGATGCCTCCCGGCGGGAACTCGGCGAACTGGGTACAGGCCCTGGAACAACTCGAGCAACTGGGAGCCGCGCACGTTATTCCCGGCCACGGGCCGGTACAGACCCCTGCCGCGCTGTTGGAGCTGCGCCGCTGGTTTCTCACGCTACGCGAGCAGGTTGGTGAAGCGATCGCTAGCGGATGGAACCGTGAGACGACTGTCACAGCAGTAGCTCAGCGGATGCAGCAACTGGCCCCTCGGAGCAACGAGGAGCGCCTCCCGTCCGGCATCGGGCAGGTTTACGACGAATTGAGCAGACGGTAGAGCCACCAAATAGGGGCAAGCTCAAAAATGAGCGCTGGTGAAAAATGCCTGATGATAGTGCCAGGGAGTACCTTGCTCCTCAAGCGAGTGACAACCGGCGCAACATTTCGAAACACTTGTAGAAGCAAGAAGCAATGATGACCGGCTGCCGTGCTGCTAGAGCCGGGGGAGACATTCTTCGAAGCTATTTGGGCAGAACCTGCTGGGTTGGCCTGCTGGGTGGTTTTCAGCAGTGGTCAAGCTCGATCGTCTGCTAGGCGATGGGCGGGTATGGTTTGGGGCTGACCGGGACGATCAAGACCAATACGAAATCGGGTCACCGGCGGAGCACCGATTGTTTCTCCCGCCACCAGCACCATAGTCCCTGACGCTCCGGGAGGACAGGCGGCGTATGATGCCTGGGTTGAGGTGCGAGCCAAAGGAAAGGGGAACAAACCATGGGAAACGTGATTGTCGGTGCGACCATGTCACTAGATGGGTTTATGAGTGACCGAAATGGTGAGGTGAGCCGCCTGTATCCGGATCTGGAAGCGTTGCGAAGAACCGAGATGTTACAAGAAGAAATACGGACGACCGGCGCGGTGGTGATGGGCCGACGTGCCTACGACATGGCCGAGGGAGACCTCACAGATTACGAATATCAAGTGCCGATCTTTGTCTTGACGCATCATGTTCCAGAACAGGCGGTCAAAGGAGTGAACGACCAGCTGACGCTGACCTTCGTTACCGATGGTATCCAAAGTGCCATTGAGAAGGCAAAAGCCGCGGCAGGGGACAAACATGTCATGGTGGTAGGCGGCGCGAATACTGCTCAGCAATGCCTGCGAGCCGGGCTGGTTGACGAAATCCATATGGGCCTCGTCCCGGTCCTCCTTGGGGAAGGTCTGCGCTTTTTCGAGCCTCTCGCCAATGAGCAGCTGGAACTGGAACGAACGAGGGTGTTCGAGTCCCCGACGAGAACCGATTTGTGGTTCCGCGTGGTCAAATAACACCCAGCGAAGAGGTGCGGACTGACTCATTCTCATGGACTGATCATGCCGAGTCGTTCCATCCCTTCCCAGGCGTGATAACTCGCTTCATCCTCTTGGGTGCTGGGCCCAGCAAAGACGTATTCGGACAGCGATCCCAGTTCGATCTGCGTCAAGTCGACCCCGTCGAAGAGGTCCTTTGTCCGTTGCCGGACCCAGACAGTAAACTGGTCCTGCGCTGTTCGCAGGTGCTGGAACGTGCGTTGGAGATCATCCCCCTCCAGGTAGATGATCGCCTGATCCCCTTGCGAGGTGTGTTGCAGGTACGCACGCTGCGTCCTGAGGCCCGCACGACGGCTGAATGCCTCGTACTCGCTTCGGCGTGGTCCCAGAATCTCCGCGATCCAGGCTCTCCATTCCTCTGTCTTGCCTGCCCTCAGGGAGAAGACAAAAGCCAGTGATGCCATGCTATTCATCTCCTTTCTCCTTCTTCTTTTCTATTGACTTCTCACCTCGAGGGCATTACGATGTTCGGCTCGCTGCCTGCAGTGCAGCCAGCAAGGCATCCTGTTCCCAGGAACCGCGATACAAGACTTCATTGATGAAGAACGTGGGAGTGCCCTGCACGCCACTGCGTTCGCCACCCTCCACATCCTCCCCGATGCGGGCGAGAGAGCGTTGTTCAGCCAGAGCGCGTGCGTACTGCTGCAGATCGAGACCCACCGCTACGGCAAATTGGGCCAGGTCGGAATCCTCAAGGGTATGCTGGTGGTGGAAGATGTAATCATGCATCTCCCAGAACTTCCCCTGAGCTGCGGCGGCCTCGGCGGCCAGAGCCGCGTGCAGCGCGTGGGGATGGATCTCGGTGAGTGGGAAGTTGCGATAGACAAAGCGTAACTGGTCCCCGAGTTGTTGCTGGATCGCTCGCACGATGGTCGTCGATTGGCGGGTGTAGGGGCATTCGTAGTCGCCATACTGCACCAGAGTGATAGCGGCGGTTGCAGGCCCTTGACTGTGGTCTCTTTCACTGACAGGAACCGCAAGATGTGCTCGTTGTGCCATGCTCTTTTTTCCTTTGCCAGGTATCTTCTTCAGATACACCTGTGATGTTTATAGAATCACGAATCGATCAAGCAAACTCGAGTATTACCTGGTCGATGTAACACCAACCCCAGTCTTCTCCTGGCTCGAAGGACTGGATAATTGGGTGGTTGGTCGCGTGAAAATGCCTGGTGGCGTGCCTATTCTTCGAATCGTCACAGCAACCGACATGCCCGCATTCGAGACAGAGGCGCAGGTGTACCCACGTATCCCCGATTCTCAAACAATCCTCACAGCCATTCGCGCTGGGTGTAACTTGTCGTATTTGGTCTAGATGGGTACATTGTGTAGCCAAGATCGTTTCCTTTCAAGTAGTTTACATGTAAACTACTTGGATAAAAAAATTTAGGTGGGTCCCAGAGCACGGTCAAGCGTGTGTACCAACTGATGGAGCGCGCGTTGCTCCTGCGGGGTGATCACCGCCATACACGCCGCCACCAGCTCCTCGTGCTCCGGCACCACTCGTGCGGCCAGCGCGGCGCCTTGTGGCGTCAGACAGACCAGATGCGTGCGACCATCCTGCGGGTCGGACCGCCGCTGGACTAACCCGCGATCCTCCAGGCGGTTCAGTAACCCGACGATGTTCCCTTTCGTCACAAACAGCCAGTCAGCTAACGCCTGCTGTGAGATGTGAGGCGCAGCCTGAAGATGGGCCAGCACCCCGAATTGCGCCAGGGTGAGCTCATAGCGTTCCAGGTGTGCCGTGAGACGCCGTTGCACCGTATGCGTGATCCGGTTCAGATGTAGCCAGGTTCGGACACCCAGCTCCAGTTGATGCTTCATGCCCTCATTCCCTGTCCTTGATAGTTTAAGTGTAAACTACTTTCGCGCTCTTGTCAACCTGCCAGGTTGCCTCTGAGAGAAGCAACTTGACACCTTGCAGCGAGGGAATTACAATAGAGGCAGGTGGGCGAAGTACACGCTTCGTCCTTAGGAAACCGGCGAAGATGGGGATCGATTGAAGACCAGTTGAAGCAGTAGCACAGTCGTTGCAGGTGTAGGGCATTCGCCGAGGCGATCCCCGTGCTCTACCTCAATGAGTCCGCACAGAGGGTGCGCTTGGTTGCGGGATGGCGGTCACGCCTCCTGGCATGAGCGTGTGGTTCTGTGCCACTTGTCGGGGTAGAGCCGCATGAGCGGAGGCTCGATTCCGATGGGAATCGGGCCTTTTTGTTGGTCAAGAGGCGTTGTGCTACCGGAGATGAAAGTCTCCGTAGACACGAGGAAAGGACAGCACCATGGATGACACACCCATTGACCCAGCGGTCTTCAAGGCACAGCAGCGCGAGCAGTGGAGCAATGTTGTGCAGGGCTGGCGAAGGAGGTGGGCAGCCTTTGAGCAGGGGGCGCAGCCGCTCAGTGATCGAATGATGAAGCTGGCTCACGTCGCGCCGGGCCAGCGGGTCCTCGACGTGGCGACGGGTATCGGCGAACCGGCGATGACTGCGGCACGCCGGGTGAGCCCCAGCGGCTCAGTGGTGGCGATTGACCAGGCGCCGCAGATGCTGGCAGTGGCGCGCGAGCGGATGCAGGCGGCCGGGATACGTACCGTCGAGTTCGTTGAAGGAGACGCTGAGACAGCGGCCCTGCCGCTCGACTCCTTCGATGCGGTGGTCTGCCGCTGGGGGCTCATGTTCTTCCACGATCCAGTGGGTGCGCTCGCGCGCTTCAGGAACAGTCTCGTTCCAGGAGGTTGGCTCGCAGCCGCCGTTTGGGGTTCACCGCAGCGCGTGCCTATGATCTCATTACCGTTCTCAGTGCTCAGCCGCGAGCTGGGCCAGCCGCCCTCGCTCCCCAGTGGCCCAAACCCTTTCGCTCTCTCCGAACCGACAAGACTGGAGCAGGTGCTGCGTGAGGCTGGCTTTGCGAAGGTGTACAGCGAGAGTTTACGGTGACCTTCGAGTTTGCATCGGTGGACGAACTCCTGGGTCACCTGAGAGAGGTCTCGGCGCCGATTC
>VBFM01000341.1:0-412 GCA_005882595.1 Chloroflexota bacterium
GAGGTTGCGAGCAATCGTAGCTGCTTCAGCATAATAGCGTTCGGCTTCACTAAATTGATGCATGCCGCGCGCAACATCACCTAATCCACGCAGTGCGCGTTCCTCAATCTGGCGCGCTTCCTGTTCGTGGGCAATGGCGCGTGCATGTTCAAAGTGTTCCTTTGCCTCTGGATATTCACTCTCCGTGAATGAGATCGCTCCCAGCCCATTAAGCGCACGCGCAGCATCTAGCCGATCACCCAGGTCGTTAAACAGAGCGAGCGACTGTCTATAATAGGCGTGCGCGTCGTTATAGCGATGCTCTTTGCGCGCGAGATCTCCCAGCACGCGCAGCACCCAGGCCTCGCCCCGGCGCGCTCCCTGCTCCTTGAAAATAGCCATGGCTTCGTTACAGGCTGTCTTCGCGCGCTCA
>VBFM01000341.1:489-7322 GCA_005882595.1 Chloroflexota bacterium
TCTTCAAAATCCGCCAGTGCTTCAGCATAATTTCCCAGCGCTTCATAGACGGTGCCGCGATCCCGCAAGGTCCAGGGATACCCTTCGTCGTTGGCCAGGTTGCGGAATGCGGCAAGGGCAAGCTCAAAGTGTCCCAGCGCGTCATAATAGTAGCCGTGACCGCGACTCACCTCGCCCAGCACGGTCTGCATCCAGGCCACTCCTTTCGCATCGTTGGTCTCGCGAAACAGCCGGATAGCCTGCTCAGCATGTTGACCCGCCTGCATATAATGCCCCTCTTCACGGAATAACCTGGCGAGTTCATAGAGCGCCCAGGCTTCCTCGTCACGCTCATGCTGCGCGCGATGCAGCGTCAAACTGCGTGTGAGGCAGCCAAGGGCTTCTGGATATTTGCCAAGCTGCCGGAAAATGGCGCCCAGGCAATATTGCACCTGCCCTTCACCGGAGGTATCACCCAGGCTCAACGCGTAGTTTTGGGCGCGTTGCAGCATACTCCGCAGCGCTGAGGTATGCCCTCTGTCACGCAGCGCCCAGGCCGCGCGCACAATCAAGTGGATGGCTTTGTGCAGGTCTTCCGCCTCACCCGCGTCTTCCAGGTGTTCAAAGGCCGCAAACCACTCAGCGGGGCTTGGCTGCGGTAGGCTGCTATAGTACGTAGCCACGACGCGGTGCACACGTCGCCGTTCTTCCTGCGGGAGATGCTCCAGCGCGAAATGGCGCACCTGCGCGTGGATGGTGTAGACCCGTCCATCAAACTGGATGAAGGAAGAACGCACCAGTTCATCACGCGCCGCCCGCCAGTTTTTCGCGAGCTCCATCGGAATATCGGCACCGCCGAGAGACGCCGTTTCAGCGTTATTGGTAGCATGAGTCGTGTGAGTATTTTGCAGGTAATGCTCATGTTCCAGCCGACCAACTGCTCGCGCGGAGGCTGGCGTTTCAGGCGCAACCAGCATCACAATTTGTTGATGGCTAAAGGGCAATTTGAAGGCCGACAGGTAGGGCAACAGGAGTTGCGCCGCGGGTGAGAGGCGATGATAGGCAATATCCAGCAGCGCCCACATGCCTTCCGGCAGAGCTTCGCGCAGTTCATCGCGCACTTCTTCCAGCGAGCGCGTGGCGGCCTCAGGCGCGTAGATAACGCCGTGAATAGGACGGGCAGTGCCGAAGATCAACTGCGCCCCCAGGGGATAGCCGTCAAGCAGTGAGCAGATTTCGTGCAGGATGGCCTGCTGATTCGGCTCGGACAGGTGGATGCGTTCATCCAGGCCGCTGCCTGAAGCCAGCTCGACAAAGAGTTTGAGAATATCCTGACTCGCCATTTTCCCGACGGGATATTCGTACCAGCGACACGGAGCTCCCTCCAGCGCCGCCACGCTTGATGGGTTCGAGCGCGACGTGAGCAACACCACGACCTGTTCGGGCAGTGAACAGAGGAAACGATACCAGCTTCCAACCTCGGTATGCTCCTGTATCTCCTCGAAGCCGTCGAGCAGCAGCAGGCAGGCATGGTCTCGGTTGGCCAGTCCGCGAAAAGCATTCAGCACAGTGCGTTCGCAATGGCCCGTATCAGAAGTGTTCATGGATTTGGAGTGAATATGCAGGGAGTGCGTAATTTCGAGCAGCGCTTCACCAAGCGATTTGCCCCCCTGTAAGGAAATACCGATGATGCCACCTGGGAATTTCTCTAGGTTGCGGTGTGCCACCTCAAATGCCAGTTCGCTTTTGCCGATGCCCGCCGGACCTGTCAGTGCAAAGTGATGGATTCTTGACCTCCTCCTACTTTCACCTCCCACAGCTTCCTCTATCAGGGTCGTTAGCTCCTCGATTTCTCGTTCACGACCGATAAAAGTGCTGGTAGCTCCCAGGTGCGATAAGGGGTGATCATGTTCCTGCGGTTCATCGCGCCCTACCAGCAGCGCGACCGGGCCTTCTTCGCCTTCAACAACATGCCTATAGAGTACCGGCACGAACCAGCTATGTTGCTTGATCGGTAACAGGGCCTGGCGCGCGCGTGCCAGCGCTTCTTCCAGCGTGCGCCCGTGGGCGATCGCGTCATAGAAGTGGTACATAAAGGTGGGGCTGAGATCGTCTTGAATGGAGAAGGGCATGGCGACTACCGCAGGCACTTGTGCCATGACCAGCGCCGTAGCTAGCGTCGCGTCAACGGCTGCGCGTCGCTGTTTGTGCTGCGCCCTGTCTTCTATATAGTGCGCGGTTTCGCAGGCTGAGAAGACGGCTAAGCGCACATCTGTGCTGACAAACAGTTCGCGCAGCGATTCGGTGTCGATAAATCTGTTGCGCCCTTCATCATCACAGAAGCAGAGATAGGTTTGCGGTTTGACTTTCGAGAGTGGCGTGCCGCACGCGCTGCATCTGCGAGCGTCAACGTCATTCAATACATCACAATCTTCCGCCGGGCAAAGACGACCATATGCACCATGGCCATCAAAGTGGATAGCATAACAGGGAACGGCGGTCTCCTCATCGTCAAATGAGGTGGCACCGCCAACAGAGTTGAGATAGCGTACAAGTTCATCAAAGGTAGGCGGTTCCAACCTGTCTAAGAACAGTTGTCTATCTTCTATTTCCATGAGAGGTGCCAGGCCACGTTTTAAGCTTTCAAAGCTCTGCTCGGTTTCCAATGACGGGCAATTGATGGGTGAGGAGCCGATGTAGAGCAGGCGCAACGGGGGATAAATGGGTAATTCACACTGAGGGGGCATATCAGGTCGCAGCAGAGCACGCGTAAGTGTGAACACGCCAGAGGCCAGCAGGAAATGTTCGCCGTTGTGCAATAATTCCCAGGGATACGCGACGAATTCATCACATTCGGGAGCAAAACTGAGCGTCAGGGCAACGGTTCCGCGCCTGCCCAGCGTGCGTTGAATGACGCTGCGTAACATAGCCTGCACCGAGTGTTCCGCAGAATCGCGCAGGCTGGCGCCTAGAGAAGGTGTACCGCATAAGGCTAGAAACAGGCGCTGACCGATCTCACGCAACTCTCGATCATCACTCTCCAGGGTATTGAGCTTTTTTAGGAGGGCATTCAGTTGTCTCGCGTTGTACGGAGGGATAAAGTCGCCTTTGACGATATGCCCGGACCAGCTTTCCTTTACCTGCAATTCAAATGTGCCATCCTCACGAGTCCGAAACTGCAGGTTCAGCGTCTCTCCCATTTGTCCGTTGCATCCTATAAATACTAGCGTGAGTGAAAATCATAGCATGCCCGTGAAGTTCGTTCTCTCTCTAAAATACACGATGAGCATGACTATTCAACATAAGTATAACACATGTTTATATATTTCAAAAATAAAGGGAAGGCCCAACGGACGTTTCTCTTTTGTGAACTCGTAAGAGAAAATTTGTGGCAAACGGTATAAATGATGGAGGAAGCCTGGCCCTCATTTATAAATTCATATAATATGCACAATACACAATAACATAACGCTGCCAAAAACGGTGTAAAATCGGGTATTACTCCGAGGAACATAAGAAAATTTGCCCTTATTACAAGTCAATTTGTGCAAATTGTACGAATTTTTAGCAATAAACTTCTGCTATTTTATATGTAACACCGCGTAAGGAGAATTATTATACTTTGGACTAAGGGATTGGGCCAGGCAATGATTGCAACTCAATCTCGTCGTGTGGAGCTGCGCGGCTTACAACATGGTAATGAGGCCAGCGGTGTGTGAAGTCATTCGATTCAAAGGGAGTACATTACCATGTCTGTTCAAGCCCCACAAGACACTGGCATGAAGCCCTCGTTAGGTCTGACCGGTGTCACTATTAACGCTATGGCGTTGATCGCGCCCGGCGCATTCCTGTGGACCACCTATCAGTTGCAAGCCGCCCCTGGCTCGGCCTTGAACATGTGGGCCTCGGTCTTTATAGCAACCGCTATCGCATTATTAACGGCCACCGCCTACGCCGCGCTCTCCAAACGCTATCCCGAAGGCGGAACGGGCAGTTCTTACTATTACACTGAAGCAGCCATCCTCCACAAAGAAGAACATCGCCACTTCAAATTTGCCCGCATCGCCAAATTCATTGTCGGTTGGGCATCACATCTGTATTACTGGGTCTATCCCGGCGTGATGGTCGCCTTTATGGGCCTGGTCATCACGTATATTATCCAGACCTTTGATCCCAGTTTCGGAGCAGCGTGGCAGGAAGTGCTGGTGTGTGTGGGGTTTGCCGCCGTTGTAGGTTTGATCGCTTTCATTGGCGTGACCGGCTCTACCGTTGCCAACATCGTCATTAACGTCATCCAGATCGTCGCCCTCCTCGCGTTCTCCATCCTGGCCGTTGCTTACCGCACGACACATCCCAATGTGCAGTACCTGCATCCCAGCGCATTGAGTGTCATCACGCCGCATGACCTGAGCGGACTCATTTTCCAGTCTACTATCGCCATCCTGCTGGTTGTGGGTTTTGAGTCTGCCACCGCGCTGGCAGCCGAGTCCAAAAATCCCGGACGCGATATCCCGCGCGCCGTCGTTTTGTCGCTGGTCATTCAAGCAGTGGTCTTCTACTTCATCGAATACTTCGCCGCCAACTTCTTTATAAACACGGGCTATAACAATAGCGCGGGTACGGGTTTTGCCGCCGCCTTCAGTTCTGGCGCGCCCATCGGTGACATGGCGCAGATCATCGGCAACCAGATGCTGGGCGGCAACGGCGTAGCGTTCGCCACCATTCTGGCTGCTACAGTGGTAATCGCGTTGATCGGAACGTCTCTCTCCTGTCTAAATACCGGTGTACGCGTCACACACGCTATGGGCAAAGATACCGAATTGCCCGCCGTGTTTGGCTTCTTGCATGGTCGCTTCCGCACACCGCATGTAGGCGTGATCGTCCTGACCGTTATCTCCGCCGTCCTCGGCTCGTATGGTGTGTTGAGCATTGATCACCTGACACAGGTGACACTGATCTCCAACATTGGCACCTTCCTGCTGTATGGCATGACCTGCCTCATCTGTATCGTCGCCTTCGCTGGAGTCAAGGCACGCGGCATCTTTACCACGGTTTTGGCTCCTGGATTAGGTGGTATATTGAATGTGCTGATGCTCGTAGGTGTGATCTACTTCGCCATTGCGGGCGGCGGCAGTACACAGGTTGATACTATTATCGCAGCGGGATTCAGCATTGCCTGGCTGGTGATCGGCTTTGCTTTCCTGTGGATCCGCCAGGTGGTGACCGGCGTACCAATCCTGCATCCCGAAGACCACAAGGAAAAGAACGGCATTGTTCGGCCCGTTCCTGTAGAAGTGGAGTCGCCAGCGTAAAAACGGCGAGACACACGATAGATTCGTGCAGGAGGTTTACGCCTCCTGCATTTTCCATTTTTGGCTGCTTCCTCGCGTTATTGCATAGAGACACGACTGATTGTGTTCATGAACGCCATAGTGTTGCCCAACCAAAACGGACACGATAAAGCACGTCCCCATGCAAGTATGTTATACTAAAGTACAAACCAGGATTGTTCATACAAGCAACATCACACGGGAGATATGACGACAACCTATTCAAGCGGTACGCGGGTCGACCACTATGAGATTATACGTATGCTCGGGCATGGCGGCATGAATAACGTCTACCTTGCCCAGGACATACTGAACCAGGAGAAAGTAGTACTCAAGTTTCCCGCGCTACAAACGCGAGGCGGAGATCGGCAGCCGCCTCCATCACCCGCATGTCCAGCGCCTTTTAAACACTGACGAGCAGAGATGCGAACATTACCTGGTGATGGAATACATCCAGGGCCGCACGCTGCGTGAGATACTAGAGGCTGCTTCCCCCAAATTACTGCCGCTCGACGAGGTTATACGCATCACCACGCAGATTTGTGACGCGCTGGCCTACTGCCACGAACACGGCGTATTTCATCGCGACATCAAGCCCGAAAACATTATGCTGCTGGAAGACGGCAACGTCAAAATTATCGATTTTGGTGTCGCCTTGCTGGAGGGGGCGCGGCGCGTGACCTGGCGCGGCCTTTCGGGAACGGTCGGAACGCCCGATTATATGGCTCCAGAACAATTGCAGGGCGCGCGTGGATATGCAAGCGCCGATATCTACGCCGTCGGTGTGATGCTCTATGAAATGCTCTGTGGGCACGTACCATTCGAGGGCGAAAATGTCTTTGCAGTGATCAATCAGCATGTTTCGCAGGACCCTCCCTCGATCCAGAAATTCAACCCGGCTATTCCTCCTCCTCTGGCAACAGTTGTGATGCATGCTATCCGTCGCGACCCGGAGAGACGCTACAAGTCCATGAGAGGCATGTTACAAGACCTCCAGCACCTGGATGCTGTAATTCCTGTCCCCTACAAACCCGACGCCCCTCACATGAGCAATACGCGCAGGCAGGTGATACTGGCTGTGGTAATAACCCTTGCCATTTGTCTCGCGATCATTGCGTTTGGAATCCTTGCGCAGACGATGCACCATGTGATCCATTAGGCTGGATGGAGGCCGGGCGCAAAGCATACTTGTCGATACCCAAATTTTGTGCTACACTCCATTCAATAGAACAGTGTACGTTCTGCTATGAGTTGAGAAGCTCTTCAAGATTCAATGATGCCTCAAATTGCGCTCTCTGCGCAGTATTTTGACCATGACCAACCCATGTAGGGGTATAGAAGCAAGTGAAAGACATTCGGTGAGCGCTGTTTGCTCGTCGAATACCACCTGGCTCCAACGTAGTTGCCTCCTGACTTGAAACCTATCTGCAAGTTTTTCGGGAGGGTTCTCTATGCACGCGCGCCCAATCGCTGATGCTACCTATCCGCTGTACGATCCCCGTTGGGAACATGATGCCTGCGGCA
>VBFM01000341.1:7387-10312 GCA_005882595.1 Chloroflexota bacterium
GCGCTCAAGACGCTGACACGGAAACCAGTGATGGCTCTGGCCTGCTTACTCAGATTCCCCGCGCGCTGCTGTGTGAGGAATTGACAGCAAGGGGCATTACACCACCTGAACCCTGTGATGATCTTGCGGTGGGCATGATTTTTTTACCATCGCAAGAGCGCTCGCCCGCCGCCTACGCACAAAGCTGCCAGATTATCGAGCAGACATGCCTGCAAAATGGATTGCTCTTCCTGGGGTGGCGCCATCCACCTATCGATTATACTGTCCCCGGTAAGCGCGCTCGTGCCACCGCTCCGACTATCGAGCAGGTATTGCTCGCGCGTCCGCAGCACCTCCCGGTAATCCACTATGAACGCACCCTGTATCACACTCGTCGCCTGATCGAGCAACGTTTGCAGGAGGCGCACATCAACGATTGCTATATTGTCTCGTTTTCGCATACCACCATCGTATATAAGGGATTGCTGGCTCCGGACGAACTGGCGCGCTTTTATCTCGACCTGGCCGACGAACGTTTTACCAGCGCCTTCGCCATCTTTCACCAGCGCTACAGCACCAATACCTTTCCCTCCTGGCCGTTGGCGCAGCCGATGCGTTTGCTTGCTCACAATGGGGAGATCAATACGCTCCAGGGCAATCGTAACTGGATGCAGGCGCGCCAGGGCGCTTTGTTCTCTCCGCTTTGGATAAGTAAACTCCGCGATCTCCTGCCTGTCGTGCAAGAAGGAGGAAGCGATTCCGGTCAGCTCGATAATGTGCTGGAACTGCTCACGTGTTCCGGGCGTGACCTCCTGCAGAGTATGCAAATGCTGGTCCCTCCTGCCTGGGAGCAAAATCCTGCGCAGGATAGCAAGCAGCGCGCATGGTGTGAATACCATGCAGGCCTGAGCGAGCCATGGGATGGGCCTGCCGCTCTTATGTTTAGCGATGGCTCAATCGTCGGTGCGGCCTTAGATCGCAATGGGTTGCGCCCGGCACGCTATACCCTCACCTCGCATGGATTGCTGATTCTGGCATCCGAAGCGGGGGTGGTCCCCTGCGAGGCACACGAGGTCGTCGAGAAAGGCCGTTTGGGACCTGGTGAGATGATCGCGGTCGATTTGAAGCATGGAGTGTTGCTGCGCGACCAGGAGATCAAGGCATCGTTGGCTCAGCGCCAGCCCTACCAGGAGTGGCTAAATACGCACCTGGTTCGCCTGCAAGAACTTCCTCAGCCATTGACGTCATCTTCTGCTCATTCCCCCTCCGCCGATACCCTGTTCCATCTCCAGCAGCTCTTCGGGTATACTCACGAAGACGTTGAATTCGTTCTGAAAGCCATGTTGACAGACGGCAAAGAGCCTGTCTGGAGCATGGGAGACGATACCCCGCTCGCCTCGCTTTCCCGCCAGGCGCGTTCCATCTCGGATTACTTCCATCAACGCTTCGCGCAGGTGACCAATCCTCCCATCGACCCCTTGCGCGAACAGGTGATGATGTCTCTCGACTGCTATCTTGGTCGCCGTCAAAGCATGCTCACCGAAACTCCGCTGCACGCGCGATTGGTGCACCTGGAATCGCCCGTACTCAGCGAGTCGCAGTTGGCGACACTACGCGACCTGGAAGGACAGGGTTTTCGCTCTCATACCCTCTTAGCTACATTTGATGGTCGCGCTGGACCGGCCGCGCTCGAATCTGCCCTGGATCGTCTGGACGGCGAAGCGGTAGCGGCTGTTGTCGAGGGGGTCTCACTACTGATCATCAGCGATAGCAATGCCAGTTTGACCGAACTCCCGGTGCCCATGCTACTTGCCATCAGTTCGATCCACCAGGCCCTCGTCCGGCGTGGACTGCGCACCTATGTATCCCTGATCTGTGAAACCGGCTCCGCCTGGGATGTCCATCAGATCGCGCTCTTGCTCGGCTACGGGGCCGAGGCTGTGGTACCCACGCTGGCGCTTGCTGCCGTGCGCGCGCTGGCAGGAGAACGGCGCCTTGAGCATCTTACAGGCGAGCAGGCAGCAGAAATGTATGTGCGCATCATTGAAGGTGGCCTCCGTAAAGTGATGGCGCGTATGGGCATCTCGACGGTACGTAACATTATCGGGGCGGGACTGTTCGAGGTGCTTGGTCTCGAAGCGAGTCTCATCGAGCGCTGCTTCGCGTCTTCTGCCGCTCATCCCGGTACCATCTCTCTCACTCAGATTGCCGGGCAGGAAATCGAGCGGGCAGGCAGGATCGAGCCAGAGCAGCCGCCTATCGAAGAGAGTCGCCAGGCGAGCGGGCGAAGGCGCAAGCTGGTTGATGTTGGGCGCTTCCGTTTTCGCCGTGATGCCGAGTATCACGCCTACAACCCCCTTATTGTACGGGCCTTTGCAAAAAGCCGCGCAAAGTGGGGATATGGATGATTACCGGCAATTCACTGCGCTGGTGTATTCACGACCCCCTACTGCTCTGCGTGATATGCTCACCTTTGTACAGGCAACGCCTATCCCTCTGGAGCAGGTTGAGCCGGTGGAAGCGATTCGTGCCCGTTTCGTCGTCTCCGCCATGTCGCTGGGCGCCCTCAGTCCCGAAACGCATCGCACCATCGCCGCGGCTATGAACAGTATAGGCGGGCGCAATAATACAGGCGAGGGCGGTGAGGACCCTGATTGGTACCACGAGCAGGTGAATGGAGTCCCTGTCAGCAGCAAGATCAAACAGGTAGCTTCAGCGCGTTTTGGGGTCACAACGGAGTACCTGGTGCGTGCCGAAGAACTGGAGATCAAGATGGCGCAAGGCTCCAAACCCGGCGAGGGAGGGCAGCTTCCACCGAGTAAAGTGACGCCGTTTATTGCTCGCCTGCGCCATACCGCGCCGCACGTATCGCTCATCTCGCCGCCTCCGCATCACGACATATACAGTATCGAGGATATTGCCCAGTTGATCTACGACCTGCACGAG
>VBFM01000342.1:0-530 GCA_005882595.1 Chloroflexota bacterium
TGGCTCAAGACGAAAGAGAAAGTGGGCCGGGCACATTATGAGATCGCGTGTATGCGATTGGATTGGCTACACAAGCTGACCACAGAGATAGCGACTACCAGCGGGATCGTGGCAGTGGAGGATTTGCATGTCAAAGGACTGATCCGCAATCGCTGTCTCTCACGTGCGTTCTCAGATGCAGCAGTGGGCAAGTTGCTGGATTTGCTCGAAAGCAAGGTCCGCCAACAGGGCCGGATGCTGATCAAGGTGGATCGGTTTTTCCCATCCAGCCAGCTTTGTCATTGTTGCGGCGCTCGCAAAACGGATCTGACCCTTGAAGATCGCGTCTTTGTGTGCCCTGATCCTGACTGCGGCTACGTCGGCGACCGGGATGAGAACTCCGCGATGAATATCGTTTTAGAGGCACTTCGCTTGTTCGGCCTCAACCTGAACATGCCGTCCAGGGTAGTGGCTACGACCAGACGGAAAACGGCCTGGGGACCTGGAGTCAGACCAAAATAGCACCATGTGTGTTATGAGGCATCTGGGGA
>VBFM01000342.1:572-6629 GCA_005882595.1 Chloroflexota bacterium
GCCTATTTATTTCTTCGAACTATTCAAGATCAGTTATACAACATCACATCGGACTCCTCCTCTGCTGGGGAAGGAGTCCTGTGCTTGCGCATAGAAAGGGCAAGAAAATGCAGCCAGAAAATATTATGAGCGTCGTCTCCGTCAATGTCGGGCTTCCACGCGAGGTAGTGTGGCAAGGCAAAACGGTTTTGACTTCGATCTTTAAGGAACCCGTTGCAGGCCGCGTCGCCGTGCGGCGGCTCAACCTCGACGGCGATCGCCAGGCCGACCTGACGGTTCATGGGGGTAAGAACAAGGCGGTCTATGCCTACCCATCCGAGTACTACTCGTACTGGCGCGCGGAATTTCCGAACATGCATCTCCCCTGGTCCATGTTCGGCGAGAATCTCACGCTGGCAGGTTTGGTGGACGACACCGTGCATATCGGCGACCGCTTTCGCGTCGGTTCCGCAATTTTGACGGTGACTCAGCCACGCCTGCCCTGCTATAAACTTGGGATCAAGTTTGGACGCGACGACATGCTGAAGCGTTTTCTCGATAGCGGCCTGACCGGTTTCTACTTTGCAGTCCTGGAGGAGGGCGAGGTGGCAGCCGGAGATCCCATCACAGGTATCGGACATCACGCGCCTCTACAAGAGTGAGAAGCACAATCTGGCATTGTTACAGCGCGCGCTACAGGTGCAGGCCCTGCCCGAAGGTTGGCGCAGGCATTTCCAGCAGCGCATCGCTAAGATCACCAGCCGCAGCTAGCGTGAGGAGACAGAAATGGCCCCCTCGCCCCTACTTCAGATAGCGGCTGCCAAAAAAGTCAGCGTAATAATTTTCCCAATGGGCGCCGGGGGCCTCGCTCGCCTGTTGTTTATCCGCCAGCACCAGCAAGTAAATCAAATCGCTTTTCAGCAATGTTGCATCGAGCAACTTATCGAAGCCGTTTTCCAGAAGGTGGCCTGAGTACCAGATCGACCAATCTGGATCGACTCCATCGGTTTCTTTATAGGCGACGTGATGGTCCTCAGCCGTTTGATGCAGCAGGGCCGCGATTGTTTCCTTGCGCTGCCTTTTTTCTTCTTCGTTGATGCTCATATCATCCTCTTTCTTCTAAGGTGTGGGAGAGAAGCAACCAGCATATTCTACCTCTGTCTCACGCCATTTTAGTCTTTCAATGATATGGTCTTGAAACAGATCAATTCGTTACTGCATCTGAGAGAAATCCCTCAAATTGGAAAGATGAAATTACTGCAACTCCTGTTTAAGAAGTGCGTAGAATGGCTCTCTGGCCTCCTTCTCGTACCAAGGATGATGCCCGCAGTGCGTTAAGAGGTGAAAGCGGAAGTCCTTGACCACCCGAGAGAGCGGGATGGTGATGCCCTCGGAGGGATGGGGGTCATAGTCCCCGTGGATTGCCACCACCGGGCATTGAATGCTTCTCCCCATTGCTACCAGCTCCCCACTCTTTCTCAGCTCCTGGGCATCGTTCCAGACGTTATCGAAGAGTGCAAATTCGCATTCCATGACTTCATTTGTATGGGGCAAGGGATCAAAGGAGTCTGCCCCGGAAAGAATCTCTCCGAATTCAGCAAAGGTAGCATTCTTATCGCTATTCGCTGGATCATCCAACGCGCCCATCAGCGCATCCAGCCGCGCTCTTGCTTCTTCAGTCAAGCGGCTCAGGCGCGTTTCCATAATAGTGGCAGCGTATTGCTCCTCAAAGACGCCGCTGCTGACCATGATGAGCTTTTTGACCAGGGCAGGGTGATGAGCAGCAAAGATATAACCCAGCATGGCTCCCCAGGAGTAGCCGATTAAGGTGATAGGAAGTTGACCGTTCTCTATTACTACGCTTCGTAATTCCTCCACCTGCTCCCGGAGGGTGGCCTTCGTTTGGAGCGGCTCCAACACGCCGCACAGCGAAGCAAGCTCCCTTGCCACGGGGGCCATTTCTCCCGGCGCGCCAGGTCCTCCGTGAATGACAGCTACTTGATACGGGGGAGTTCCGTAGGTTCTAAGATTATTCATAAGCTCCAGGTTGCCCCAATGCAACAAATCAATACATCCAGATAGTGTCGCTACCACTATAGAACGGAAGTCCATACCAGTCAAGAAAACTGAATAAACTCCGATATGAAATCAGTACCCAAAAACTGAACCATCTGCTATACTACAATCCTGCTTATACACCAGCTGTAAAGTAAAACTCAATCGTCATAGGTGTATAGGATTTGATTCTGGCCAATTTTCCTCACTATGAGGCACGTGACACTCCCGTCCCCTAGAAAGGGACGGGCTTCTGGGCAACGCCAACGGGGTGGCCTGTCTCCGGAGAGACCGTATCCACGATAGGTGGTTGAACCGTTGGTTGACCAAGACAACTTCGGGGCGTGTCTGCCCGACTACTCCTCCTGGGGTTGCCAGGACGGAGATACGTGAAGGAACGAGGAAACTTCGGATGGGTACCAAACACAAGGGTATGCATATTGATCGAGCCAACGAGATCGCGGTGGCCGGTAAAGCCGCAGGCGTGGCATGCCCAGGTTCTGCCTCTGGGTTTGTGACGATGCCCACATCGGGGACACCGGCTACTGGTTCCTCGTTCGGAGCCGGTGAAGCACGAGATGCGAGCTTGTTTGGATTTGTGGGTGAGGTAGTCAATATCCTTGCCGTACTCCCAGCCGGACATGCGCTGGTTGTGATGGCGTCCAGTGTCCCGGCTGCGCACGCCGTGCGGATTGCCGATGAACAAGGTTCCGACCTTGTGTTCAACACAGAAGTCAATCACGGCCCTGGTCGCTTTATGGCGCACATCCCGAATGCGCCGCTCGGCACGCTTACTTACCTTGCTCTTCGCGCATTGCAGCTTCTTCCAACGGCGCGAGTGCTTCTGGCACCGGCTCTGTTTTTTGGCGAGGTGCCCCAGCTGTTTGCTGCGCTGCCGTTTGAGCGAGCGGATGCCGCGCCCGGTCACGAGCAAGGCGGCGCTTGTGTTCGTGGTGATGGCAGCCAGGTGAATTTCTCCCAGGTCTACGGTCGCGATGGCCGTGCCTGGGGCATGTTCGGCCTCCTCCACCTCGATGCAGACGTGCAGGGCGTAACCCCGGTTCCAGACCAGCGTACACGCGCCAGCATGTTCAGGAAGAGTGATGGGCAAGACGAGGGAGGGTCGCCCTCTGCCCATCGGCAAGACCACACGCCCCGCTTGCTTGTGTACCGCTTGTGCGGGCCACTTGACCGGGTAGAAGCGTTTGATGCGCCAGGGGTACTTCATGCGCAGTTCGGGATGCTGGCGGCGTATCTTGCCGGTGGTCTCGATGTTGGCGAGGAAGGTATGGGTGATCTGTTGGACGGTCTGGGCATTGAGGGCGAACTTCCCTTTCGTCGCCTGTTCCAACTCACGGCGACCGGGCCAGCGGGCATGGGTCATACGCGCATCCTTGTGCAGTTCCATGCACAGGTTCCAGACCCGCGCCGCTTCCATCTGCGCCTCTTTGAGACGTTGGAAGAGCACCGGAGCAAGGTGATTGAGTTGATACACGCGAACTGTGTTCATATGTTCGTCTTCTTTTCCTCTACCCGAAAAGCGGTCATGCGCTCTGTTTCGGGAGAGACAAGAGAGGCGGGGTCGCTTTCACCCCGTCCCCTAAACGGGACGGGCGCTCCCGCTGCCTACATAGACGAGGAAACAGACCCAAATGCCAAAAAAGGACGAGTCACCTATCAAGAAGTGGTACATAAGAAGACAGACATGACCTATTTCTTAACGCACGCTCTTAATGCGTTGGATCAGCCCCGCCCCAAGCAAAGCAAGTATGGCTGCAAGTACAAAGAGTAGCGTGTAACTGTGAAACGTGTTCACCACGATGGCGGCAATGCTGACACCCACGATTTGCGGGAAAGCGTTGGCAATATTGATCACACCAAGGTCTTTCCCACGAGAGTTGGCCGAGGGCAGCAGCTGGGTAATCAGCGCGATATCGACGCCTAGATAGGCTCCAAAGCCGAGACCAAGCACTCCACCGGCAAGCTCGACAGCAAGCCAGGTTTGGAAGAACGCCAGGATCAGGAAGGAGAGCGCGATCACCAGGCTGGCACCCACGACAAAGACCTTGCGACGCTGGAGCCTGTCAGAGAGCACACCACTTGCCACCGAGGAGAGAAGGAGTGTACCGGTGAGGATGATTTGAAAGGTGGTGACTCCCTGCGCTGCCTTCTGGTAATGCACCGCATCTTGCAGAAAGTACAAGAGATAGCCAAGTGCAGTAAAGTAACTCAGATAGACCAGGAAGCGCGTGAGCCAGGCCCAGCCAAAATCAGGATATTTGACTGGATTGACCCAGAAGCCTGCCAGAAAGGTTGCGAGATGAAAGCGCGGTGCGGCTTCCTTGGGGAGCGGCTTGTCACGTAGCACCAGGATGAAGAGCATCATGACCACGAGCAGCAGGCCGATGAAGATGTAATAGGACATCTGTGTTGACGTGGCGACGCGGGTGACGAGCAGTGCACCCATGACCGCTCCCAGAGGCAAGGAGAGGCTGACAAATGCCGAGACCGTCGCACGCTGGCGCAAGGGCACTTGATCGGGGACGACCGCTGAGAGTCCAGCCAGTATCGCATTGGCCGCAATATGAAAGATCGCCCACCAGATCACCAGTGCGACAAAGCTGGTGGCGTTGGCCATCAGCGCCAGGGTCACTGCCGAGAGCATGGATCCGACGAGAAACCAGGGTCGCCGCCGACCCAGGCGCGACGTAGTACGATCGCTGAGCGCACCGGCAATGGGATTGGTGATGACCGCAGCAAGGACACCAACAACTGTAGCAATGGTCAGGTTCGTGAACTTATTCGCCGCACCTAGAGCCGCAATCTGCGTAGGCAAGAGGATCTGGCCGATCGGCAAAATGCTCAGCCAGATGACGAGGTTCGCCAGAGACAAGAGCATTTGAAACCCTGCATTGACCGCTTTGGTCGGCACCTGGAGGGCCTCTATATCGTTCAGATCGTCCTCTAAAGCAAGCTGAGCAGAAGCATTGGTCATAGGGATACTTTCCTTATCTATTATTCAAAAGACCCGGAGCTTACCGCTCATATGCTTCCAAGGCATCTCACCATTTCGTACCAAGTTGCCGCCGTACCTCTGCCATATCATAGTAGAGCGATTCGCGCACGATCTTGCCATCGCGGCGGACCACCACCGTGACACCGGGAATAGAGAACGCACGTCCAGTCGCGGGCAGGCCGGGATAATCATGGACATGCGTGCCGCTGGCAACCCACTCGACCGTTAACTGCTCGCCACGGGCGATACGATTGGTGACAGTGATGCGCATATCAGGCATAGCAGCAAACCCCGCGCTCTTACGGGCCAGGATAGCCGCGCGACCAGCGATCGGATGCGGGTACATACTATCTTCGACAATGGCATCCTCGTGATAATCATGATGTAATTGTTGCACATCCCCGGTTGCCTGGTTCGCCAGGTGCTGCTCATGCTGCTGGATATGCTGCTGCGCGTTATTATCACCTGGCGTAGATGGAGCGGTGTGAGCAGTCAATTGGCGCGCAGCCACCGCTGCTACAGCGCCTGCGCCAGCCGCGGACACGCCCATGATGGTCAGGGTCTTGATCAGCTTGCGCCGACTCAACTTCCCGGCGCGCACAGCATCGACCATTTCTGGAATGGTCTGGTCTTCTTCTTGCATATGTCCTCCTGTCTATTCTCCCCCGAGAATGCAGCTTCGTCTCTTCCAATTATCGGAACTGTAACATATTCAGGCAAGGTTCCTGGTAACACTTCCGTTAAGAAAAGATACCAAATCACGGAAGCGGGTTAATTTTTGACAACCAACAACCTACAACGCTAGTTATTTTCATCCAACGGGCCATTGGGGTTAACAATGGAGCGGGAAGTCCCGTCTCCCTTCAGGGGACGGGACGAAAGCGATCCCCTCCCTCTCATCTTTCCCGGGATAAAGCGCATTACCACTTTTCGGGCAAAGAAAAAGAAGAGTAGCCTATGAAAACGATACGTGTCTATAGACTTGACCACCTGCCCAAAAGCCAATT
>VBFM01000343.1:0-4182 GCA_005882595.1 Chloroflexota bacterium
AAGCTCACCGAGCGGCATGCTAACGTCAGAGCCTTCATCACAATGCTATCTGCATCCTCGCATAATGGAGTACCCGCCACTTCCGACGAAGCTCCAACCATGCTCGCGGAAACACCTACGCTTACCGCGTCGGCTGCTATCACCAGGCCATTCAGTGCGGATACACCTGCTGAATCCTCTCCAGAGCCTATCGTATCCGGTGCAGGCCCTAATGTAGAGACAATCGCGCTGGCTTCAACAGGAACTTTATCTCCTCTAGTTGAGCGTAAAGAGGAGATTCATGCCTTAGCTTCAATGGACGCAGGCCCAACTCCTATTCCTACCGGTGAGAGCGGTGCTATCATCGGGAGTGGCGCTCCTATTAGTCGCAGGAGGTGGCCCAGGAGATTGGTAGCTTTTGTGCTGGTAGCCCTCGTTGTCCTCCTTATTATTGGCAGCCTTCCGTTTCTCGTACCGTACCTGCTCGGTATTATTCCCGCATCCGCCGCCACTGTGACAATTACTCCGGCGAGTAAGCACCTGGACAAAACCTATACCGTCCTGGCGGTAACGGGTACTCCCGACCCCACTCAAATGCAGGTGCAGGCGCGTATCATATCCTATACCACACCAACAAAATCGATGACGGTGAATGCGACGGGTACACAGCACCAGGACGCGACTACAGCAACGGGACAGGTAACGATTACTGCAAGTCAAGGAACGGTACCTGCTACTTTTCTCCTCATCCAAAGTAATAGCGGGGTTAACGTAACAGTCAATGTTACTCAACCAGTTTCTTCGGGAAGTGCGACTTTTAACGCAACAGCGGACAATCCCGGGCAAAGTGGCAACATTCCAGCTAACGATATCAATCATTACTACAACCTTACAAAGAATCCCAGTATCGTCTTTTATGCGCAGAATACACAGGCATTTACCGGCGGCCAGGATGCCCAGGACTTTACCTTTGTGCAGCAAAGTGACATCGATAACGTGACGAACTCCTTGCAAACTCAGCTCATGTCGAGCGCGCAGGCGGTCGTGCAGAACCAGATACATGCAAATGAGCAAACAGTCCAGGATATTCAATGCACGCCCAGGGTGAAGTCGAATCACCAGGCCAACGATAAAGCAGCAAATGTTACAGTGCAAGTGGCGGTTACATGTTCGGTTGAAGTCTATGTCCCGCAAGATATGAAAGCTATGGCATCCCAATTGCTCGGCGCTGATGCGTACTCCCAACTCGGCGCTAACTATGCGCTGATCGGTGACACGGTAACAGGCACCCCGGCTGTTGCGTCTCTGCCGACCGACAATGGCGCGGTATCGTATATGGTCGAAGTGCAGGGTATCTGGGTCTACCAATTCAGCACTGCCCAGAAGCAAAGCTTAGCGCAGTCCATCGCTGGCAAAACTCAAGCAGATACCATGGCTCTGCTGTTAAAGCAGCAGGGGGTAACAAAGATCAGCATCAATACCTCCGGTTTTGGGAATGCCCTGCCTTCCTCACCGGGTGATATCAAGTTTGTGATAGTAAATGTCGCAGGATTGCACGCCACACCCGGCAGTTGATCGCCTTGACAAGCCTATGGGTTGCAGGTATATTGATAACAGAGTTATTGAGATGTAGAGACAATAGCGTGAGAAGAGGATAAGCATATGCAGCAGGAACACATTACTTTCAGTGTTATGATGCCTATGTCCATGTTCGTCTATCGGATGCTTATCGAAGCACCCGCCGGATTGTCGCTGCCCTCTGCACACACACTGTTGATACATACTTGAACACAGATTTATTCGTACAAAGCGAATGAGGGGCGTAAGCGACAGGCTTACGCCCCTCTTTTTTATTGGCAATGAGAGAGAAGGGAAAAGGACAATGGAAGCACAAGCACACGACAAGCCCTATTACATCACAACTGCGATTGACTACCCGAATGGTCCTCCGCATATCGGGCACTCGCTCGAAAAAGTGGCAGCTGACGTAATTGCGCGTTCCCATCGCTTGCGAGGACACGATACATACTTCAGCATGGGGCTTGACGAGAACAGCCAGCATGTCGTGAAAGCTGCCAGGGAATATCACGTGGATCTTCCAATATGGATAGACAGCATGGACAAAGCCTTCCAGCAGGCCTGGACGAAGCTGGACATCTCCTATGATCGCTGGATTCGCACAACGGAGCCAATGCATTTCCGGGCTTCCCAAGAGATGTTTCGCCGTGCGCAGGTCTCGGGAGACATCTATAAATCGATCTATTCCGGCTGGTATTGCCCCAACTGTAATGCATTCTACGCAGATGAAGAGCTGGTGAATGGCGCATGTCCACTTCATCCATCGGTGCGACCTGATTGGATAGAAGAGGAGGATTACTTTTTCGCTCTGTCCAGATACAGTGATCGCCTGCTTGCTCATATCAATGAACACCCGGATTTTATCGTGCCTGCTGTGAGAGCGTCTGAAGTAATAGGAATGATTCGCCAGGGGTTGCGGGATTTCCCCGTATCGCGTCCCGCCAGTCGCATCGATGAAGCCTGGGGTGTTCCCGTACCTGGTGATTCCTCGCAGGTCATCTATGTCTGGTTCGATGCGCTGACGAACTACCTGACGGCTGTCGGTTTCCCCGATGACAGGGAGAAGTTTGCGCGCTACTGGCCCGCTGACGCCCATGTCGTAGGCAAGGATATCACGCGCTTTCACTGCCTGTACTGGCCCGCCATGCTTCTGTCTGCCAGGCTGCCGCTGCCACGGCAGGTAGCGGTACACGGTTTTATTACCCTGGAAGGACAGCGCATCTCGAAAACCACCGGCAACATCGTTGATCCGGTGGAACTTGTAGACGAATTTGGCGCTGATGCCGTGCGCTATTACCTGCTGCGTAACCTGTCTTTCGCCTCAGATGGTGATTTTTCGCGCGCCAGGTTAATTCAGCGCTATAACGACGAGTTAGCCAAAGACCTGGGCAACTTGTTGAACCGCGTTGTCACCATGATACAGCGCTATCGCGGCGGATCGATTCCCGCCCCTGGTCCTACAGGTGATTTAGAAATCGACCTGCAGCGAGTAGCCACCGAAACACGTCAACAGGCCGAAACGGCTCTGGAAGCCTGGGAGATTGGTAACGCCTTAAATATCATCTGGCGATTCGTGCGCCGTACGAATCAGTACCTTGAACAAAGCGAACCCTGGCGGCTGGCAAGCCAACCTGAAAAGCAGGCACAGCTGAATACTGTACTCTATTCGGCGGCGGAAGCCATGCGCTTGCTGGCAGTTTACCTGGCTCCATTTATTCCAGGTGCCTCTCATCGTATCATGAGCCAGCTTGGTTTAGATACGGTTAGTGAAGCAGCCTGGACGAGTGAAGAGACATGGGGAAGTCGTACGCTGACTTCTGTAAAAGCGGGACCTTTGCTGTTCCCACGTTACGAATGAATTGAAACGAGGAGGTGACGGATGTCCATCATTGAGGTGAACTCCTTAGCAAAGACATTCAAGACTCGCGAACGCGCGGCTGGATTGGCGGGCAGTTTGCGCTCGTTTGTCGCTCCGCAGTATCGCCAGCGAGAAGCTGTCAAACCCATTAGTTTCTCGCTGGAGCGTGGTGAAGTGCTTGCCTTCATCGGCCCGAACGGGGCTGGCAAGTCCACAACTATTAAAATGCTGACTGGCATCCTGTACCCCTCTTCTGGCAGCGCGCTTGTCCTCGGATACACTCCCTGGAAGCAGCGGCGTCAACTAGCTTTTCGTATAGCCAGTATCTATGGGCAGAAAACTCAATTGTGGTATCACCTGCCGCCGCAGGATACCTTCAACCTGCTGGCCCAGATTTATGAACTGGATATGCGCGAATACCGCAAAATGCGCGATTTCCTGATCGAAAGCTTCGACATCAAGGAATACATGCGCACGCCGGTGCGTAAGCTGAGCCTGGGGGAGCGTATGCGCTGCGAACTGGCCTCGGCCCTGCTGCATAAACCCTCCATCCTCTTCCTGGATGAGCCGACGATCGGGTTGGATGTGATTGCCAAACAGCGTATACGTGACCTGATCGGTCAGTTGAACAAGGAGGAAGGCGTCACCGTCTTTCTAACCTCGCATGATGCCGGGGATATCGAGCAGGTCTGCCGCCGTGCCATCGTCATCAATCACGGCGAGATCATCCTTGATGCGCCCGTTGCCAAAATGAAACGCGAGTACCT